>CAZJMY010000484.1:0-13978 GCA_964546845.1 uncultured Myxococcales bacterium | reverse complement strand
GATCTGGCCGACCGAAGAGAGCGGCGCCGACAAGGGGAGCTGGAACCTGGAGTACCTGGCGTTCTTCTCGCAGCCGCTCGACGACAGCGAGATCCAGGTGAAGTTCTACGACATCACCCAGGGCGGCAAGAAGTTCGTCGCTGGCGATCCGCAGTACACGCGCGAGCGCGGCTCGCGCATCTTCGGCTCCAGCATCGTGCTGGCGAAGCCCGAGTTCGACGTGCGCAAGCGGTACATGATGACGATCGAGTCGCGCGGCCGCGTGATCGCGACGACCAGCTTCTGGTTGCTGGGCAAGGGCGCCAACTACAGCGGCAAGGTCGAGTTCTCGGACTCGGAGGCCCGCGGCAAGTGAGGCGGCGCTGCCCGTGAGAGCGCCGCGCATCCATCGCGGCGGCCTGGCCCTGGCCGTGCTCTGCGCGATCGCCGCCGCGGCGCCGGCCTGGGCTGCCCACGCGGGCCAGAAGGGCAATGGCTCGGGCAAGGGCTCGGGCAAGACGTCCGACAGGTCCACCGACAAGGCGGCCGCGACCGAGGCGGCCGGCCTGCCCGCGGCGGAGCTCGATTCGCTGCGCCAGGCGCTGATCGGCGCCGACGACGAGGCGGCGACCGAGGCGGCCGCCAAGCTGGGCGCGGCCGGGACGCCGCGCGCCGCCGAGCCGCTGCTGGAGGTGCTGGCGGAGGGGGGCCGGGCCGTCCGCGTGCAGGCGGTGCTGGACGCCTTCGCCAAGCTGGGCGAGGCCCATGCCTTGCGGGCCGACCAGGCCGTGATCGACGCGCTGACGCTCTATGCTGGCCATCGCTCCCCCGACATCCGGCGGCGCGCCGTCAAGGCGCTGGCGAGCGTGTCCGACGCGCACGTCACGGCGACGTTGCTGGAACGGCTGGGCGACGCGGCGCCGGACGTTCGCGCGGCGGCCGCCGACGCGCTGGCCGCCCGCCGCGAGACCAAGGCCGTCCCGCGCCTCTTCGCGCTCCTCTCGCGCGGAGACGCCGGCGTCGGCGCCGCGCTCGCCTCGCTGGCGACGCCGGACCTGGTGCCCCGCATCGCGGAGCTGGCCGGGACCATCGACGACGAGATCGTCGCCAACACGCTGGGGGAGTACGTGAAGCGCTCCGACGTGCCGGAGAAGCTGCGCATCGACGTGTTGCGCACCATCGGCCGGCTGTCTGGCGCGGTGGCCACGACGGCGCTGGCCGAGTACCTGGCCTCGGTCCCCGCCAAGGAGGACCGCGCCTCGAAGAAGGAAGCCCAGAAGCTGCTCGACCAGCGGGGCGGAGGCGCCCAGTGACCCGCGCGCGTCTGGGCCTGATCGGGGCGCTGGCGGTGGCGGGCTGCGCGGCGAGCCCGTACCAGCGCGCCGGCAACGGGGACGACGTCGCCGCCGCCGTGTCGCGCTCGCGCGCGCCGGAGACGGGCGCGCGCAGCCTGGCGTTCCTGGTGCTGGGCGGCGCGGCCGGGCCGCGGCTCGCGGCCTACGATCTGAACGCGTCGCGGCTCCTGTGGACGCAGCCGGCCGACGTGACGGTGCGCGTGGCGTCCGGGGCCAGCGTGCTGGTGCACGGCAGCAAGGCCACGCCGCCGGCGTCGCCCAACGGGCAAATCGTCGGGCGCGACCTGGGCTCGGGCGCGGTCCTGTGGCAGCACCCCATCGCGTCGTCCGAGACGCTCTTCGGGTACGCCGTCGACGGTGACCAGGTCTACGTCGTCGAGCGGGTCGCGACCGGCGGCGGCAAGCCGACCGGGCGCCTCACCGCCCTCGACGGCCGCACGGGCGCCCGCCGCTGGGAACAGGCGCTGCCGTCGGCGCGGGTGGCCGCGCCCGCCGCGCGCGGCGGCCTGGTGGCGGTCCCGGCGGAGTCGCAGTACGTGCTGCTGTACGACGGCGCCACGGGCGCGCCCGTCGGGCAGGTGCTGTCGACGGAGGAGGCGGCCACGTTCGTGCGCGCGCTGCCCGAGGGGCTGTTTTACGGCTCGCGCGGGGTGTTCCTGATGGGGCGCGACACCGCGCGCGGCTCGCGCCGGTCGCCCGGGTACCTGACGGCGCACCTGCCGGCGTTCGTGCGCCCCACCTACGATTACGACTTTTATCGCCCCGAGCAGACCGAGTATTCGGCGATCGATCGCAACCGCGTTCTGTGGCGGGTGACGCTGGACGGCGGACGCCCGCAGTTCCGCGACGGGCTGGCGTTCGTGCACGACTACCGGTTCTTCTTCGCGTTCGACGCGACGACGGGCGTGCTGCGGTGGGCGTACGCCAGCCCCACCGACGCCGTGGCGTCGGCCGACACCGGCAAGGTGATCCTGTTCGCGACGGTCGCGGGCGAGCTGGTGGCGCTGGATCCGCTGACCGGGGCGCGCGTCTACGAGGCGTCGCTGCCCGGCGAGGTGGTTCGCGGCGCGTCCTTCGACGCGGAAGGGTTCACGCCCAGGGCCGCGATGGTCCAGGCCGCCCGTCCCCCCGAGGTGACCGCGACGCTGACGGGCATCATCGCCGATCCGGACCAGCGGTTCCCCGCGCTGAAGCTGTTCGCCGTCGAAGAGCTGGGGCGCCAGTCGGGGCGGTCGGTGACGACCAAGCTGCTCGAGCTGCTGACCGATCCGAAGACGGCGCCGCTGGCCCAGCAGAAGGCGGGCGAGATGCTGGTCGGCCGGCGCGACGCGGGCGCGCTGGACCTCTATCGATCGGCCCTGCGCGCCCACGCGGACTACTGCGAGAAGCGCTCGCCGCCGCCGGTCGAGGTTCTGGCGCGCGCCATCGGCGCGCTGGGCCCGATCGGCCGCTCGGTGACGCCGGACCTCGAGGCTCACCTGGCGCTGCCGGAGACGCCGCCGGCCGCCGCCGCGGAGATCGCGCGGGCGCTGGTGCAGACGGGCGCGACCGATTCCACGGGCGCGCTGCGCGACTTCCTGACCATGTACCGCAGCGACCCGGTCTATGACCGCGACCCGGCGGCGCTGATCGCGGCGTCGGAGGCGTTGCTGCGGCTGGGCGGCACCGAGGACCGCGAGCTGCTGCTCTTCGTCGCCGAGGAGCCGCACACGGTCGCCGGCCTGCGGACGCACCTGACGCGCGCGCTGAACGAGACCGCCCAGCGACAGCGGCCCTGATGCTCAACGTCATCGTCTGCCGGGGGCCCGTCTGCGGCGACCGGCGCGGGGCGGGGCAATTGCTGGAGCACCTTCGGGCGCGGGTGGCCGCCCGGGGGCTGGCGGACCGGGTCTGCGTGCGGGAAGAGATCTGCCTCGGCCATTGCCTGCGCGGGCCGAACATCCTGGTCGCCGAGGGCGACGCGGCTCTGGCGGGCCTCGGGGGAGCGTCGGGCGGCGGCGTCCTTTCCAATCAGATGACGCTCGAGGATGTCGATCGGGTGGTCGAGCGCCACCTGGTCGGCGGCATGGCGGTCCGCGCGCTGACCAACCTGCCGCCCCTCCCGATCGGCTCACACAAGAAACGCCCGCGATGATCGATCTCGACCACAACGCCACGACCCCACTTGCCCCCGAGGTGCTGGAGGCGATGACCGCCGCGCTGCGCGACCTGTCGGGCAACGCGTCCAGCACGCACGCCGCCGGGCGCGCGGCGCGCGAGGCCGTCGAGCAGGCGCGCGCCGAGGTCGCGGCGCTGATCGGCGCGTCTCCCGAGGAGATCGTCTTCACGTCGGGCGGCACGGAGAGCAACGACCTGGCGATCCGCGGCATCCTGGGCGCGCGCCGATCCGGCGGGGTGCTGGGCCGGGTCGTCACGTCGCCCCTCGAGCACCCGTCGGTGCTGGGCGCGCTGGGCGACGCCGACGTGCGCTGGATGCCGGTGGGGCTCGAGGGGGAGATCGATCCCGTCGCGCTGGGCCCGCTGCTGGGGGACGCCACGGTGCTGGTCGCGCTGGGGCTGGCGAATCACGAGCTGGGCAACGTGACGGACGTGGCCGCGTGCGCGGCCGTCGCGCGCGCGGCGGGCGCGTCGGTGCACACCGACGCGGTGCAGGCGGCGGGCAAGATCCCCGTCGACGTCGGGCGGTTGGGCGTCGACACGCTGGCGCTGTCCGCCCACAAGATCCACGGGCCCAAGGGGGTCGGCGCGCTGTTCATCCGGCGCGGGCTGGCCCTGGAGCCGGTCCTGCGCGGCGGCCATCAAGAGCGCGAGCGGCGCGCCGGGACCGAGAACGTCGCCGGCATCGTCGGCTTCGGCGTCGCCGCCCGGCTGGCGCGGGCCAGGCTGGCCGCCGACGCCGTTCGCGTGGCCGCGCTGCGCGACCGGCTGGCCGAGCGGCTGCTGGCCATCGCGGGCGCGCGCCGGAACGGCCAGGCGGCGCAGGCGTTGCCCGGCACCCTGAACGTCACCTTTCCAGGCGCGCCGGGGCAGCTGGTCGCGGCGGCCCTGGATCTCGAGGGGGTGTGCGTCTCGACGGGCGCGGCCTGCAGCTCCGCCTCGCTGGAGCCGTCCCCGGTGCTGCTGGCGCTGGGGCGCTCGCGCGACGAGGCCGCCTGCGCGGTGCGCTTCGGCCTGGGGCGGGGGACGACGGAGGCGGAGGTCGATCGCGCCGCGGCTCTGACCGCGGAGATCGTGGCCCGCGTCCGCGCGCGCGGGCAGGGTACGGCCCCGGCCGCCTCGCGGCGTCCCGGAGGCACCGCCAAGCCGCGCGTCGTGGTCGCGATGTCGGGCGGCGTCGATTCGTCGACGGCCGCCGCGCTTCTGGTCGAGGCCGGCCACGCGGTCGTCGGTGTCACGCTGCGCCTCTACGACGCGTCCGGCACCGCCGCCAGCGTGGGCGGGCGCTGCTGCGGGCCGCGTGACATCGAGGACGCGCGCGCCACCGCCGCGCGCCTGGGAATTCCCCACCACGTCGTCGACGAGAGCGCGGCCTTCTCTGCGGCGGTGATCGACGACTTCGTGGCCGAGCATCGCGCGGGACGGACGCCCAACCCCTGCGTGCGCTGCAACGAGAAGATCAAGTTCGGCCCGCTGCTGGCCTTCGCGGACGCCGTGGGCGCGGACGTGCTGGCGACCGGACACTACGCGCGGCTGGTGGCGGGGGCCGACGGCCCCTCGCTGGCGCGCGCGCGCGACGCGGGCAAGGATCAGTCGTACTTCCTGTTCGGGGTCCGGCCCGAGGTGCTGGCCCGGGTCTGGTTCCCGCTGGGCGAGCTGACGAAGGACGAGGTGCGCGCGCTGGCGCGGCGTCACGGCCTGCCCAACGCGGAGAAGCCGGACTCGCAGCAGATCTGCTTCATCCCCGACGGCGATCACCAGGCGTTCGTCGCGGCGCGCGGCGGGGCGGGGCCGGCCGGCGTGATCGTCGACGACGAGACGGGCGCGCCTCTGTCCGGTCACGCGGGCACTCACACCTTCACGATCGGCCAGCGCAAGGGCGTCCCGGGCGGCGCCGGCGAGCGGCGGTTCGTGCTGCGCATCGACGCGGCGACGGGCGAGGTCCGCGTGGGGCCGCGCACGCGTCTGGGGCAGGATCGGCTGCGCGTGGCGGACGTCCGCTGGCTGGACCGCGCCGCGGCGGGCGCCAGCCGGCGCTGCGCGGTCCAGATCCGCCACCACGCCCCGCCGGCGCCCGGCTGGATCGAGGCCGCCGAGGGGGGCGTCGCGCTGGTGCGGCTGGACGCGCCCGCCTACGGCGTGGCGCCGGGCCAGGCGGCGGTCTTCTACGACGGCGAGGACCGCGTGCTGGGCGGTGGCTGGATCGCCGGCTGAGCGCGGGGACCCGAGGACGACATGGAGAGACCAGAGCCACGCGCCGAGGCTGCCGAGCTGGAGCAGCGGCTGGGTCACCGCTTCTGCGACCGCGCGCTGCTGGACACGGCGCTCACGCACACGTCGTGGTTGAACGAGGCCGCGCTGGCCGGGCGCGCCGACAACGAGCGGCTCGAGTTCCTGGGCGACGCGGTGCTGGCCCTGGTCACCAGCGACCTCCTGATGGCGCAGCTGCCCGACGCCTCCGAGGGCGAGCTCAGTCGGGCGCGGGCCGCGCTGGTCAGCGAGGGGGGCCTGGCGCGGGCCGCGGCGCTGCTGGACCTGGGGCGGTTCGTGCTGCTGGGGCGCGGCGAGGAGAAGACCGGCGGGCGCACGCGGCCGTCGATCCTGGCCAACGCGCTGGAGGCGCTGGTGGGCGCCGTCTATCTCGACGCGGGGCTGGAGGCCGCCCGGGGCATCGCCGCGCGCCTCTTTCAGCCCGAGCTGCGGGACCTGCCGAAGCACGCGCGCCTCGACTTCAAATCGCGGCTGCAAGAGCGGGCGCAGGCGCTGTGGCAGGTCGCGCCCGTCTACGAGGTCGTCGGCGCCAGCGGACCCGATCACGACAAACGGTTCGAGGTCGCGCTGACGGTGGCCGGCCGCGATCTGGGGCGCGCCACCGGTCGGTCCAAGAAAGAGGCCGAGCAGAGCGCGGCCGCCGCGGCGCTGGAGGCCATCGAGCGCGGCGAGGCGAAGCCCGAATGACCGAACCCGCGGACGAGCAGACTGTCGAGGCGCTGCGCGCGCAGATCCCGGCCGACGTCCTGGTCGTTTGCCGGCGCCTGCGGGGGGCCGGCCACCAGGCGCACCTGGTGGGCGGCGGCGTGCGCGACATGCTGATTGGGCGGCCGCCCGCGGACTTCGACGTGGCGACCGACGCGGTGCCGGAAGCGGTCCTGGCGCTCTTCGGGCACACGTTCGCGATCCCCACGGGCCTCAAGCACGGGACGGTGACCGTGTTGACCGACGCCAGCCCGCGCCGCCCCGTCGAGGTGACGACGTTTCGCGGCGAGGGGGACTACCTGGATGGGCGGCGGCCGTCGTCGGTCAGCTACGTGCAGACGCTGGACGAGGACCTGAGCCGGCGCGACTTCACGATGAACGCGATCGGCTTCGACCCCGTCGACGGGCGGCTCACCGATCCGTTCGACGGGCGCGGCGATCTGGGGCGGCGCTTGATCCGCGCGGTGGGCGACCCGGTGATGCGGTTCCGCGAGGACGGACTGCGGCCGATGCGCGCCGTGCGGCAGGCGGCCCAGCTGGAGTTCGACATCGACGCGCCCACCAGGGCGGCGATCCCGCAGACGCTGGACGTCGTGCGCAAGGTCTCGGCGGAGCGCGTTCGCGACGAGCTGTTCAAGATGCTGGCGGCGCCGCGTCCGTCACGCGGGCTGGAGCTGATGCGGGAGACGGGCCTGCTGGGCGTGGTCATCCCGGAGCTGCTGGAAGGGGTGGGGTGCACGCAGAACCGCTTTCACAAGCACGACGTCTTCGGGCACACGCTGTCGGTGGTGGACGCCACGCGGGGCGACGTGGTGGCGCGGCTGGGGGCGCTGCTGCACGACGTGGGCAAGCCGCGCTCGCGCCAGCCGCGCTCGCGCCAGCCGCGCTCGCGCCAGCCGCGCGAGGGCGAGCCCGGCGAGTACAGCTTCTTCAAGCACGAGTACGTCGGCGCCGACATGGCCGAGGAGATCTGCCGCCGGTTGAAGCTAGCCAACGCCGATCGCGATCGGGTCGTGGCCATGGTCAGGAACCACATGTTCTTCTACACGCCCGACTGGAGCGACGGGACGATTCGCCGATTCGTGCGGCGCGTGGGCGGCAGCGAGGGGCTGGCGGATCTGTTCGCGCTGCGCGAGGGGGACGTGCGGGGGCGCGGCTTCGGCGAGGATCCCGAGCAAGAGATCGGCGAGCTGCGGCGGCGTATCGGCGCCGTGGCCGACGCCGACGCGGCGCTCCGGGTGACGGACCTGGCCATCGACGGGCGCGACGTGATGCGAATCCTGGGGATCCCGCCGAGCCGTCAGATCGGCGTCATCCTGGAACGCCTCCTCGAGCGCGTCCTCGACGACCCCTCCCTCAACGACCGCCCCAAACTCGAAGCCCTGCTCCCCGAAGTCCGCGACCCGTAGTAAAGGAACGAGCGAAGGGGAGGCCGATTACGGGCGTTTGAGGGCGGTGATGAGTGCGGGGGCGGAGGTGACGGTTTGGGTGCCGCGGGAGGCGGTCTCGGGGCGGCCCAAGAGCTCGGTGCGGCGGCGGACCACGGTGGCTTCGGGGTCGCTGAGGGCGATGGTCTCGACGGGCGGCGGCGCGGCGCCTGCGTCCAGTTCGGGGAGCGTGGCGGGGCCGGGCGCGGTGCCGATGACCGCGGGAAACGCGACGCGCAGCCGGCGCTTGCGGCCACCTCCGCGCACGACCACCTCGGCCTTCGCATCGCCGCCCGCGCCGATCTCCTCGACGAACGGAACGTACCGCGCGCCCAGGTGACGCGCGATCGCGGCCGCCGTCCCGGTGGCGCCCTCGTCCTCGCCCTGGATGGGGATCAGCACGACGTCGGCGCCCAGGCGCCGGATCGCCATGGCCAGCATCTGCCCGCAGGTGTGAAAGTCCGCCGCGGCGATCTCCTCGCTGACGACGCGGACGGCGCGATCGACGTGCGGCGCGAGCCGGGCCGCGACAGGCGCCGCGTCCGCGGTGCTGGCCACGTAGAGCGCCGTCACCGTGTGCCCCGCGCCCCGCAGCGCCAGCGCGTGCGCAAGCGCTCGTGCGTCCGCCGCGTCGAGCAGATCGGGGCTGGTGCGGGCGGTCGTGCGCAAACAGACGAGCACGTTCATGGCGCGGTCTCGGGCGCCAGGCCGGGCAGCGCCTGGGCCAGTTGCTGAATCATCGCGTCCGGCGTGGTCTCCGCGGGCAGCCGCCAGACGACGTCGACGGCGCGGCCTGCCGGTTCGGGTCCAGCGCCGGTCGTGACCATCGCCAGGCGGGCCCGTGGCGTGCCGATGGGCGGCGGTGTCCCGCCGACCACGATCATGACCTCCGGCGTCGCGGCCGCGACAGAGGACGCGTCGGCCGCCCCGTGGGCCACGGCCACCCCGGCCGGAGCCGCCGCCCGCAGCGCGTCGACCGCCGCCTGGCCGAGCGCTGGATCCACGACGACCAGCACGCGCGCCAGCGCGACGGCGGCCCGGTCGTCCGCTTCGGACGCGACCGTCTCGACGCCCGGCGCCAGCGGCGCGGCGCACGTGATGACGTCGTGGTCGACGGTCGGGGTGCCGATGGCAGTCGTCGCCCCGCCGGCCGGCAGGATCGCGACCACGGGGCGTTCGACGTCGACCGGGTCGAGCCGCCGGTACGCCGCCCGGCCCGCCGCCCAGAACCGGACGAACACCCGCCCGACGCCGTCGGGCAGGGCCTCTTCGGCGGTGTTCACCTCGAGGTCCGCCGGTCCGGCGAACGCCGCGCCCAGTCGGGCAGCCAGGCTGGGGCCCAGCGACACCCCCGCGCCACCCGCCGGGAACAGCACCAGCAGCGGCGAGACCCGCTCGATGGCGGCCAGCAGCGCGGTGCCGTGCGTCGCTTCCAGCGGCGGAGCCCCGAGCGTGGGACCCTCGCAGAGCAGGACCTTGTCGGCCCCCGCGCGCCCGAGCTGAGCGATCGTTTCGCCCGAAAGGTCGCTCTCCGCGAGCGCGATCGCGTAGACGGTGGCTCCCGCGACGCGCGCCACCCGCCGGGCCTCCGCGAGCGCAAACAGCGACGGCGGCGTCGGGACGGCGTCGCGCAGGTCGATGGGGACGAGCAGGTTCGGCAGGTCGGGCCTCTCGGTTCTGGCTCCGAGACGCCGCGATCGCCGGCGCCGGAGGCGCGACCTATCATGCCCACGGCATTCGGAGCTGTCCATTGACATGCTGATCCGGCGGCCGTGATAATGCGTTCCGGCCGGATACCCGCGGCATGCCACCAGCACCGGACGGCGATGACGAAGAGGTGGTCGAGATCGAATTCGACGTGGAGGGGCCGCCCCCGGCTCCGGTCGGGACGGATCTGCGCGGCGCGGTCCCGGACACGGTCCGGCGCGAGGACACGGACCGGACTCAGCCGGGGCTGACCGCCGACGCCGGCGGTTCCGAGCTGCTGGACATCGTCGACGTCGTCGAGCTGCGCCCGCCCATCGTCGAGGCGGCCGAGGACGACCCGCGCGCCGACATCGAGCTGTTCCGCGCCGAGGCGGCGGCGGGCGACGGCGCCCGCCGCGCCGGCCTGCTGGTCGAGGTGGCCCAGCTGGAAGAGCGCCTGGGCCGCGCCGAGCGCAACCCGGCCGGCGACGATCTGGCCCTCACGTCGGCGCGCGCGGCCTTCGCGGGCGATCCCGCCTCCGTCGTGGCGTTCTGGACCGTGCGCCGGCTGCTGGCCCGCGCCGGTCGCTGGGCCGAGCTGGCCGAGGTCCACGCCGAGGCGGCGCGCGCGCGGCCGGCCGGCAGCGACCCGACGGGCCGCGCGGATCTGCTGGTCGCGCGCGGGCGAATCCTGGAAGACCGGCTGGAGCGCGCCGACGAGGCGCTGGCTGCCTACCGCGAGGCGCTGGCGGTGGTCGCCGACCACCCGGGGGCTTTGCTCGCGCTGTGGCTGAGCGGCGTTCGCCGGAACGACGCCGGGCTGCGCGCGGAGGCCCTGGCCGGGTTGTCGCGGATCGCCGACGCGGCGCCTCGGCGCGGCGCGCTGGTCGTCGAGGAGGCGAGGGCCTGGCGGGCGGCGCGCGCCGACGGCGCCGCCCGCGCGCTGGCCGCGCTGGAGGGGGATCTCGCGCGCGGGGATGCAAACAGCCCGCTGGCCACGTTGCTGACCGAGCTGGACGGGTTGACGCGCGGCGCGGCGCCGCCCGACGTCGCCGATCGGGCGCTGGCCGTGCTGGGCGAGCGGCTGGCCGGCGCCGACCGCGGCCTGGCCGTCGCGCTGTGGCGCGAGCGCGCGCACCTGCTGCGGCGGACGCAGTCTCGCCCGCAAGCGGCGCTGGAGGCGCTGGACGAGGCGGCCAGGCTGGACCCGGCCCACCCGGCAGTTGCCGCCGAACGCATCGAGCTGGCGCTGGCGCTGGATCGGGGCGCGGCCGCCGCCGAGATCGTCCGTGACTTCATCGCGGCGGCCGCCCGCGACGACGACGCCGTGGACGTCGCGCTGCTGTTCGCGGAGATCGCGGGCCCGGCCGAGACGGCCGAGGCCTCGGCGCTGCTGGAGGAGCCGCGCGTGCTGGCCTGCCGCGCGAGGCGCGTCGACCTGCGCGCCGCCCAGCTGGCGATCGCCGTGCGCAACCACGACGCCGCGGCCCTGGCCGAGGCCCTGGCCGGCGAAGCGGAAGCCGCGCCCGCGGAAGGGGCGGCGCGCGTGCACGCCCTCATCGCCGCCGGCGCGGTGCGGGCGGCGGCGCTGGGCGAGGCCGACGCGGCCGCCGAGCTCTATCGCCGCGCGCTGGCGCTGGACCCGACGTTGCGGCACGCCCGTCCCGCCGTGCAGGCGCTGACCGCGCTCTCGATCGCCGCCGGGCGGATCGAGGAAGCCGCCGCGACGCTGGAGCACTGCCTGGAGGTGCTCTCGCAGTCCGAAGCCCGCCGTGATCCAGCGCCAGACCGACGACCGGATCCGCCGTCGCCGGCAGAAGCGGCAGAAGCCGATCGAGAGCTGGAACGCTGGGCGCGCGAGATGCTGGTGGGCCTCTACGCCGATCAGCTGGGCCAGCCCGGGCGCGCCATCCCTCACCAGCGGCGCCTGGTGGTCTTGCGCCCGCGAAGCCTCGCCGCGCGGGCGCGGCTTCACGACTTCGACCTGGAAGCGCGCGCAGAGGCGCGCCTCGGCACGGTCGATCGCGCGGGCAACCTGCTGGCGATGGCGGACCTGGCCAGGGACCCCGACGCAGCGATCGCGCTGCGGCTGGCCGCCGGGCGAACGCTGGCAGCCAGCCCCGAGGCGGAGGCGGTGGCGCGCGGCACGGCCCTGCTGAACGAGCTGCTTCCGGCGGACCCGGCCGGGCTGGCGGGTTCCGCGCTGGAACGCGCGGCGGCGACGCCCCAGGCGCGCGCCGCCGTGGTCGCCGCGGAGCTGGCCGCGCAGACGGACGCGTCGTCCGAGCGGGTGCGCGCGCTGCGGTTCCGCCTGGCGCATCACCACGCCGACGCGGGCGCCTACGCCGAGGCGGTCGCCGCCCTGACGCCGCTGCGCGCGGAGGGCGACCCCGTGGCCCGCGCCTGGAGCGACCAGCTGGCGCGGCGCTCGGGCGACGCGATCCTGGAGATCGCCGTGCTCTCCGAGGAGGCGCGGCTCGGCGACGGGACCGTGGCCGATCCCGCCAATGTGCTGCTGGCCTACGGCGAGGCGCTGTCCCGGGCCGGCGATCCATCGGGCGCCGCCGACGCCTTCCGCCGCGCCATCGTCGAATCGCCTCTGGGCGAGACGGCGCCCGCCGCGGCCCTGGCGCTGTTCCGATTGGCCTCCGGCGACCGGGCGGCCGAACGCGGCGCGCTGGGCCAAGCGCTGTCGGCGCTGGCCCAGGCCTGCGTCGAGGAGCCGGCCATCGCCGCCGCTGCCGCGCGCGAAGCGGCCCTCAGCAGCCTGGCCGCGGGCGTCGCCGTGTCGCCGCCCGCAAGCACGGAGGGGGACACCCCCTCGGCGCGGGCGGACGCGGTCCTGTGGCAGTTCCTGGCCGGCGTGCGCGGCCAGGACCCGGGCGCGGCGGCCGAGGCGCTGGCCGCGATGGCAGCCTCTCTCGAGGAGGCGTCCGGCGCTGCGACCCCGGAGGTCCTCGCGCTGTACGGACGGGCCGTCGCCCGCGCCCGCCTGGCCGGCCCCGCGATCGCCGAGCGGCTCGCGGTCGCCATCTGGCAGCGGACGCGCGCGCCGGCGCTGGTCCCCGCCGTCGCCGATCTGCCGGTCGCGCCGGGCAGCGTCTGGCCTCCCGCGCGGCCCGATCCGCGGCGGGCGCGCGCGCGCCGGATCGGCGGCCCCCTGGCGATCGCGCTGCATCTGGAGGCGGCGATGGACGCGGAGCGCGGCGGCGATCTGGCGGGGGCGCTGGCCGCTTACGCCAGCGTGATCGCCGCCGACCCGCAGCGCCTGGAGGCCTGGAGCGGCGTGCGCCGGGTGGCGCGCGCCGGCGGCGACACGCTGGGTGAGGCCCGGGCGCTGGCTCGCCTGGGGGCGCTGGTGCGGGACCCGCACCGGGCGGCGGGCCTGCTGGTCGACGCGGGCACGGCGTACGAGACGGCCGGCCGCGCCGACGACGCCATCGCGGCGCTGGCGCGCGCCGTCGAGCTGGATCCGGACAGCACGCCCGCGTACGAACAGGCCCACCGGCTGCTGCTGTCCGACCTGCAGGCCCCCGGCCGCGCCGAGATCCTGGACGGGTTGTTGTCCTACCGCCTGGCGGCGGCGCGGCTCGCGACGGCGGAGCGGATCAGCCTGCTGTTCGAGCGTGGCCGGCATCGACTGCGTGTCGACCCGGGGCAGATCGCCGGGGCCGTCGAAGACTTCAAGCACATCTTGAAGTTCGAGCCGGAAAACCTGGAGGCCCTGCGGGAGCTGGCGCAGGCGACGACGGCGGCCGGCGACGCGGTCGCGGCGTCCGAATGGCTGGAGCGCTACCTGCTGGCGCTGGACGCGGCCGCCGCGCGCGGCGTGCTGGCGGCGGATCCCGGCGAAGCGTCCGAGGCGATCCGGGCCGCCCGCCTGGCCCTCGCCTCCAGCTACGCGGCGCGGGGAGATGTCGCCCGCGCCGTGAGCACGCTGCGGCGCGCGGCCGACGTCTCGCGGGCCGATCCGCGCCCGCTGGACCAGCTGGCCGAGATGCTGGCCGCGTGCGGAGACGCGGCGGGCGCCGTCGAGGCGCTGAAGGGCGCCGCCGCGCGCGCCGGCGACCCCTCCGGCCAGGCGGCGCGCTGGATTCGCATCGGGGAGATCCTGCGGGACCGGGCCGGCGACGCGGCGGGGTCGGCGGCCGCGTTCCGCCAGGCGGCAGACCTGGAGCCGCTGGGGCCGGGGGTGGCGCTGCTGACCGGGCTCTACGACGCGGGACAGGACGCGCGCGGCGCCCTGCAGATCATCCAGCGCGAGATCGCCGATCTGCGCCAGGCGCTGGCCGCGAGCCCGCTGGACGCCGACCGCCTCGCGCGCCTGGGCGACTGGCTGGCCGAGGCCCGGCGGCGCGGGGCCGACGCGGGCGGGGGCGCCGCGGTGGCCAGCGTGCA
>CAZJMY010000483.1:0-4773 GCA_964546845.1 uncultured Myxococcales bacterium | reverse complement strand
TACCTGAAGCTGGGTCAGTCGGCGACGACGCTGTCGGGCGGCGAGGCCCAGCGGATCAAGCTGTCCAAGGAGCTGGCCAAGAAGTCGTCGGGGCGAACGGTCTACATCCTCGACGAGCCGACGACGGGGCTGCACTTCGCGGACATCGCGCAGCTGCTGTCGGTGCTGAATCGGCTGGTCGAGGCCGGGAACACCGTCATCGTCATCGAGCACAACCTGGACGTCATCAAGACGGCGGACTGGGTGATCGACCTCGGGCCCGAGGGGGGGCCGGGCGGCGGGCAGATCATCGCCCAGGGGACGCCCGACGACGTCGCGCGGGTCGCCGCCAGCTACACCGGCCAGTATCTGCGCAAGGTCCTTTGATCGGGCGCTGGACGCGGGCACCGGGCGCGACCAGACTTGCCCGCATGAAGCTGGGCATCGGTACGATGGTCATGGTCCCCGTCGTCGGGATGGGGCTGCTGGGGCTGCTGTCGCGCGCGCGCGGCGGCGACCTGCTTCCGGTCGGGACGGCCGCGCCGGACGTCACCGGCACCGACGCCGGCGGCAAGCCGGTGAAGCTGTCCGACCAGAAGGGGAAGTTCGCGGTCGTCTACTTCTATCCAAAGGACGAGACGCCGGGCTGCACCAAGGAGGCCTGCGCGTTCCGCGACTCGCACGACAAGTTCGCGCAGGCGGGCGTGACGGTCTTCGCCGTGTCGCGCGACGACGAGGCGAGCCACAAGCAGTTTCGCGACAAGTACAAGCTGCCCTTCCCCATGGTGGCGGACACGTCGGGCGACGTTCAGAAGGCCTACGGCGTGTCGTCGATGCTGCCGGGCACCAAGATGGTCTCGCGCGTGACGTTCCTGGTCGGCCCCGACGGCAAGGTCGCGCACGTCTGGCCGAAGGTCGACCCGGTCGTGAACGCGCGCGAGGTGCTGAGCACCGTCGAGCAGCTGCGCAAGACCGCGCCTCACTAGCAGGCGCTCACTTGCCGGGCGGCGCGGCGAGGATCGCGTAGCGCTGGTCGCGGTAGCGGGTCGCCCAGCCGTCGGCGGCCAGCGCCTTCACCGTCGGTGAGGCGGCGGGCAGGAACGCGCAGCGGATCGCGTAGCGGGAAAAGAGCGGGCGGTAGCTGCGCTGGCCGCGCTCGACGGCTTCGTGCTCGAGCAGCAGGTCCAGGGGGTAGGGATCCTGGCGGCTGTCCACGAAGACGCGACGGTCGGGCGCGAACCAGATCAGGAAGCCGCCGTCGTCGTAGTGGTTGTAGAGCGGTCCCGGGCAGGCCCGCAGCGCGGCCAGCGCGGGCCGCGCGATGGGCCGCCACTCGAGCCGGTCCACGGGCGCGGCCCAGGCCAGGATCAGAACGACCGCCGCCAGCAGCCCGACGCCGCCGGCCAGCGCCAGGTTGAGGCCGGGGTGGTCGGGGCTGGGCGGGCGCGGCCGCCCCGGCAGGCGAAAACGGAAGTCCGCGCCCAGCAGGCGGCTGGCCGCCGGCGCGGCGAACATCAGGAACGGGGCCATGTTTCGTTGCGACTGGACCGCGACAGGCAGCAGAGCGCCGCAGATTCCAAGCAACGCCCATTCGGGCCATCCCGCCGACGCGAGCGCGCGGCGCCGCACGACGACGATCGCGGCGAAGCTCAGCGCGACGATCCAGAAGGCGACGCCCAGCACGTCGATCGGCAGCGTGGGCGCCCACTCGGAGATCTCGATGGCGCGGCTGCGATTCGCGGTCAGCACGATGTACGGCACCAGCCGCGCGCCCAGCGGCGTGCACAGCGTCGCCAGCGCCGAGAGCGTTGCCGCGAGCGCCAGGGCCCGCGCGCGCCGCGCGTCCGCCGCCTCGCCGCGCGCCCGCCAGCGGATCAGCGCGACGGCGACGGCGGCCGTCATCACCAGCCCGCCCATCACGACGCCGCCGTGAGCGTTGGCCCAGATCAGAAACAGCAGCGGGAGCCAGCGCCAGCGCTCGCGGACGATCAGCCACACCAGCAGCGACATGGCCAGCAGCGAGAAGACCTGAGGGCGCAGCACCCAGACGCACGAGGCGACCGACAGCGCCGGCGCCAGCAGCACGAACCGCGTGAGCAGCGGCCCGATCGTGAGCCGGTAGACCAGCGCCAGCGCGCCCAGGACCGCGGCGGCGGCCACGAGCTCGACGCCCGGCATCCCGGCCAGCCGATGCCCCAGCGCCAGCAGCACCTGCGAGAGCCACTCGTGATCGGTGTAGGGCGCGCCCGCCGCCGTGAAGGAGTAGGCGTCGGCGCGCGGCACGTGCCCGGTGCGCAGGATCTCCATGCCGTCGCGCAGGTTCCAGTAGGTGTCGTTCTGCGCCGGCATCAGCAGCGCGCGAAACGCGAGCGCGATGAACAGCAGGGCGATCGCCATGCGCTCGAACGACAGGCCCGGGCGCGCCCTCACGGCGTCCCCGGTCGCGCCAGCACGGCCCAGTCGGCGTCCAGGGCGCGCGTCTGCCAGCCGTCGGCGCGCAGGCGATCGGTCATCTTCGACGACGCCTTCAGGAACGCGCAGCCGATGCCCCAGCGGGCGAACAGCGGCGCGTAGGGCTGCTCGCCGCGCTCGACCGCGATCGCTTCCAGCATGAACGGCAGCGGATAGGGATCCTGGCGGCTGTCGACGAACACCGGGCGGTCGGGCGCGAACCAGATCAGCGGGCCGCCGTCGTCGTAGTGATTGAAGAGCGGCGCGCGACAGGACTCGACGGCCGCCAGCGTGCGGGGGGCGATCGGCTGCCAGGCCAGCCACGGCAGGCGTACGGCGTACGCGCCGGCCACCAGCGCCAGAGCAGCCGCGGCCATCACGGCGGCGATCGCCAGGTTGACGCGCGGGTGATCCGGCGCGGGCGCGCGCGCGGCCCTGGCGGACCCGGCGCGACCGGGCCAGCGCAGGCGAAATCCGTCGCCCAGCAGGTGGGTCGCCGCAGGCGCGGCGACGATCGCGAACGGCGCGAAGTTGCGCAGCGATCGAAAGGCCGGCCCCATCAGTGCCAGCATCGCGGCGACCAGCGCCCAGGCGGGCCAGGGCGCGGCCGCCAGCGCCCGGCGGCGCCGGACCAGCAGCGCGAGCAGCGCGACCGCCGCGACCCAGAAGATCGCGCCGGTCGTGTTGTCGGGCCAGGTCGGCCGCCACTCGCTGATGTGAAGCGCGTAGAGGCGCGACGTGGACTCCCAGACGAAGCGGAAGACGCCGAAGCCCAGCGGGGTCGCGCAGGTCGCCAGCCCGGCCAGCGGCAGCACCAGCGCCAGCGCCAGCACGCGCCGCCGATCGGCTGCGCCGCGCGTGCGCCGCCAGCGGACGACCGCCGCGGCGCCGACGCCGACCAGCACGACGCCGCCCAGCACGACCCCGCCGTGGACGTTGCCCCACAGCAGGAAGAGGAGCGGGATCGGCCAGAAGCGCTCGCGCGCCAGCAGCGTCGCCAGCAGGGCGACGGCCAGCATCGTCGCGATCTGCGGGCGCAGCGCCCAGACCGGCGACGTCAGCGTCAGTCCGACCGCCAGCGCGACGGCGCGGGTCGCCGGCGCGCCGGTGCCCAGGCGATACACGAGCACCGCGGTCGCCAGGATCAGGCCGGCGACGACGACGGTCAAAAGCGGGAAGCCGCCCAGGCGATACCAGCCGTAGCTGAACGCCTGCCACAGCCATTCGTGGTCCGGCCAGGGCAAGCCGGCCGCCGTGTACGAGTAGCTGTCCACCGTCGGGACGTGCCCGGTCCGCCAGATGTCGGCGCCGGCCCGCAGGTGCCAGAAGGTGTCGTTCTGGGCGGGGCTGATGAGCGCGCGGAATGCGATCACCACGAACACCAGCGCCAGGCCCATCGCCTGGAACGTCATCGGGGCGATCCGCTGGTGAGGACGGTCCACTGGGCGTCGGCGTATTGCGTGCGCCAGCCGTCGCCTCGAAGTCGCGCCGCCAGCGCGTCGTCCGCCGGCAGGAACGCGCAGCGGATCCCGTAGCGGTCGAAAAGCGGGGCGTAGGGCGCGCCGCGCTCGACGGCGGCGCCTTCTTGCACGAAGGCGGTGGGGTACGGGTCCTGGCGGCTGTCGACGAAGACGCGCTTTTCGGGAACCAGCCAGATCAGGTAACCGCCGTCGTTGTAGCGGTTGTAGAGCTGCGCCGGGCAATCGCGGGCGGCGGCGACGGCGCCGTCGGCCAGTGGGTGCCAGTTGAGGTTCGCGTACGGCGCGCGCCACGCGGTCACGACCGCCAGCGCCTCGGCGAGGCACACGGCTGCGAACAGCGCCAGGTTCAGGGCCGGCCGGTCCTGCGAGGGCGCAGCGTCGGGACGGCGGCGCCCGAGCCGGAAGTCGGGACCCAGCAGCCGACTGGCGGCCGGGATCGCGACCAGCAGGAACAACGTCGTGTTCCGGACGGCGCGCACGGCCAGCGGAAAGACCACCAGCGCGGCCACCCAGACCACGAGGTCGGTCCAGGACGGCGCGCGCAGCCGGCGTCGGCGCGCCAGCACGAGGATCGCGAACGCGCCCGCCAGGACCCAGAAGGTGATTTGAAAGGGACCGAGCTCCAGGGACGACCGCCACTCCGCGATGCCATTGTCGTGCGACTCCTGGATCGAAACGCCGATGGCGGTCCAGAGCCTGATCCCGAGCGGGGTGGCCAGCGTCGCCAGCGCGCACAGCGGCGTGACGATCGCCAGCGCGCGCGCGCGACGCCGGTCAGCGGCGGCGCCGCCGCGGGCGCGCAGCAGCGCGGCCGCCGCGATCGCGGCCAGCACGACGCCCCCCATGGCGACGCCCCCGTGCG
>CAZJMY010000482.1:0-26812 GCA_964546845.1 uncultured Myxococcales bacterium | reverse complement strand
GCGATGCTGGCCAAGGAGATGCGCTTCATCGAGCGGTTCAAGGCGCAGGCGGCCAAGGCGGCGCAGGTGCAGTCGCGCGTGAAGAAGCTCGACAAGATCGAGAAGGTCGAGCCCCCCAAGCGGCGCAAGGCGCTGGACTTCGAGTTCCCCGAGTGCCCGCGGTCGGGCGAGGACGTCGCCAAGGTGGCCGGCGTGCACAAGCGCTACGGCTCGCGCGTCGTCTACGAGGGGCTGGACCTCAACATCCGGCGCCTCGAGCGCTGGGCGGTGATGGGCGTCAACGGCGCCGGCAAGTCGACGCTGCTGAAGCTGATCGCGGGCGAGACCGAGCCCGACGCGGGCAACGTCGTCGTGGGCCCCAGCGTGCGGCTCGGCTATTTCGCCCAGCACGCGATGGACATCCTCGACCCGACGCTGACGGTGTACCAGTCGCTGGAGCAGGCGTTCCCGCTGGCCGGCGTGGGCACGCTGAAGACGCTGGCGGGCTGCTTCGGCTTCTCGGGGGACGACGTCGACAAGGTCTGCCGGATCCTGTCGGGCGGCGAGAAGGCCCGGCTGGTGCTGGCGCGCATCCTGTTCGCGCGGCCCAACTTCCTGCTGCTCGACGAGCCGACCAACCACCTGGACATGGCGACCAAGGAGATGATCGTGCGCGCGCTGGGCGACTACGACGGGACGATGCTGTTCGTGTCGCACGACCGCCAGTTCCTGGCCAAGCTGTCCAACCGCGTGCTGGAGCTGGACGGCGGCAACGTCACCAAGTACGGCGGCGGCTACCTCGAGTACGTCGCGCGCAGCGGCCACGAGGCGCCCGGACTGCACTAGGCGGCCGAACGAACACCATCTTCCCGAGGAGATCGCCGTGAACCTGCCCGTCAGCCCGCCCGTCCTGCCGATGCTCGCCAAGCGCGTGGCCGAGATCCCGGAAGGCGAGGGGTGGATCTTCGAGCCCAAGTGGGACGGCTTTCGCGCGCTGGTGTTTCGCGACGGCGACGAGGTGCTGATCCAGAGCCGCGACGAGAAGTCGCTCAATCGCTATTTCCCGGAGGTGGTCGACACGCTGCGGGCCGCGCTGCCCGCGCGCTGCGTGCTGGACGGCGAGCTGGTGCTGGCGCGCGGCGAGGAGCTGGACTTCGAGATGCTGCAGCAGCGCATCCACCCGGCGGCGTCGCGCGTGAAGCTGCTGGCGCAGCAGATCCCGGCGTCGGTCGTGTTCTTCGACCTGCTGTGCGACGGCGACCGCGAGCTTCGCGCGGCGCCGTTTCGCGAGCGCCGCGCGCTGCTGGAGGCGCGCCTCGCCGGCGCGGCGCCGCCCATCCACGTGACGCCGGCGACGACCGACCGGGCGCTGGCCGGCGACTGGTTCCGGCGCTTCGAGGGGGCGGGGCTGGACGGCGTCGTCGCGAAGTCCGCCGAGGGGACGTACGAATCCAACAAGCGCGTCATGTTCAAGGTGAAGCACGAACGCGAGTGCGATTGCGTGGTGGCCGGGTTCCGCTGGCACGCGCGCGACCCGCAAGCGGTCGGGTCGCTGCTGCTGGGCCTCTACGACGGCGCGGGCAAGCTGCAGCACGTGGGCGTCGCGGCCAGCTTCACCGACGCCAAGCGAAAAGAGCTGACCGAGCTGCTGGCGCCGTACCGCGAGAACGCGCTGGCCGACCACCCCTGGCGCGAGTGGGCCCACGCCGCCGAGCTGGACGCCCAGGGACACCGCGTCCCCGGCGCCAAGAGCCGCTGGAGCCAGGGCAAGGATCTGTCCTGGGAGCCGATCCGCGCCGAGCTGGTCGCCGAGGTGGCCTACGAGCACATGCAGGGCACCCGCTTCCGCCACACCGCCCACTTCCGGCGCTGGCGCCCCGACCGCGACCCCCGCACCTGCACCTACGAACAGCTGGAGGTCGTCCCGCCCCACGAGCTGAAAGCCATCTTCGCCGCCGGACGCTGACGGGGCCCGCGCGGACGGCGGCCGTATCGCCGCTCGAGCCGCCGTGTTATCGGGAAGGCGTGAGAGGCGTGCTGGTGGTTCATGTCGTCGGTGGCGCGGTGGCGCTGATCGCCCTCTGGATCCCCGCGGTCGCGACGAAGGGTTCTGCTTTGCATCGGCGCGCCGGCTGGGTCTACGCGTGCGCGATGTGGCTGGCGGCCCTGGCGGCCCTGGTGCTCTGCGCGGCGCGCCTGCTGGACGCCAATCCAGACAACGACGGCTCGGCCTGGTTGCTGGCCTTTCTGGGTCTGCTCGCGGCCAACGGCGCGGCGACGGGCATCCGCGCCGTGCGCGCCAAAACGCCGATCGGCGGCAGCGGTGGCTCCTTCGACGTCGTGTCGTCCGTGTTGTTCCTGGCGGCGTCGATCGCTCTCGGGGCGTACGGCGCCGCGAACGGATCCGCCCTGCACCTCGCCTTCGCCGCCCTCGGCGTCGTGCTGGCCGGTCGGCAGCTGCGCTACTGGATCCGCGGTCCCGCCAGCCGTATGGATTGGTGGTACACGCACATGGCCAACATGCTGGCGGCGTGCATCGGCACCATCACCGCCTTCATCGTCGTCAACCTTCCGGCGCTGGGTTGGCAGCGCCTGACGGCAGTCGCCTTCGCCGCCCCGGGCCTCCTGGGCGGCGCCGCCATCACCGTGTGGACCCGCCACTACCGCCGCAAGCACTCGAGCGCCAGGACGCCGGGACGCCAACTCAGGGCGTGAGAATAATTCGTTGGACCGCCATGGCCGCGCCCAGCAACTCCGAGACGTGACGATCGATCTCCTTCGTCGGCTCCTTCAGCCTTTTGGCGTCCTCGGCGTTCTGGCGTTTCATACGCCCGGTCAAGGCTCGCTTTTGCGCGGGCCGGCGGCGCGGCCGTGCTGCCACTTCTCGCGCCACTCGCGGGTGGGGTCGTCGTCGGGGTCGGGCGTCTCCTGGGGCGGGCGCGTGGCCTCGGGGACGTGGCGCAGGTTGAGGCGGACGCGCGTCCAGGTCGACGAGCGGCCGCGCATTGAATCGACCAGCACGTCGTCGACGGCCAGGTGGGCGGCCGCCTCCGGGTGCCGCGCCTTCCAGCGCTCGAGCCCCGCGAGAGCGGCGGCTTTGTCGGGGGAATTGGCCACCACGATCAGCGGCATCTTCGAGGCGCGGCGGCCGGTCGCCCCAGTCGCCGGCTTCTCCGCCGCCGCCTTCTTGCTGGCGCCTCGCGCCCGCGAAGGCGCCACCCGCGGCGCCTCGCCGTCCATCTTCTTGAAGTGCGGCGGCCACGGGGCGTCGCCCAGCCCCGCCGCCTCGTCGCGCGCCGCCAGCTCCAGCAGCGCGTCAAGACTGCCGGCCGCCCCGTCGATCGCCTCGTGCGGATCGCCGACGGAGGCGAACCGCGCCGGCATGGTGGCGACGGTGAAGTCCGCCGGCTCGCAGTCCGCCACCTCGCCCCAGTGCAGCGGTGCCGAGACGCGCGCGTCGGGCAGCGGCCGCACGGAGTACGCCGAGCAGGTCGTGCGGTCCTTGGCGTTCTGGTTGTAGTCGAGAAAGACGCCGTGCCGTTCCTCCTTCCACCACTTCGACGTGGCCAGCGACGGCGCGCGCCGCTCGATCTCGCGCGACAGGGCCAGCGCCGCCCGGCGCACCTGGTCGAAGGTCCAGCGCGGCGCGATCCGCACGTTGACGTGCATGCCGCGCGAGCCGCTGGTCTTCGGCCACCCCGTCAGCCCCAGCTCTTCCAGCAGCGCCTTGACCTCCAGCGCCACCCGCCGCACGTCGTCCCATGCCACGCCCGGTCCGGGGTCCAGGTCGACACGCAGCTCGTCGGGGTGGTCCAGGTCGCCGGCCCGTACCGGGTGGGGGTGCAGCTCGAGGCAGCCCAGGTTCACGACGAACGCCAGGCCAGCCTCGTCGTCGACGACCACCTCCTCGGCCGTCCGGCCCGACGGGAACGACAGCGTCACGGTGCGCAGCCACTCGGGCCGCTGTTCGGGCGCGCGCTTCTGGTAGAAGGCCTCGCCCTCCGCGCCGTCGACGAACCGCTTCAGCACGATGGGCCGGTCGCGGATGCCGCGCAGCGCGCCCGGCGCCACCGCCAGGTAGTAGCGGACGATGTCCAGCTTGGACAGCTTGGCCTCGCGCGAAAAGTAGGGCTTGGCCGGGTGGCTGATGCGCACCGGCCGCCCGCCGAGGGTGAGGACCTCGGCGTCGTCCTTGTTGGCTTTGCGGACCATCCGGGCAAGGCTACAACTCACGGATGGCCGACAGCAAAAACGAGGTGCTCGAGATGCTCCGCGAGCTGGCCGAGCTCACGATGCTCGACGAGCAGGACCCTCAGTCGTTCCGGGTGCGGGCGTACGAGAGCGCGGCGCAGGCCATTGCGGCTCACGCGGGTGAGGTCGGCCGCCTCTCGGCCAAGGAGCTTCAGAAGATCGAAGGCATCGGCAAGAGCACCGCCGAGAAGATCCGGGAGCTGCTGGACACCGGGAAGGTCGCCAAGCTCGAGACGCTGCGGCAGAAGCACCCGCCCAGCGTGGTGGCGCTGCTGCGGATCCAGGGGCTGGGGCCGAAGGCGCTGCAGCGGCTGCGCGTCGAGCTGGGCGTCCAGTCCATCGACGATCTGCGGCGCGTGCTGGCCGAGAAGAAGCTGCGCAACCTGGCCGGCTTCGGAGAAAAGTCAGAGGAGAAGCTGGCCCAGTCGCTGGCGCGGCTGGAGGCGCAGGGGCCGCTCGAGCGCACGCCCATCTCGGTCGCGCTGCCGCTGGCCGAGCGGATCGCGGCCGCGATGCGCGAGCTGCCCGGCGTCGCGCACGCGGAGGCCTGCGGTTCGCTGCGCCGCTTCTGCGAGACGATCGGCGACGTCGACATCATCGTCGCCTCCGAGACGCCCGGCCCCGTGACCGAGGCCTTCCTGGCGATGAGCTTCGTCGACCGCGTGCTGGGGCGGGGCGACTCGAAGACCACCGTCGTCACGCGGCGAGGGACCCAGGTCGATCTGCGGGTCGTGGCGCCGCATCAGATCGGCGCGGCGCTGCTCTACTTCACCGGTTCGAAGGGGCACAACATCAAGCTGCGCATGCGGGCCCTGGCGCGCGGGCTGACGTTGAACGAGTACGCGCTGTCCGAGATCGACGGCGGCAAGGTCGTCGCCAGCGAGACCGAGGAGCAGATCTACCGGGCCCTGGATCTGCCCTTCATTCCGCCGCAGCTGCGCGAGGATTGCGGCGAGATCGAGGCCGCCGAGCGGGGCGCGCTACCGCCGCCCATCCCGTCGCTGTCGGG
This sequence comes from uncultured Myxococcales bacterium, assembly GCA_964546845.1. GTDB lineage: Bacteria > Myxococcota_A > Polyangia > Fen-1088 > Fen-1088 > JADGRB01. The sequence goes on along the minus strand of CAZJMY010000482.1, from coordinate 21,573 downwards.
CGACTTCCACCTGCACACGACGGTGTCGGGCGATGGGCGCTCGACGCTGGAGGAGATGGTGGCCGGCGCCATCGCGCGCGGCTACCAGGTGCTGGCCGTCACCGACCACGCCGAGGGGACCGTGTCGGGGGTGCCGCGCGAGACACTGCTCGCCCAGCGCGAGCGCTTCCGGGCGCTGCAAGCCGAGCTGGGCGACAAGCTGCGCCTGCTCCACGGGGTCGAGCTCAACATCGGCCCCGCCGGCGAGCTCGACTACGACCTCGAGTTCCGCCGCCAGTTCGACTGGTGCCTGGCCTCGGTCCACGACCACTTCGACCTGGATCGCGCCGCCCAGACTCGGCGGGTCGTCACCGCCATGCGCGACCCCGCCGTCCGCATGATCGGCCACCTGTCGGCGCGGATGATCGGCGGTCGGCCGCCCATCGACCTCGACATGGACGCCATCGGCGCCGCCGCCGAGGAGACCGGCACGGCGCTGGAGATCAACGGCGCGCTGCCGCGCCTGGACCTGTCCGAAGAGGCGCTGCGCCGGCTGCGCGGCCGGAACGTGACGTTCCTGCTGGACAGCGACGCCCACCGCGTCGACGAGCTGGACCGGGCCCGCTACGCCGCGCTGCACGCGGCGCGGGCCTGGGTCGACCCCGCCCAGATCGCCAACTGCTGGCCCGCCGACCGCCTGCTCGGCTGGATCGAGGACCGCTGAGATGGACGCCGCGCGCCTGCACCTGGTCGACGGCACGTACGAGCTCTTCCGCGCGCACTATTCGAAGCGCCCGGACCACCGCGATCCCGCGGGCGCCGATCGCAAGGCGACGGTGGGCGTCGTCTCGTCGCTGCTGGCGCTGCTGGACGACGCCGACGAGGCGGTCACCCACCTGGCCGTGGCGTTCGACAACCCGATCCGCTCGTTCCGCAACGACCTCTTCGCCGGGTACAAGAGCGACGAGGGGGTGCCGCCCGAGCTGCGCGAGCAGTTCGACACCGTCGAGGAGGCGGTCCGCGCCATCGGCGTGACGGTCTGGTCGATGCGCGAGCACGAGGCGGACGACGGCCTCGCGACGGGCGCCCGCCTGTACGGCGACCGGGTGGGGCAGGTCCGCATCCTGACCCCCGACAAGGATCTCGGCCAATGCTTGCGCGGCGATCGCGTCGTGCAGGTCGATCGCCGGCAGAAGAAGCTGACCGACGAGGCCACGTTCAGGGCCATTCGCGGGTTCGCGCCCACCAGCATTCCGGATTTCTTGGCCCTGACCGGCGACGCGGCGGACGGCATCCCCGGGCTGACCGGCTTCGGCGAGAAGAGCGCGGCCGCGCTGCTGGGTGTCTACCCGCACCTGGAAGACATCCCCGACGACGCGCGGGCCTGGACGGTCCGCCCGCGGCGCGCGGAAGAGCTGGCCGCGACGCTGGCCGCCCACCGGTCAGAGGCGACCCTGTACCGGCAGCTGGCGACCCTCGTCGACACGGTCCCGCTGGCCGAGTCGCTGGAGGACCTCCGCTTCCGCGGCGTCCCGCGAGCCCCGTTCGAGGCCTGGTGCGAGCGACTGGGGACGAACACGCTCCGATCGGCCCCGCGCCGGTGGGCCGCCGGGGACGTCCCGGCGGGCGAATGACACGCCCCCGCGCTGCCCGGGCGAAATAACGAAATTGGCGCCCCGCGGCGCCGCCTTCCCGGGTTTGGGCTGTTTCCCGTCGAGATCTGGGGCCTGGAGTGGATTGGTGCGCCCGACCACCTCTCATTTGTGGCGCTCGCGATCCGGCCGTGACCGAAGTGGCGACTGCCGGGAATAGGGGGATCACCGTGATAGCCCGCCAACAAATGACCTCGGTGCCCATTCGCCCCTCCAAACACCGCGCCGTCAGCGCCACGGTCACCATGCTCGCCAAGGATCCAAGCCTTGGCGGCAAGCAGATCGCTGGAGAGCTGGGGATCAGCGTCAGCCGCCTGGCACGCGTATTCAAGCGTGACATGGGCATGTCGCTGGTCGAATACCGGAACCGATTGCGGCTCGACCGCTTTTGGTTGCTGGTGGACGGCGGCCGGCCCAGCCTGCTGGAGGCCGCGCTCGCCGCGGGCTTCGGCAGCTACGCGCAGTTCCATCGGGTGTTCCGCGCCCAGCGGCACCTGACGCCGCGCGAATACCTGCGCCGCCGGCGCGCGCTCCCGAACGGGTCCGCGCCTCCCGAGCCGCCGTCGCTTCCGCCGCCGGGCGATCCGTCGCTGGACGGCACGCGCGACGTGGAGCTGGCGCCCGTGCCCGGGCCCGCGCGGTTCCACCCGGACGCGCCGGCGCTGTCGGACGCCCCGTCGTTGGTCCGCCCGCCGTTCATCGTTCACTGAGCGATCCGGCGGATCGCGGCTGGCCCCGCTCCCCGGGGCGGCTGTATCCTGACGGCGTTTGCCCCCGACGGAGCGGTTCCATGCGCGACGCCTGCCCCTGTGCGCGATCGCGCTGGTGGCGGCCGCCGGCTGCGGCGGGTCCGGCGCCGCCCCGCCCGGCGCCGTGAGCACCGGGTGGACGGGCTCGGACGCGGGCGGTGCCGGCGGCAGCGGCACGTACCAGCCGGCGCCGCACCCGCCGCTGCCGCGGGTGATCACCCTGGGCGGCCCCGTGCTGACCGCCCCCAAGGTCTTGCCGATCGTCTATGCGGGCGACAGCGGCGCCGCGGACGTCCAGGCGTTCCTGCACGAGCTGGCGCAGTCCGCGGTCTGGGCGCAGGTCACCGCCGAGTACGGGGTGGGCCCGCTGACGGTGCTGCCGGCGGTCACCATGACGACGGTGGCCCCCAAGACGACCGCCGACGGCACGTTGCAGTCCGTGCTGGCGGCGAACACGACCGGGGCCGCGCCGCCCTGGGGCACGGCCGACCCGCAGACGATCTACCTGTTCCTGCTGCCGCAGGGGACGATCGAGCAGGATGGGGACGGGTCGTGCTGCACGGAGTTCGACGGCTACCACGCCGAGGCGCGGGCCGGGTCGGTGTCCGTGCCGTACGCCGTCACCTGCGCCTGCCCCGGCTTCGACGGACCCTCGGTCACGGCGCTCCAGGAGCGGACCATCGCCGTCAGCCACGAGCTCTACGAGGCCGCCACCGACCCGCTGCCGTCCACGCACCCCGCCTTCGAGCAGGAGGACGACGACGACGCGGTCTGGACGCTGGTCACCGACGGCGAGGTCGCGGACATGTGCGAGTTCAACGACGACGCCAACGTCGTCCCCGCGGGCTCGACGTACATGGTCCAGCGGTCCTGGTCCAACGCGGCGGCGGCGCGCGGCGACAACCCGTGCGTCCCTCCGGCGACCAGCGCCCCCTACCTGAACAGCTTCCCGGCGCTGGGCTCCGTCACGGACAGCGCGCTGGGGGCGGGGTTCACGACGCGCGGGTTGAAGATCCCGATCGGTCAGAAGCAGACGATCGCGGTGACTCTCTCCAGCGCGGCGCCGACGGACAAGGCCTGGACGGTGAGCGTCTATGACTACGACACGGCGATCGGCACCAGCGCGACGCCGGGGTTGGCCCTGTCCCTGGACAGGTCCAGCGGGCGCAACGGCGACGTCCTGCACCTGACTGTCTCTCCGAAACACGCCAACGCGACGCTGGGGGGCGAGGCGTTCGTGATCGTGTCGGATTACGGCAGCCCGGGCGACCCCGACTTCGAGAGCCAGCTGACGATGGGTCTCGTGACAAACTAGCGCCGGCCATGAGCGCCCCCGTCTCGACCCCCGTTTCCCCGACGCCGTTGCGGCGCCTGACCGCGACCCGCTACGTGACCGCCTTGCGCGAGGGCGGCTCCGTGCCGGCGGTGGTCGAGGCGGACGACGGCGCGCTCTACGTCGCGAAGTTCCAGGCGGCGGCGCAGGGCGGGCGCGCGCTGGCCGCCGAGCTGATCGCGGGCGAGGTGGGGCGCGCCGCCGGCCTTCCGATCCCGGAGCTGGCCCTCATCGAGATCGACGCCGCTCTGGGCCGCAGCGAGCCGCACCAAGAGATCCAGGAGCTGCTGATCCGCAGCGCGGGGACGAACCTGGCCATGGCCTACCTTCAGGGTGCGCTGGGCTACGACGTCGCCGCGCGCCGGCCAGTGGACGCGGCGCTGGCGTCGGCGATCGTGGCGTTCGACCTGTACGTGGCGAACGTGGATCGCACGGCGCGCAACCCGAACCTGCTCTGGCAGGGGCCGGCGCTGTGGCTGATCGACAACGGGGCGGCGCTGTACTGGCACCACGGCTGGGACGGCACGATGTCCGCGCCGGAGCTGGCCGCGTCGGCCGAGCGGCCGTTCGCGCGCGCCGGCGACCACGTGCTGCTGCCGTTCGCCGACCGATTGGACGAGGCGGGCCGGCGCCTGGCGGGGGCGCTGGACGACGCGCGCCTCGGCAGCATCGTCGCCGCCGTCCCCGACGGGTGGCTGGGCGAGGCCGGGGACGCGCTGCGCGCCGCCTATCTCACCTGGCTCGAGCTGCGGCGCGCGGCGCTTCCGCGCATCCTCGACGAGGCGAATCGTGTCCGAGCGGCACGCGTTTGATTACGTGATCGTACAGGTCGTCCCGCGCGTCGATCGCGACGAGCGGATGAATGCCGGCGTGATTCTGTTCTGCCCGGCGTCGGGCTTCCTGGGCTGCCGGGTCGCGCTGGACCACGAGCGGCTGCGCGCGCTGTCGCCGGACGTGGATGTGGACGGCGTCGCCCGGCAGCTGGCCGCGATCCAGGCCGTGGCGGAAGGGGACCGGGCGGCAGGGCCGATCGCGGCGCTCTCGCGGTCCGAGCGGTTCCACTGGCTGTCGGCGCCGCGCAGCACGGTCGTGCAGCCGTCCGTCGCGCACGCGGGGCTGTGCGACGCCCCGGCGGCCGCGCTCGACCGTCTGTTCCGGGCGGTGGTTCCGGGCGCGGGGCGGTCGGTCACGGCAGGCGGACGGCCGCCGTCAGGTTGAGGAACGCTCGAAAACTTCCCGACTCGGCCAGGACTTCTTTGCGCTGACTCTCGATCCGGAGGTTCGGGACCGCGACGACTTCGAGGTCGATGCTCGCAAGGACGGTGCGCGTGACCTGCAGGGTGTATCCGGGCCCGCCGCCCACCATCGGCGCGACCGCGCTGCGCGAGGAGATGTTCGAGATCGACGGGTCGACGTCGGCGTAGACGTACGAGAGGCCGACGAACACCTTCGAGAACATCCCCGCGGCGGCTGACCGCGTTCCCACCCGGAGCGCGAGCCTGGCGACCACGTCGTAGACCGAGCGATCCGCGTAGAGCCCGCCGGTCACCGTGGGAGATCCGATCGGCAGCGATTCCGCGAAGGGTCCGGCCGCGTCCAGGACCACCATCACCTGTTCGTTCACCTGCACGCCGACCCCGACCTGGAAACCCGTGGCCGGTCCGATCGCGTGGGAGGTCGTCCAGGGGATGAACGACACCGAGCCGCCGGCCCAGAGATACCACCGCAACGGCTGCGGCGGCGCGCCGTCTTTGTACAGCTCCAGCGGCCGGGGGTCTTCGTCGTCTCCGGTGACCTGGGCGACCTCGACCTGCACGTCGCGCAGGAGCTCGACGGCGCGCACGGCGAGCAGCGTGGCGTCGGCGCCGCCGTCCTGGTCCTGCACGCGCATTTGCCTTCGCAGCTCGCGGCCGTTCTTCAGTCGAGAGGTCACGAAGATCGCGGTCGCGCCGGCGGCCCGCGCCAGCGAGATCGCGGCCCTGGTCTCGTCGCGCGGACACGCGCCGGCGCCGGCGAAGAGATCCACGGGGCAGGTCGCGACCTCGCTGTCGTGGCCCGCGGCCGCCAGTTCCCGTCGCAGGCGCAAGGTGGTCTCTTGCAGCACCGGATCGGCGTCCGCCGGACGCTCGATCATCACGGTCGGCCCGTGCGGAGCGGCCGCGTCGAGGGGGCTGCCCCCCGCGGCCAGCAGGGCAGCGGCGAGCAGCGCCAGCATCACGGGTTGGCGAGGATCTGGCGGGCGTGCAGCAGGTACGTGCCGTTCGGGAAGCGCGCCAGGTACTCCTCGGCCAGCTTGCGCGCGGACGCCTGCCCGGAGACGCGCGCGACCCCCAGCATCGCGCGCCCGAGCGCCTCGGAGGCGTAGGGGCCGCGCGGCTGCTCCGCGAGGTACCGCCGGTACCAGTCCAGCGCCTCCACCGGCGCGCCGCCGTCGTCGGCGAGGCGACCCAGGAAGAACGCCGCGTTCGCGGCCGCCGGCGTGCCCGGAAACCGCCGGCGCTGGACCGCCAGGACGCGCGCCGCCAGCCCGGGCCGGCCGTCGTACCGGGCCGCGTCCGCCAGAGCGGTCAGCGCGGGGCTGTCCGCCTGATCGAGCACGGCGTCCAGGCCGTGCGCCTCGGCCTCGCTCAGGATGGCCTTCGTGTCGCCGGCGGCCACGCGCGCCGTCCACCCGGCCGGTGTCCAGGCCTCGGGCGGCGGTGCGGGCGTTGCCGACGCCAGCCGCCGCGCGCCGCGCTTTTTCGCCCGCGTCGGGCCCCCGGTCGCCGCGCGTTCGCGGGCCGCCTGCTCGCCGGCGGGCTGGTCCACGGCCGCGCGTTCGGAACCCGGGTCGGCCAGCACAGGCCCGACGGGAGGCGCGGGCGCGGCAGGCGGTGAGGCGACGGCGGGCGGCGTGTCGCCGGGCGGACGGCCTTCATCGGACGGCCGGCGCGCCGCTTCGCTTTCGATGCGCACCTCGTGCGCGGCCAGCCGGGCGATCAGGCTCTGTCCCGGGCGCAGCGTCGCCCGCTCGGCCAGCAGCGGCCCGCTGACCCGAACGGAGCCGGCGCGCAGGCGCACCTCGGCGATCTCGTCGCCGCCCGACCAGTGGACGTCGAACACCGTCCCCGTCACCTCGATCGAGTAGGGGCCGGCCTCGACGGTCCAGGCGGCGTGCGGGCGATGGACCACCTCGAAGTGCGCGGTGCCGTCCTGCAGGCGCAGCCGCGCCCCGTGCGCGCCCGTCGCCGCGACCGAGAGCTTGGCGCCCGGCCCCAGATTGACCCGCGTCCCGTCCGAGAAGTCCAGGCGGGCGCTGTCGTGGGCGCCGCCCCGGACGTAGCCCGACTCCTCGATCGTGCCGCCCGCCACCGCGTACGTGAGCGCGCCCGTCGCGCCGGCGCGCCACACGCGCCAGCCGACTCCCACGATCGCCAGCGCGCCCAGCGTGGCGGCGGCAGCCCACAGCCGCATCCAGCGCCGCGGTCTAGCCTGGCGGCGCGCCTCCAGCCGGTGCCAGGCCCCCGGCGGAGGCTGCCCGTCGCCGTCAACGGCGGCCACCCGGCGCGCCGCCTCCGACAGCGCCTCGACCAGCGCCTGGTCCTCGGCGGGGGTCACGCCGTCCTCCGGGCCAGCGCCGCCAGCGACGGATCCTGGCGCACCATCGCGGCCACCCGCTTGGTGGCGCGCGCCAGCCGCCGCTGGGCGGTCGACACCGAGACGCCGTGGTGCTCCGCGACCTCTTCCAGCGTCAGCTTCTCGATGGTCCGGGCGACGAAGATCGACCGGTCGGACGATCCCAGGCGGTCCAGAACCTCGTAGTAGCGCGCGATGACGTTCCGCGATTCGACGTCGGCCGAAATGCCGGCGGCCTCGGGTGGGTCGCCGGTCGTCGTCAGCCGCAGCCAGCGCGAGCGCCGCCGCCGCGCGATCTCCTGCCGCACCACGTGCACGCAGATGCCCGCCAGAAAGCCGCGCACCGCCGCCGGCTCGCGCAGCGAGCGCACGTTCCGGAAGAACCGCAGGTAGACCTCCTGCAGCAGGTCCTCGCGGTCGGGGCCCGGGCCCAGGAGGCGCCGCAAAGTCTGGGAGGTCCCTGGCGAAAACCGGTTCCAGGCCTCCAGCTCGGCGCCGCGGTCGCCCCGCTTCAACGCCTCGGCGATCTCCGCGTCCGACCGGGCGTGGTCGCCGCGAACGATCCGAACCGGAGAAGGAGCCATGACACGTCGATGGTGCCGCGAACCGGGCCAAACCTGGTCGACTTTCGAGCCATCGGCTAAAACCCCGAAATGCGGACAGGTCCGGGGGCGGCGCGGCTATCGGGCATCGGCACCTCGATCTTCAGCGAGATGAGCGCGCTGGCGGTCGAGCGGGGGGCCGTCAACCTGGGGCAGGGCTTCCCGGATTTCCCGGCCCCCGCCTTCGTCAAGGAAGCGGCGGCCCGCCACCTGCGGGAAGACCGGAACCAGTACGCCGCCAGCCCCGGGTTGCCGCGCCTGCGCGCGGCCCTGGCCCGGGACCTGCGCCGGCGCTGGCCCGAGGGGCCGCAGGTCGACCCCGACACGAACGTGACGGTCGCCGCCGGGGCCACCGAGCTGCTGCACGACGCGGTGCTGGCGCTGGTCGACCCCGGCGACGAGGTCATCGTGTTCGAGCCGGCCTACGACGCCTACGCGCCCGACGTCGCGATGGCGGGCGGGGTGGTCCGCGCCGTCCCGCTGGCGCCGCCCGAGTGGACGTTCGATCCGGCCCGCCTGGCCGCCGCGTTCGGTCCGCGGACCCGGGCGCTGATCCTCAATTCGCCTCACAACCCGACGGGCAAGGTCTTCGGGCGGCCCGAGCTGGAGGCGATCGCCGAGCTCTGCCGCCGGCACGACGTGGTCGTCATCTCCGACGAGGTGTACTCGGAGATCACCTTCGACGCACCGGCGCTGTCAATCGCGACGTTGCCGGGGATGTTCCAGCGGACCGTCACGATCGACAGCATGGGGAAGACCTTCAGCGTGACGGGCTGGAAGATCGGCTGGGCGATCGCGCCCGCGCCGCTGACGGCGGCGCTGCGGGCCGTGCACCAGTTCGTGACCTTCACGAGCGGCACGCCGTTTCAGGAGGCGCTGGCCGACGTGCTGCCCATCGCGGCGGCCGAGGGGTTCTACGATCTCCTGCGCGACGATTACCGGCGGCGGCGCGATCTGCTGGCCGCGGCGCTGGCCGCGGCGGGGCTGGCCCCGTTGCCGGTCGCGGGCGCGTACTTCCTGATGACCGATCTCGGCGCGCGCGGCGTCGCCGACGACGTCGCGGTTTGCCGGCGGCTGGTCACCGAGGTCGGCGTGGCGGCCATCCCCACGTCCGTCTTTCACGCCGATGAGGCGGGGGCGCCGCGGTTCGCGCGGTTTTGCTTCGCCAAGCAGGACGCGACGCTGCGCGAAGCCGCCGCCCGGCTGGCGCGCGCCGCCTTGTTCGAGCCGGCGCCGTGAGCGACGGATCGGTGCACATCCACGACGCGCGGGTGCGCAGCCTGGGCGGCCGCCCGGCGCGCGGCGGCCGCTTCGTCCTCTACTGGATGCAGCAGAGCCAGCGCGCGACGGGCAACCACGCGCTGGAATACGCCATCCAGCGCGCCAATGCGCTGGGGCTGCCGGTGCGGGTCGGGTTCGGCCTGACCGACGGCTATCCGGAGGCGACCTGGCGCCACTTCCAGTTCATGGTCGAGGGGCTGATCGAGACGGCGGCGGCGCTGGACGCGCGCGGGATCCCGTTCGTGCTGCGCCATGGCTCGCCGCCGGACGTGGCGCTGGCGCTGGCCGACGGCGCCGCCGAGCTGATCTGCGACCGGGGCTACCTGCGGCACCAGCGCCAGTGGCGCGCGGAGGTCGCCGCCGCCGCGCCCTGTCCCGTGACGCAGGTCGAATCGGACGCCGTGGTGCCGACCGCGGCCGCCTCGACGCGCGCCGAGGTCGGCGCCCGCACGCTGCGGCCGCGGATCGCGCGGCGACTGGACGAATTCCTGGTGCGCCTGAAGCCGACGCCGCTCGCGGCGCGGGGCGGGGCCGCGGCAGCCCGCGGCGTGGCGCTGGACGACCCGGACACCGTGCTGCGCGGTCTCCGCCTCGATCGGTCGGTCGCCCCGGTGTCGCGCTGGTTTCGCGGCGGCACGGGCGAGGCGCGCAAGCGGCTGGCGGCGTTCACGCGCGACACGCTGCCGCGGTACGCGAGCGAGCGGTCGCAGCCCGAAGCGGGCGCTGTCTCGCACCTGTCGATGTACCTCCACTTCGGCCAGATCTCGCCCATCGACGTCGCGCTGGCGGTGCGCGACGCGGGCGGCGCGACGGACGAATCGGCCGCCAAGTTCGTCGAGGAGCTGATCGTCCGGCGCGAGCTGGGCATCAACTTCGTCACCACGACGGAGGCGTACGACGGCTGGAGCGCGGTGCCGGCCTGGGCGCGCGCGAGCCTGGCGCGGCACGCGCGCGATCCGCGCCCGGCGGTCTACACGCGCGCCGAGATCGAGGACGCGGCGACCGCGGATCCGTACTTCAACGCCGCCATGCGCGAGATGCGCTTCACCGGTTACCTGCACAACCAGATGCGGATGTACTGGGGCAAGAAGATCCTCGAGTGGACCCCCGAGCCAGAAGCCGCGCACGCGACGGCGCTGGCCCTCAACAACCGCCATCTGCTGGACGGACGCGACCCGTCGTCGTTCGCCAACGTCGGCTGGATCTTCGGGCTGCATGACCGGCCGTGGCCGGAGCGGTCCGTGTTTGGCACCGTCCGCTCCATGACGGCGGGCGGCCTCGAGCGAAAGAGCGACATCGCGGCTTACGTCGATTTCGTGAATCGGCGGGTCGCCGAAGCGTCGGGCGGCGAAGCGGCTTAGGTTGACCGGCGGCCTCGAGCGGGCTCGGTCTGGGGGGACGCGTTCGGGCTCGGCGCGGCCAGTGGCCGTCCGCTGCGCCGTCGACGCTCGAGCTGGTCGAATCCTGGACGCCGCACGCAAAAGACCTGGACAAAGGCGTATCAAAGGCGCATATATCTGGACAAATGCTGGACGAACGGTTCGACTGCGTGATCGCAGGGGGCGGCCTGGCAGGGGGGCTGGTCGCGCTCGCGCTGGCCGCCCGCCGTCCGGACGCCCGGGTCGCGCTGGTCGAGGCGGACGCCCGGCTGGGGGGCAACCACACCTGGTCCTTCCATGACTCCGACGTGGCGGACGCCGACCGGGAGTGGCTGGCGCCGGCCATCGAGCACCGCTGGTCCCGCCACACGGTCCACTTCCCGGGCCAAGCGCACGACCTGGCCGGCGGGTACGCGACGATCACGGGGGCGCGGTTCGATGCCGTCGTGCAGGCCCGTTGCCGCGAGGCCGGCTTCACGGTCGCGTGCGGAGAAGACGTGGTCGCGGTCGGCAGCGACGTCGTACACACCGGGAGCGGGCGCGCCTTTCACGCGCCGCTGGTGCTGGACGCGCGCGGCCTGGCCGACGGTCACGGGCTGGCCGGGCGCTGCGGCTACCAGAAGTTCCTCGGACAGCAGATCGAGCTGGCGGCCGACGCGCCCGCCGAGCTCGCCTCGGGGCCGACGCTGATGGACGCGACCGTCGAGCAGCTCGACGGCTTTCGTTTCGTGTACGTGCTGCCGTTCGGCCCCCGGGAGCTGCTGGTCGAGGACACGTACTACGCCACGCGCCCGTCGCTCGACCGCGCGCTGCTGCGCGAGCGGCTGGCCGCCTACTGCGCGGCGCGCGGGTTGCGCGTGGCCCGCGTCGCCCGCGAGGAGGCCGGCGTGTTGCCGCTGCCGTTCTCGGTCCTGGGGTCGGCCCCCGGCGGCTCCCCGTTCACCATCGGCTACCGCGGCGGCTGGTTCCACCCGCTGACGGGGTATTCGCTGCCGGTCGCCGTGCGGGTCGCCGCCGCGGTCGCGGCGGCAGCCGATGCGGGGGAGGTGGCGGCCGGTCTCCGCGCGCTGTGGCGGCGGCACGTCGGCCAGGCCCGGTTCTGCGGCCTGCTCACGCGCCTGATGTTCACGGCCGTGGCGGCCGACCGGCGCTGGGAGCTTCTGGCCCGTTTCTACCGGCTTCCCGCCGACACGATCGCGCGGTTCTACGCGATGGACATGACCATGCGCGACCGGGTGCGCATGGTCGCTGGCCGCCCGCCCCGAGCCCTGTCGGTGCGAGCGGCGCTTGCTGCGGAGGTCTCATGAGCCAGATCCTTCACGCCCACGCCGAGCCACCGGCGGTCCCACTGGTCGATCTGCTGGAACGCGCATTTTCGGAGGGGGGCCTGGGCGCGCTGGACGGGGCCGGCGTGGCGGCCCGCGTGCCGCGCGCCGCCTGGGAGGCAGCGCTGCTGGGGCCGGCCCGCGCGCTGCTGTCGCGGCCGGGGAAGGGGTTTCGCGAATCGCTGGTGCGGCTCTGCTGGTCGATCGGGGGCGGCCGCGGGGAGATGCCGCCGGCGCTGCCGCTGATCGTGGAGATCATCCACGCCGGCTCGCTGGTGATCGACGACGTGGAGGACGACTCGAGCCTGCGGCGTGGCGGCGCCTGCCTGCACCGGCTGTACGGCGTGCCCATCGCCATCAACGTCGGCAACTGGATGTACTTCTGGGCGCTGGACCTGGTGGGCGGCCTCGGGCTGGCCGAAGAGCGGGCCGGCGCGCTTCAGCGCGCGCTGACCGAGGGGATGTTCCGCTGTCACTTTGGTCAGGCGCTGGACCTGTCGCGCCCGGTTGGCCGGATCCCGCAGGGCGAGATGGGCGCCATCGTCGACGCGGCGACGGCTTTGAAGACCGGCGCGCTCATGGAGCTGGCGGCCCGCGCCGGCGCGATCGCGGCGGGGGCGGCCCCGGCGGTCGGCGACGCGCTGGCGCGGTTCGGGCGCCACCTCGGCCGCGGCCTGCAGATGCTGGACGACCTGGGCAACATCGGGCCGGCCGCCGACGGCGCCGATCCGAAGCGGCACGAGGACCTGCGCCTGGGGCGGCCGACCTGGCCGTGGGCCTGGGCGGCGGACGCGCTCGACGAGATCTCATTCGCGGCGCTGCAGGCCGACGCGCGCGTCGTTCAGGCGCAGGCGGCCGCGGGGCGTCCGGCCGCGACGGAGGCGCTGGCGGCGTCGCTGCGGAACGCGCTGGGCGTGCAAGGGCGGCGGGTGGCGCGGCAGGTGCTGGCCCGCGGCGTGGGCGAGCTGGCGCAGGCGGTCGGTCCGCGCCCGGAGATCCCTCATATCACCGCCGAGATCGCGCGGCTGGAGGCGTCCTATGGTTGACGGGGCAAGGCCGCGGGTCGCCGTCGTGGGCAGCGGATTCGGCGGCCTTGCCGCGGCGGTGCGGCTGGCCGCGGCGGGCGTGCGCACGGTGCTGTTCGAGGCGCGCGACCGTCCGGGCGGCCGGGCCTACGTCTACGAGGACGCCGGCTACACGTTCGACGCCGGCCCGACGGTGATCACCGCGCCCGAGACGCTGGAGGAGCTGTTCACGATCGCTGGCGAGCGGCTGGCCGATCACGTCGACATGCTGCCCGTGAAACCGTTCTACCGATTGCGCTGGTCCGACGGAACCACCTTCGACTACGAGGGCGACCCGGAGAGCATGCGCCGGCAGATCGCGGCGCTGGCGCCGGACGACGTGGCCGGGTACGAGCGGTTCCTGGACTACAGCCGCCGCGTCTTCGAGGCGGGCTACGAGGGGCTGGTCTCCACACCGTTCCTGCGCTTCGCCGACATGGTGCGGGTCGCTCCGGCGCTGATCCGGCTGCGCGCGGACCGGTCCGTCTATCGCGCGGTGAGCCGGTTCGTCCGCCACCCGAAGCTTCGCGAGGCGCTGTCCTTTCACGCGCTGCTGATCGGCGGGAACCCGTTCGAGACCAGCGCGATCTACACGATGATCCCGTTCCTCGAGCGCAAGTGGGGGGTCTTCTTCCCGCGCGGCGGCACCGGCGCCCTGGTCACGGCGCTGGCCGACCTGTTCCGCCGGCTGGGCGGCGACCTGCGCCTGTCGGCGCCCGTCGAGCGCATCCAGGTCGACGGCGCGGGGCCACGGGCCACTCACCGCGTCCACGTGCGGGGGCGCGCGGAGACGGAGACGTTCGACGCCGTCGTGTCGAACGCCGACGTCCACCACACGTACGCGCGGCTGTATCGCGGCGCGGCCGGCGCCGAACGCACGCAGGCCCGCCTGGAACGCATAGACTGGTCGATGTCGCTGTTCGTGATCTACTTCGGCACGCGCCGCCGCTACCCGGGGATCGCGCACCACACGGTCCTCTTCGGGCCGCGCTATCGCGAGCTGCTGCGCGAGATCTTCCACGGGCCGGCGCTGCCCGACGACTTCAGCCTGTACCTGCACGCCCCGACCGTGACGGACCCGTCGCTGGCGCCGGAAGGGGGCGAGACGTTCTACGTGCTGGCGCCGGTCCCGCACCTCGGCAGCGCGGCCGTCGACTGGGCGAAGGTGGGCGAGGGCTACGCCGATCGCGTCCTGGCCTCGCTGGAGACGCTGCTGCCCGACCTGCGGCGCGAGATCGTGACGCGGCGGATCTTCACGCCGATGGACTTCCAGAGCCAGCTGGCCGCCTTCCAGGGCTCGGCGTTCTCGCTGGCGCCGACGCTGACCCAGAGCGCCTCGTTTCGCCCGCACAACCGTGACCCGCGCATCCCGGGGCTCTACATCGTCGGCGCGGGGACTCACCCGGGGGCGGGCGTGCCGGGCGTGGTCAGCTCGGCCAAGGCGACCGTCGGCGTGCTGCTGAACGACCTGGCGGCGCGCGCGCCCGCCCAGGCGGCGGCCGGGTGGGTCCCGCCGCTGCAGCCCGAGGAGCCGGCATGAGGGACGCGGAACGCGCGGCCCACGCGGCGCTGGCCGCCGGGTCGAAGAGCTTCGCGCTGGCGGGAAAGCTGCTGCCGCGCCGTCACCGCGACGACGCGGCCGTGCTGTACGCCTGGTGCCGGCGCTGCGACGACGCGATCGACCTGGCGCCCCCGGCGGAGCGCCCGGCGGCGCTGCAGCGCATGCGCGACGAGCTGGACGCCGTCTACGCGGGCGCGCCGATCGCCGATCCGACGCTGGCGGCCTTCGCCGGCGTCGTTCGACGCTGCAAGATTCCGCGGCGCTATCCGGCGGGGCTGCTGGACGGCTTCCAGATGGACGTCGACGGCGTCCGCTACGCGACCGTGTCCGAGCTGCTGGGCTACGCCTACCGCGTCGCGGGGACGGTGGGCGTCATGATGGCGCACGTCATGGGGGCCAGCGGCACGGAGCCGCTGCGGCGCGCGGCCCACCTGGGCATGGCGATGCAGCTGACCAACATCTGCCGCGACGTCGACGAGGACTGGCGCAACGGGCGCGTGTATTTGCCGGAAGAGCTGCTGGGCAGCGCGCCGGTGCCATCCGCGGCGCCCGGGCTGGATCCGACCGCTGCCGCCGGTGCGATGGCTTGCCTTCTCGCCCGCGCGCGCGGGCTGTACGAATCGGGCGAGGGTGGGTTGGAGGCGCTGCGGTTCCGCTGCGCCGGCGCCATCCGCGCCGCCGGGCTGATCTACGCCGACATCGGCCGCTTGATCGCCGCGCGCGGGTACGACATCCGCCGGGGGCGGGCAGTGGTGTCGCGCGGGCGAAAGCTCTGGCTGGTCGCGCGCGCCTTCGCCGTCGAGGCCGCGCTGCGGACGTGGCGCGCGGTCGCGCGCGTGCCGGAGGCGCTGCCGTGACGCGGGCCTGGACGGCGGTGCGCACCTACGTGGGCCGCATCCGCGAGTTCGAGCCCGTCGACTGGGCCGTCTACCTGGCCTGGGTGGGAGGGATGTTGCTGCTGGTGGCGGTGACGGCGGCGTTCCTGGCCGTGGGCCGCCGCGCGGGCGCCGCGTTTCCCGCCGAGGCCTACCTGGTGCCGCTGGGCGCGGCCGTGTTCACCGTCGCGATCGCCGTCGACACGATTGGACACCGGACTGTATACAAAGAGGTCCTCCGAGGAGGAGAGGCTCTGGTCCACCACATCATCATCGTCGCGGCGGCCGCGAGCTGCATCCTGCTGTGCGCCGCCTACCCGCACCACCGCCTGGCCGCCGTCCCCGCCGCGGTGCTGACCGTCGTGTCCTTCGTCTACAGCCTGGCCGACGAGATCATGCACTGGCGCCGCTACCTGACCCGCCACTCGGACGTGGTGGAGATGTGGAGCCACGTCTTCATCCTGATTGGCCACGGCACGATGATGGCCGGCTGGTGGGGCTTCTACCTGCTCGGCTACCCGGGGGTGGGCGTCACGCTGCGCGCGCTGGGGGTGCCCGCGTGACGGCCGAGGCGGGCGGGCCGGCCGCCGAGGCGCGCTATCGCATCGGCGCCGTCGCGCACGAGACGGGAATCCCCGTCGAGACGCTGCGCATCTGGGAGCGCCGGTACCGCGTGGTCACGCCCGAGCGCAGCCCGCGCGGCGGCCGCCTGTACACCGACGTCCACGTGGCGCGGCTTCGGCGCATCAAGCAGCTGGTCGATCGGGGGCACGCGATCGGCCAGGTGGCGGGGCTGGACGAGCCGCAGATCCAGGCGTTGCTGGAACGCACCAGCGGCTCCGGCGCGCCGGACCTGTCCGAGCTGCGCGCCCGGTTCATCTCCGCCGTCGATCGGATGGACGCGCGCGCGGCCCAGCAGCTGCTGGGTCGGGCGGCGCTGCTGCTGGGGACGCGCGCGCTGATCCTGGACCTGGTCGTGCCGCTGCTGCACGAGATCGGCGAGCGCTGGGTGGCCGGCAGCGTGCGGGTGTGCCACGAGCACGTCGCCTCGGCGATCATCCGGACCGTGCTGGGGAGCCTGCTGGCGACCCAGCCGCCCGGACCGCGCGCCCGCACGATCGTGGTGGCCACCCCCGGCGGCGAGCTGCACGAGCTGGGGGCGTTGCTGGTGGCGCTGCTGGCGGCTGTCGCCGGCTGGGACGTGCTGTATCTGGGCCCGAACCTGCCGGCCGAGGAGATCCTGACGGCCGTCCAGACCAGCGGCGCCTCGGCGGTGGCGCTGTCGATCGTGCACGTCGCGGACACGCGAGAGGCGGCCGACGTGAAGGCCTCCGTCGCCGCTCTGGCGGACGGGCTCCCGCGGGCCGTCGCGCTGCTGGTCGGCGGCGCCGGCGGAGACGCCGCCGACGGAGTGGCGCGGGCGATCCGCTTCCACGACCTTCCGCGGCTGGACATCTGGCTGCGCGGCCACGGGGCGGGGGCGCATGCGTGAACGCAAGCTCGCCCGCGCCGCGCTGGCTGCCTCGATGACCGTCGGCGCGGCCGTCGCGGGAGGGGCGTCGGCGACGGCCGGCGTGGCCTCGCCGCTGGGCCAGGCCTCGGAGCGGGCGTACCGCGCCGGGCAGGCCGCCGGCGACAGCCCGGAGGCGCGCCAGCGCTTCGCGGAAGGGATCGCGCTGGCGCGGCAGGGGCTGCAGCGCGATCCGCACGACCCGTCCGCGCTGCTGTGGCTGGCCGGCAACCTGGGCGGCGAGGCGCTGACCCACGGCAAGCTCTATGCGCTTCGGGTGATCGGCGAGATCGAGCGCACGCTGCTGCAGCTGGAACACGACGACCCGGCCTACGACCACGCCGCCGCCGCGCGGGTCCTGGGGCGCCTTTACCACAAGGCGCCGGCGGTGATCTCCGTCGGGTCCAGCCGCAAGGCGGCTGCGTACCTGGAAGAGGCGCTGGCGCGCGCCCCCGACTTCCCGGGCAACTGGGCGTTCGCGGCGGACTTCTACCTGGACCGGCACGACTGCGCGCGAGCCAGGCCGCTGGCGGACCGGCTGCGTGCGGCCGGGGACCTGGATCGCTTCGGCGTCGACGGGCGCGAGTGGCGGGAGATCGCCGCCCACGTCGCCGACGACTGCCACTGAGGGAGGCGCGTGACGGGGCAAGAGACGCGCACGCGGGTGCTGTTCGTCGTCGAGGCGGTCACGCTGGCCCAGGTGGTGCGGCTCTGGACGCTGGCGCAGGCGCTGGACCCGAGCCGGTACGACATCCACTTCGCGTCGGCGCGGTTCGACGAGCGCATCTTCGGCGCGGGCGGGGTGCCGCTGCGCCGCTGGCCAATCCGCTCGCTGGCGCCCGAGGTCGTCGGCGCGGCCGTCGCGGCGGGCAAGCGCATCTACGAGCGGCAGACGCTGGCCGGTTACGTCGAGGAGGAGCGGGCGCTGCTGCGCGAGCTCCGGCCGGCGGTGGTGGTGGGCGACCTGCGCCTGTCGCTGGCGGTCTCGGCGCCGCTGGAGAAGGTCCCGCACGTCGCGCTGATCAACGCCTACTGGAGCCCTCATGCGGTGCGCGACGGGTTCCCGCTGCCCGACCATCCCATCGTGCGCGTCCTGGGCGAGCGGATCGCCGCCCGCTACTTCCCGAAGGCGCTGCCCAAGGTGTTCGCGCACTTCGCGCGCCCGGTGAACGCGCTCCGCCAGCAGCACGGGCTGCCGCCGGTGGGGTCGCTGCCGGAGGTGCTGCTGCACGGGGACGCGACGATCTTCCCGGACGTGCCGTCGCTGGTACCGACGGCGGGCGCGCCGCCGCATCACCACTACCTGGGCCCGGTGCTCTGGGCGCCGCGCGTGCCGCTGCCGGCGTGGTGGCCGGCGCTGGAGGCGGAGCGCCCGACTGTCTACGTGACCATGGGCTCGTCGGGGCGCGCGGATCGGCTGGCTCTGGTGCTGCGCGCGATCGTCCGGCTCGGCTTCCAGGCGATCGTGGCGACCGCCGGGCGCGTCGAGGTGCCCGCGGGGCTGCCGCGCGTGTTCGTGTCCGACCTGATCCCCGGGGACGCCGCCGCCGCCCGGGCCAGCCTGGTGGTCTGCAACGGGGGGAGCACGACCGGGTACCAGGCGCTGGCCGCCGGCCGGCCGATCATCGGGATCGCCAGCAACCTGGATCAGTATCTGGCGATGAGCGCCGTCGAGAAGGCGGGGGCAGGCGTGCTGCTGCGGGCCGGCACCGTCGACGAGGCGGGCGTGGCGGCGGCGCTGGAGAGGGTCGCCGGCGACCCAGCGTACGCGCGGGCCGCCGCCGGGATCGCGCGCAGCTTCGCGGAGTGGGACTCGGGCGCGCGCTTCGCGACCCTGATCGCGGACCTGACCGGCACGGCCGCGCCTCCGGCCCGGCAGCGGTCAGCGTAAGACATCGACGGCGAGCTTGGCCGCCACGGCCAGCACCACGACCACGACGACGGCGCCGACCAGACGGTCACCGTTGCGGATCGCCAGGTGGGCCCCCGCCGCCGCGCCCGCGGCGTTCGCGGCGGCCATCGGCAGCGCCACGTGCCACAGCACCGTGCCGCGCCACGCGAACAGCGTGAACGCCGCCAGGTTGGAGGCCAGGTTCACGATCTTGGCGTTGCCCGACGCGCGCGTCAGCGTGTCGCCGAACACCGTCGCGAAGGCGACCACCAGCATCGATCCGGTGCCCGGACCGAAGAAGCCGTCGTAGGCCCCCAGCCCCAGCGCGATGCCGAGCAGCGCGGCGCGGGCGCGGCCGGGCGCCATCACGCGCGGGCGCGGCTGGACCTTGCGGCGCAGCAGCACGATCGACACCGCCACCAGCAACAGCACGATGACCACGATCCGCAGGGGCCGCGGCGGCACCGCCAGAACGGCGCGCGCGCCCAGCCACGAGCCCACGAAGCCGGCGGCGAACCCCCGCGCCGCGCGCTCGCGATCCAGCGAGCGCCGCCGCCAGAACGAGGCCGCCGACGTGACCGCGCCGAACACCGCCTGCCCCTTGTTCGTCCCCAGCGCCAGCTGGGGCGGCAGCCCAGCGGCCAGCAGCGCCGGCAGAGTGACCAGTCCGCCGCCGCCCGCGATGGCGTCGACCAGGCCGGCCACGAACGCCGCCCCGCACAGGCCGACCGTGAGCGCCGTTCCGGCGAGCATCAGACCCGGACGGTCTTCCAGCGCCCGCGACGAAACAGCGCCACGGACACCAGCGCCGCGACCGAGAAGCCGGCCGTGATGGACGCGTAGGCGCCGACCGGGCCCAGCGACAGTCCCCGCGCCAGGAAGGCGGCCAGCGGGATCTCGCCCAGCCAGAAGCAGCCCAGGTTGATCAGCGTCGGCGTCCAGGTGTCGCCCGCGCCGTTGAAGGCCTGCGAGACGACGATCGAGTACGCGTAGAAACCGAAGCCGAGGCCGACGACGCGCAGGCAGAGGCTCCCCTCGGCGATGACGCCCGCATCGGGGCTGAAGAGGCGAATCACGAGCGGCGCCGTGGCGATCAGCGCCATCCCGACCAGGCCCAGGAAGATCAAATTGGTCCGCGCGGCGGTCCAGACCGCCTCCTCCGCGCGGGCCGGGTTGCGGGCCCCCAGGTTCTGCCCGACCAGCGTGGCGGCCGCGTTCCCGAGGCCCACCGAGGGCAGCAGGGCGAACATCACGATCCGCATGGCGATCGTGTAGCCCGCCAGCGGCACGCTGCCGAAGGCCGACAGGATCCGCACGAGGCCGATCCAGCTGGTGAAGCCGATCAGGGTCTGCACGACGCCGTTCTTGGCCAACCGCAGGATGGTCCGCAGCGTCTCGCGATCCGGGCGCAGCTGCGCGCGCGCGACGGCCAGCCGCCCGCGCCCGCGCCCCAGGGTCGCCAGCAGGTACGCCACGCCGATCCCGCGCCCGATCGTGGTGGCCACGGCCGCGCCCGTCACGCCGAGCCGCGGGAACGGCCCCAGCCCGAACACGAACAGCGGCCCCAGCCCGATGTTGATGGCGTTCGCCAGCCAGAGCGTGCGCATCGAGATGGCGGCGTCGCCGGCTCCGCGGAAGGCGGCGTTGATCAAGAACAGCAGGATCGCGCTGGCGCTGCCGCCCAGCAGCACCTGCGCGTAGCGCCCGCCCACCGCGACCACCGCGGGCGAGCCGCCCATGAGCGCGATCAGCGACCGTCCCAGCAGCGCGCCCGTCAGCCCGACGGCGGCCGAGAGCGCCACCCCGATGAAGATGGCCTGCACGGCGGCGCGCGCGGCGGCGTCGGGATCCTTCTCGCCGATCCGGCGCGCCACGACGGCGCCCACGCCCATCGCCAGCCCGATGGCGATCGCGTAGACGATCGTCATCAGGCTCTCGGTGAGGCCGACGGCGGCGACCGCCTCCGGCCCCAGCTTGGAAACCCAGAAGATGTCCGCGATGGCGAACACCGACTCCATCACCATCTCCAGCACCATCGGGACGGCCAGCACGAAGATCGCGCGGCCGAGCGGCATGGCGGTGAGATCGCGGCGCGATCCCGCCAGCGCTTCCCGGATCAGAGGCCAGAGACGGGTGGAGTCGGGTTCAGTCACGCGGGGCAGGGTGGACGCATCTCACGTCGGGTCGGTCACGTCCAGCGCCACCGCAGCCCCCTGGACGGCCGCCGCCAGGCGGACCGCGTCGTGCACGTGCTCGTCCGTGAGCCCGCCGTTCAGCACCACGTTCTCGTGCGCCTGCAGGCAAGTCGCGCAGCCGTTGATGGCGCTGACCGCCAGGCAGAACAGCTCGAAGTCGACCTTGCTGCCGGCCGGCTTGGCGATGCGGTTCATGCGCAGGCGCGCCGGCTTGTCGGCGTAGGCCGCCCGCCCGATCAGGTGACGGAAGCGGTAGTAGACGTTGTTCATCCCCATCAAGGCGGCCGCGGCGATGCCGTCCTCGACGACCGCCGCGTCGACCTGAGCGCGCGCGTCCGCCAGCACGGCGGCTCGCAGCCGCGCGTTCCGCGACGCGACGGCCGACGCGACCGCCACGCCCCAGCGCTGGGCCGGCGAGAGCGACCCCTCGCCGGACAGGACCGTCTGCAGGTTCAGCTTCAGGTCGCGGGCGGCCTCGGGAATGGCCTCGCGCAGGTCGTCGACGGCGGACATGGTCAGGCCACCTGCAGCGTCGGCTCGCCGCGCTGCCAGTTGCACGGGC
>CAZJMY010000481.1:0-4233 GCA_964546845.1 uncultured Myxococcales bacterium | reverse complement strand
GGCGGCGCTGCCAGCGGCACGGCCGGGACCACCGGCACGGGAACGGGGGGCGCGGCCGGCGGCGGTCCCGCCGCGGCTCCGATGCCCAGCCCCGGCTGCAGCAAGGGCGGCGGCCGCCCCTCGGGCGGTCAGGTCCAGGTCAACGGCACGTCGCTGTACATGTTCCCGACCAGCTACGACGGGACGAAGCCGTACCCGCTGCTGATCGCGCTGCACGCCTGCGGGAACCCGAACACCGAGTTCGTGAACCTCACGAACAACACGGCGTTCGCGACGGACTACGTGCGGTCCTTCCCGAACACCCCGGACAGCGGCCAGTGCTGGAGCAACTACAGTGGCGATGCGGCGCGCATCGTGGCCCAGTACGACGAGGTGATGAACAACTACTGCATCGACCAGAACCGGGTGTTCGCCATCGCGCACAGCTCGGGCGCCCAGATGCTGGTGAACATCCTGTCGCACAAGACGGATGCCCAGCACCTGAACCTCAAGGGCGTGTCGCCGGTCGCCGCAGACCCGTACAAGCCGGCGATTCCGATGCCCGTGCTCTACATTGACGGGAAGATGGACAACCAGCGCAGCGCGACGTCGGCCACCAACACGGTCGCCGACTTCCGGATGTCCAACATGTGCTCCGACACGTCCAAGCCGTACACGGCGGTCGCGTCATGCAACAGCACGGACTCCGGACATCCGCTGGTCGACCCGGGCTGCATCATCTACGACAACTGCAAGGTGCCGACGATCTGGTGCTCGCACAACGACCCCAGCTACAGCGGCACCGAGCACGGCGTCCCCTGCTTCGCCATCAAGGCGATGATCGACTTCTTCGCCAGTCTGAAGTAGCGCGACGCATCGCCGCGCATTTGTGGCGCGGGCGGGAACCACAGAGCTGCGAAGATTTCGCGCAGTTTCGGGGACTAGCGTGCGTGCATGTCTCCCGGTCGTGGATGTGCATTCATGTTCGTTGCGGCGGCGGCGGTCCTCGGGGCCTCGGCCGCACGCGGGGCGTCGCTGTCAGGCCCCGTGAGCGGGTGGAACAGCGGCGTCCCGTCGTACATCTCCATGTACGAGTACGTGCCGGCCAAGCTGGCGTCGCCGCCGCCGGTCGTCGTGGCCGCGCATTACTGCGGCGGCAGCGCGCAGGCGTTCTTCACGTTCAGCGGCGTCACGGACGTGGTCGCGGCCGCGGACAAGTACGGCTTCATCATGATCTTCCCGCAGACGACCAACCCGGCCACGTCCGCCAAGTGCTGGGACGTCGGGTCCAAGGCCTCGCTCACGCACGACGGGGGCGGCGACACGCAGGCCATCGCGCAGATGGTCCAGTACGAGGTCACGAAGCGCGGGGCCGACGCCACCCGCGTGTACGTGATGGGCGCCTCGTCGGGCGCCATGCTGACCGAGGCCATGCTGGCCGTGTATCCCGACGTCTTCAAGGCGGGGTCCGAGTTCTCGGGCGTGCCCGCGGGGTGCTGGTCCGCCGGGTGGTCGGCCGCGAGCAACTGGGGCGGCACCTGCGCGAACGGCCAGGACTCGATGAGCGCGGCGGCCTGGGGCGACCTCGTTCGCGGGATGTACCCCGGCTACAGCGGCTATCGCCCGCGCGTCCAGCTGTGGCACGGGACGGCGGACACGACCATCAACTACAACAACCAGACCGAGGCCATCAAGGAGTGGACGAACGTCCTGGGGCTGCCGGCCAACCCGACCTCGACGGACACCACCTCGAAGCAGGGGTACACGATCGAGAAGTGGCAGAGCGCGACCTGCGGCACCACCGTCCTCGAGGCGCACACCCAGATGGGCGGGGGGCACACGACCCCGATCGACGCGACGTCGGTGATCGCCTGGTTCGGGCTCGACAAGACGGGGCCCGATCCACAGGTCGCCGCCTGCGGCGGCAGCGGCGCGGGCGGCCGGTCCGGCACGCCCGGCGGCTCCGGTGGCAGCGGTGGCGCGGCCGGCCGCGCGGGCGGCGCGGCTGGCAGCGGGGGTTCGGCCGGTCGCGCGGGGGCCACGGGCGGCAACCCAGGTGGGCCGGGCGGCACGAACGGCTCGGGGGGCTCCGTCACCCCCAGCGGCGGCGCGATGGGAACGGGTGGGACCAGCCCGGGGGCCACCGGCGGCTCGAGTTCCGGCGGCCCTCCGGCGACCGGCGGCACGACGGGCGGGGGCACGGGCGGCAGCGGCACGGGCGGCCAGCCTTCGACCAGCGGCGCGGGCGGCTCGCCCTCTTCCGGCGGTGACGGTGGCAGCGACGGCTGCTCCTGCGCGACAGCGCCCGGCGTCCCGGGTGGCGGCATCATCTGTCTGGCGCTGGCGGCGCTGCTGGTCCGGCGCCGCCGCGCGAGACGGTAGCGCGCGGTCAGCTGGGCAGGGCGCCGGTCTTGTCCAGCTCGCGGCGAATGGTCTCGAGGTCCGCCTCCGAGAACTCGTACCGCTCGCGGCAGAAGTTGCAGGTCACCTCGGCGCGGCCGTCGTCGAGGATCAGCTGCCCCAGCTCGGCCTGCCCCAGCAGCGCCAGCGAACCGCCCGCGCGGTCCCGCGAGCACGGGCAGGAGAAGCGCACGCCGCGCACCTCGAGCAGCTGGACGTGACCCACCGTCGCGCCCAGCACCTGCGCGATCAGCCCGTCCACGTTCCCCTCGGGCGCGCACTCGGCGGTGGCGCGGGTCAGCCCGCCCGCGCGCAGATGGGTGCGCGCGGCCTGGACCTGAGTGCCGGCCGCGCTGCCGGGCAGCGCCTGAATCAGGATGCCGGCCGCGGCGATCACGTGGCCGGCGTCGTCGAGCAGGGCTTCGCACGCCAGCGCGCTGTCGATCTGCTCGCTGGTGTTCAGGTAATGCTCGACGTCCTCGTCGATCTCGCCGCTGACGATGGGAGTCTGGCCGCCGAAGTTCTCGCGCAGCCCCAGATCGCGCACGACGCTGACCAGCCCGCTCCGGCCCACGGCGGTCGCCAGCTCGACGCGCGCGCCGGCGGTGGGCCGCGGCAGACGGGCGTCCGGGTTCTTCACGTACCCGCGCGCGGTTCCCGCCGCGCTGGAATCGATGGTCAGCGAGCCGAGCGGCCCGTCGCCCAGGACCTGCAGCGTGAGCCGCTCGTCGTCCTTGGTCAGGGTCGCCAGCAACAGCCCGGCGGCCAGACCGCGCCCCAGCGCCACCGCGGCCGCGCCGGTCGCCCGGTGGCGGCGCGCCGCTTCGCGCGCGACGTCGGTCGCCGTGACCGCCACGACGCGCGCGGCTCCCCCGTCGAGGAGTCCGCGCGCGATCTGGTCTCTGGTGCTCATCGATGCGGGGCGGCGCCCCACACGAAAGATACGATCAACCGGGGGTGAGCGCGATCGAGGCCGGCTGCCGATCGGCGGCCCGGGTCATTGGCAGCGCATCGTGATCGTGTTGGAGACCGCCGGGATCCCCATCAGGTAGGCGGCGATGTCCAGCGCGTCGCTGTCGGTCAGGTTCGCCAGGCCGCGCATGCCGCAGATGCTCTTGCAGTTGCGGTCCCGGTCCAGCTTGATCGCGCTCGCGAGCTCGACGGCGGACCAACCCATGATGCCCGTGGCGTCCGGGGTCAGGTTCGAGCTCTGAACGTTGCCGCCGGTGATGGCCACGAGCTTGCCGCCCTGGAACGCCTTGGTGGCGTCGACGTGCTGGGGCGTGGCCCCGGCGGCGTCGACGGTGTGGCAGGTCACGCAGGTGAGCGCCGCCAGGTACTTGCCGTTCGCCGCCCCGGCCGCGGTTCCCGCCGCGGGAAGGTCGGTCAGGCTCACCGGCGCCCACTGGGGAGCGGTCGGCTGCGTCGCGTAGGTCCCCGCGTTCGCCTGGACCTGGTGGGCGACGGCCGGGACCGTGCGCAGATACGCCACGATCGCGTTGGCATCGTCGGTGCTGAGGGTCGCGAACTGGTAGTAGGGCATGTTCGAGAACAGATACGCGCCGGCCTGGTCGGGGTCCTTGCCCGTCGTGAACGCGTCCTTGATCTGCTGATCGGTGAGGTTCTTCAACCCGGTCGCGTCGTTCGTGAGGTTCGCGCTGCTCAGGCAGTCGGGCCCCGCCGTGCTGCCGGCAAAGCAGTCTCTGCCCGAAAGGAACGCGCCGCCCGTCGGCGTGTGGCAGCCGCCGCAATTGAGGACTGCCTTGACCAGGTACTCGCCGCGCGCGAGCGCCGGGTTGGCGCCGCCGGCCCCGCCGCCCGCGGTTCCCGCGGCGCCCGCCGCGCTGCCCGCCG
>CAZJMY010000480.1:0-4504 GCA_964546845.1 uncultured Myxococcales bacterium | reverse complement strand
CGGGTTGCGCAATGGCGCGGCGCAACCACATTCGCCTTGCTGAGGGGTCGTCCCGAGGGAGCTGAAGGAACTTCCCCGGCTGCCGATTGTCTGAAGGTAGCCAGTTTTGGAACGCCCTAACGCGCCGATGAAGTTCGCCCGGTTCGCCCTGCTTTTGGTCCTGCTGAGCCCCGCCTGCGGCGGCGACAAGGCGGCGCGTCGCGGCCAGGGGGGGCCGGAGTTCGCGATGAAGCGCCCCAAGCCGGCGCGCAAGGCAGACGACCCGTACAAGAACATGACGGTGACCAACGAGGTCGGCGTCATGGACACGGACGACGTCGAGGCGACGATCCAGGAACACTTCGACGATGTGCGGGGGTGCTACGCCCGCGCGGGCAAGGCCCAGAAGTACGCGGAGGGCAAGGTGCTGCTGCGCTTCCTCGTCGACGGCGAGGGGCAGGCCCAGGACGTCTGGGTGCTGGAGACGACGCTGGGCAACTACGACGTCGAGCGCTGCCTGGTCGAGGTGGGGCGGCACATCCATTTCCATGCGCCGGGCGGGAACAAACCCACCACCTTCGAGTACCCGGTCGAGTTTCGGTCGTCGAGCCGCGTCGAGGTGCTCGACATCGACGGGCCGAAGGTCGACCACGACCTGGCCAGCCTGATGCCGCAGCTGGCCGCCTGCGGCCGCGTCTCCGACGAGCAGGTCAACGCCATCGTTTACGTCGAGCCGAACGGGGTGCCGGGCTCCGTCGGGCTGGCCACCGCCGCCGCCGTCGACGAGGACGCCGGCGACTGCGTCGTGCAGACCATCCGCGCCTTCCGCATGTCGATCGGCCTGCCCGGCCACGTCGTGCGAACGAACCTCCGCATCCCCGCCACGATCGCCACCGCCGAAGTCTCCCACCGCCTCCACCACCGCCACCACTGAGACCCCACGGAGACCACTGAAGAAGACGGTGGTCCGGGCTCCGCTCGTGCCGGTTGAGGGGCGAGAGGAGTGGGTATCCCCTCCGTGCTCAAACAGGTCCTCGCGGTCAGGCCCAGATCTGCTCGGCACGCGTCGCAGACGCTGCGGAACTGCGCGCGGAGGGGATACCCACTCCTCCCGCTTCTCAACCCGCAGCTCGCTCCACCTTGTTACCGCCTCCCCGCCGGACGAGACCGCGATTGAGCTTCCGCAGTTGTCACCGTTCAATCGGGACCGGGTGTGACCCAGGCGGAGCGAGACGCAGGCGTGCAGCGCGGGTGGGCTGTGGGGTTCCCTCCCGCGCGCAGTTCCGCAGCGTCTACGACGCGTGCCGAGGAGATCCGGGGTCGACCGCGAGGACCTGTTTGAGCACGGGAGGGAACCCCACAGACCGACCGCCCCACGCCGAAGACGAGCGGAGCCCGACCGCGAGGACCTGTTTGAGCACGGAGGGGATACCCACTCCTCCCGCCCCTCAACCGGCACGAGCGGAGCCCCGCCAACGCTTCAACCCGAAGGCTCAGCGCGCGGTGGTTCTGAGCTTCGAGTGCTTGCGGCCGTAGAGGAAGTAGATCGCGAGACCGATCGCCATCCAGCCGAAGAGGCGGATGAGGGTGCTCGAGGTCTCCTGCAGCATCAGGTACAGCGACGTGCCGGCGCCGCACAGCGGGACCAGATAGGTCCCGCCCGGGACGCGAAAGCCGCGCGGGATCTCGGGGCGGCGGCGGCGCAGGATCATCACGCCCAGGCTGACCAGCACGAACGCGAACAGCGTCCCGACGGAGGTCAGCTGGCTGAGCACGCCGACCGGCAACAGGCCGCCCGCCAGCGCCACGGCCACGCCCGTGATGATGGTCGTGACCCAGGGGGTGCCGAAGCGCGGGTGAACCCGGGCAGCGGCCGGCGGCAGCAAGCCGTCGTGCGCCATCGAGAAGAAGATGCGCGGCTGCCCCATCATCATCACCAGCATCACCGACGACAGGCCGGCGATCGCGCCGACCTCGACCAGTGTCTCCAGCCAGCGCTGGCCCGTCGCCTCGACGCCCAGCGCGATCGGGTGGGGGACGCCCAGCTGCTCGTACGGCACCAAACCGGTCAGCACCAGCGAAACGGCGACGTACAGCACCGTGCAGACCGCCAGCGACCCGAGGATGCCGCGGGGCAGATCGCGCTGCGGGTTGCGCGTCTCCTGCGCGGCGGTCGAGACCGCGTCGAAGCCGATGTACGCGAAGAAGACGCGCGCGGCGCCGCGCATGACCCCCGACATGCCGAAGTGCCCGGGCGCGACCTCGGGCGGAATGAACGGGTGCCAGTACTCCGGGTGGACGTAGCGCGCGCAGAAGGCGATGAACAGCAGCACCACCGCCACCTTCACGGTCACGATGACGGAGTTGAAGCGCGCCGACTCCTTGATGCCGATCACCAGCACGATGGTGACCAGCGCGGTGATCAACATGGCCGGGATGTTCAGCACCGCGCCCGTGGAGTGGAACTGGCGCGCGACCTCGTCGTAGACGAAGGGCGCGCTGGTCCAGGCCTTGGGCAGCGTGATGCCCAGGACGTCGTGCACGAACGCGACGGCGTAACCCGACCAGCCGACGCTGACCGCCGCCGACGCGACGAGGTACTCGAGGATCAGGTCCCAGCCGATGATCCAGGCGATGAGCTCGCCCATCGTCGCGTACGAGTACGTGTAGGCGCTGCCCGCGATGGGGATCATGGACGCCATCTCGGCGTAGCAGAGGCCGGCGAACCCGGAGGCGATACCGGCCACGATGAACGACAGCACCACCGCCGGGCCGGCGTTGTCCGCGGCGGCCTGGCCCGTCAGCACGAAGATGCCGGTGCCGATGATCGCGCCGATGCCCAGCAGCACCAGGTCCATCGCACCCAGCGCGCGCTTGAGACCGTGTTCCCCGGCGGCGTCGGCGCGCAAGGCGTCGACGGACTTGGTCGCGAAGAGGCCGCCGCTAGCCACGGCCGCCCTCGCCCGCTTCGTCTCCCTTGCCGTCGAACGTGGCCGGGCTCGCCGCGACCGCTGATTGAGCCGACTTCAACATGGCAAGCGCAGTGTAGACCACCACGACCACGACCAGCCATTTGACGGCTGCGAGCGGCAACGATTTGATCCACATCCCGGCGATGATCACGGCGGGGATCCCGCCGATGGTCAAGCCGACGGCCGCAGGCAGATCGTAGCGGCCCGAGCGCACGAACCGGACGGACGCGGCCGGCATCAGGAACGCGCACGAGCCCATCATGATGGGGAAGGCGGCGGTCTCGTTCATGCCCAGCAGCGCGACCAGGATCATGCAGGGGGCGAAGAGCCCGATTCCCAACGTCATCAACGCGCCCAGCAGCGCGTTGCCGGCGATGGCGACGGCCAGGCGCCCCCCGGAGAGGCCCAGCGCCTCACCGCCGCCCGGCCACAGCCTGGCGGCGCGCGCCGCCATGATGCCCGCGGCCAGGATCAGCAGGACGCCCATCGCCCTCTGGATGCGGCGCCGCGGCCAGCGCGACACGACGCCTGCGCCTAGCCACGCGCCCAGGGTGGCGGCCGCCACCATCGCCGCCAACGTCGTCATGTCGACGTCGACGACCAGGATGAAGATGAACGCCTCCGCGAACGTCGGGAGCATGTGCCCCACGTTCATCGTGCCGGGGATGTTCTCGTCTGCCACGGCGCGGCCCAGCTTGAACAGCGAGGTCGTCGTCGCGAACGAGCCGATGCCCAGCGTGTCGAAGAAGTTCGTGACGAACCCGATCGCGATCTGCGCCGCCGACGGCCGGACGCGCGTGCCGGGGACGCGGGGCTGGCGCGCCCAGATCGCGACGAACGCGACACCCATCGCGGCGAGCACCCCGAACAGCAGTGCCTTGGCGGACGGCAAGCCGTCACTTTAAACCGCCCGCCGGGCAGGCGCGACTACTGGGTCGTCACGGGTGGCGGCGGGCAGATGATGGCATCGGTGGTGTCGGCCGCGACGATGCCGCCCGTTCCGCCGATGCAGCGCGAGACGCAGGTGTACGTCGAGGTGTTGCAGAGGTAGCCGGTCGGGCAGACGCAATCGACCTTCTGATTGCAGGCGTTGACCACCGTCGTGCCGCACGAGACCTTGGACGCGGCGCAAGCCTCCGCGTCGCTTTGACTACAGACGCACGCGCCCGTCACCGTGTCGCAGACCTCGTTCGGGTTGGTGCACTTGCAGCCGGTAGAGCCGCCGCTGCCGGTCACGCCACCGGAGCCCATGACGCCACCGCTGCCGAGGACGCCGCCCGAGCCGAGCACGCCGCCCGAGCCGATGACCCCACCCGAGCCCACGACGCCGCCCGCGCCGACGACGCCGCCGGTCCCCTTCACGCCGCCGCTCCCGATGGTCCCGCCGGTCGCCACCACGCCGCCGGTGCCCAGCGTGCCGCCGGTTCCGACCGTGCCACCCGTCCCCACGGCGCCGCCGCGGCCGCCCGCCGCGGTCCCACCCGAACCGACCGAGCCCCCCTGCGCCGCGCCGCCCGATCCGAGGCCGCCGCCGCTGCCGCCGCGACCGCCGG
>CAZJMY010000479.1:0-6209 GCA_964546845.1 uncultured Myxococcales bacterium | reverse complement strand
GACTTGATCTTCGCGTAGTCCAGCTGCAGCTTGGCGTTCTCGATGGTCGCCTGGTCGGCCATGACCGTCCCGGTCAGCTGCGCGACCAGCGCGCGCTGATCGTCGATCTGCTGCTGTGGCAGGAGGTGCTGCCCGCCGACGGCCTCGTAGCGCGCCAGGTTGGCCTTGGCGCCGTCCAGCTGGGCCTTGTCGCGCGTCAGCGCCGCCTCGCCCTGATGCAGCTGGATCTGGAACGGGCGCGGGTCGACCTCGGCCAGGACCTCTCCTTTCTTCACGGCCTGACCTTCGCGGAAGGAGACCCGATCGAGCCGGCCGTCGACCTGGGTGCGGACGTTGACCGTCTTGTACGCCGTGACGGTCCCCAGCCCCTCGAGGTACAGCGGCACGTCGCGCGTGGCCGCTTCGGCCAGCAGCACCGGCACCGCGCGGTCGCCGCCGGCCGGCCCCTTGCCGCCGCCCGGCGTCGCCGCCGCCGCGCTCTGATCGCCCTTGCCGCACCCCGCGCCCAGCAGCGCCGTGACCAGCGCGATTGCCAGCGATGTGCCTGCCCGGTCCTTCATCGGTCCCCCAGCGCAGTGAGAAGCTGCGCCCGCGCGCTGGCTAGGTTGAAGCGGGCCTGCACGACCTGCGCCTCGGCGGACGTGTACGCCACCTGCGCGTCGCTCAGCTCGACGGCGCTGCCCAGGCCGTGCGCGTAGCGCTGCTCCGCCAGCGTCAGCTGGTTGCGCGCGTTGTCCAGCGCCTCGCCGGCGGCTCCGATGGTCGCCTTGGCCGCCTGCACCGCCAGCCGCGCCTGTTCGACGTCGACCTGGACCTGCAGCCGCAGCGCTTGCTCCTGCCCGATCAGGTTCTCCAGCGTGCCCCGCGCCTCGCGCACCTGCCCGTTCGTGAGCCCGCCCTGCAGCAGGTTCCAGGTGAGGCCCAGCCCCACGTACCAGTTGGGCACCAGTCCGTCGATGGACGTCCCGTTGTCCGAGAGGTTGCCGATCGCCGACAGACTGGGGCCGTACGCCCCCTTCACGGCGCGGACCGTCAGCTCCTGCGCGCGCCGCTGGTCGGCCAGGTTGGCCAGCTCGGGGCGTCGGTGCTGCGCGCGGTCCACCAGCGTGGCAACGGGGCCGTCCTCGCCCTCCACCGCGGGCAGCGCAGCGTCCGCCAGCACGAACGACTGGCCGACCGCGACCCCCATCGCCTGCGCCAGCTGCGCGTCGGCGACCGCCAGGTTGTTCCGGGCGGTCACCAGCTGCACCTTGGCGTTCGCCAGCGCGGTCATCACGGTGGCCAGGTTGATGTCCGGCTGGATGCCGGTGCGGACGAACGCCTGGGTCTGTTCCACGTGCTTCTCCTGGTTCTTGACGGTCTCTTCCGCAACGTCCACCAGATCGCGCTCGGCGCGCGCCAGGAAGTAGGCGCGGCGGACGTTCAGCAACGTCTGCAGCACCGCGGTGCGGGTGTTCTCGCCGGCGGCGTCGCGGCTGGCGCCCGCCGCGCGCCACCGGTTGCTGGTCTGCCCGAAATCGTAAAGCAGCTGGGACCCGGTGACGCCCAGCAGGTAGTAGTTGTACTGCGGGTTCCAGCTCACCCGGGTGGGCGTCGCGGTCAGGGTCCCGCTGCTGCCGCCCATCCCGTTCGAGATGCTGGTCGGCAGGATCCCCGGCCGCGGGGCGTAGTTGCTGGTCGTCCGCTCGTAGGTCGCGCTCAGCGAGACCTGCGGCAGGTAGCCGGCGCGCGCCTGCTCGACGCGCCCCTCGGCCGCCTCCAGCAGGCCGTGCGCTTCCCGCATCGTCGGCTGGTTCCGCAGCGCCGTCTCCTCGGCCTGCTCGAGCGTCAGGGTGGCGGGGGGCGCGGGTGTCTCACCGCCCGCGACGGCGCCGCCGACGACGATCGCGAGGGAGGCCGCGGCGACCAGCAGGAAGACACGATTCACGCGAGACCGCGCCTCGCAACATCCGGGCCATGGCCCGCGGGGCGCAAGTCGCCGCACACCGTCCTGGCGACGGCCGCCCGCGGGCAGTAACCTGTATCGATTCTGTACACCTGTCGGTCCTCTGGTCAGCCGGCGGAGATAGTGGAGCCGGCGCAGCAGCCCGCAATGGGCGGTATCGTCCTTGCTTGACGAACGGCGCGTGCGTTTCGGGCGCGGTATCCGCCACCGGCTCCTGACCCTGGCTCTGGTCGGGCTGCTGACCGCCGCCCTGTCGGCCGACGCGCTCTATCGAGCAATCTCGGTGAGCCACGCGCAGCGGGTCGAGCGCGGGCGAGAGGCGGTGCACGAGGAGCTCGACCGGCTGGGCGCGCTGGGCCCGGCGGCCAATGCTGTCACGTCGGCGGTCGTGGGGTTGCGGGGCGGGATCGTCGCGCGTGCCGGCGCCGCCGCCGCCGTGGTGGCCGCCGTCCCCCCGACCTGGGCCGCGACGCTGAGCGCGCTGCTGGAGGACCCGTCTCGAACCGCGCCCGCCGAGGTGATGGTCGACGCCGACCGAGGCCAGCTGATCGCCGCCGTCGCGCCGGGCGCGGGCGACACGCTGCGCTGGGCCGCCGTGCTGGTCCGGCCTTCCCCGACGCTGCAAAGCTGGCGCCTTCTGGTGGTGGCGCTCGGGTTCTCGGGCTTGCTGCTGGTCGGCAGCGCCGCCTATTCGCTGATCTCGGTGCGCCGGGCGGTGGCCGCCCTGCGGGGCGCGCTGGCGGCGCTGGGGGACGACCTCTCGGCGCCGGTGCCGCGCTCGCAGATTGGGGAGCTGGACGACATCGCGCTGGGCGTCGCCCAGCTGGCGCGGCGGCTGGACGAATCGCGCCACGTGCAGCAGCGCATGAGCCGCGAGCTGGCCCGGCAAGAGCGACTAGCGGTGTTGGGGCGGGTGGTGGCGGGCGTCGCGCATGAGGTCCGCAATCCGCTGGCGTCGATCAAGCTGCGCCTGGACCTGGCCGCGGGTCCGGAGGTCGCGATGCCCCCGTCGGCCCGCGCGGCGGTCGAGCATGCGACGGCGGAGATCGCCCGTCTGGATCGGCTGGTCGCCGACCTGCTGATCGTCGCGGGCCGCGCCACCGGAACCCGCACCTCCGTCGAGGTGGGCGGCCTGGTGCGCGCGCGCGCCGAGGCGCTGACGCCCTGGGCGGCGCTGCGGCGGGTGACGATCACCGCGGCCGGCACGGGGCGCGCGGTGTGCGACGCCGACGCGCTGGCCCGCGCGGTCGACAACGTGTTGCGCAACGGCGTCGAAGCGTCCCCCGAGGGCGGCACGGTGGAAGCCACCGTCGAACAGAAGGCCGGCGCGATCCACGTGCGCATCGCGGATCGCGGCCCGGGCGTGCCCGACGGCCGCGCGGGCGAGATCTTCGAGCCCTTCTTCACGACCAAGCCGGACGGGACCGGCCTGGGCCTGGCCATCTCGCAGGCCATCGCCCGCGCCCACGGCGGCGACCTGACCTACGCGCGCGAAGGGGCCACCACGCGGCTCGAGCTGACGCTGCCGGCCGACGGGGGCGTGGCGGGGGTCGCCGAAGCGGCGGCGCACGCGGCAGCGGGGCAGGCATGACCGGCGCCGTGCTGATCGTCGAGGACGAGCCCGGCCTGCGCGCCGGCCTGGCCGACGTGGTGCGCACCATGGGCGGCGAACCGCTGGCCGCGGCCGGCATCACCGAGGCGCGCGCCATCGTCGCCGCCCGCGCCGTCGAGTGCGTGCTGCTGGACATCCGCCTGCGCGACGGCGACGGCCTCGACTACCTGACGGAGCTGCGGGCCACCGCGCGCGGGGTGCCCGTGATCGTCGCGACCGCCTACGGCGACAGCGAGCGCACGATCCGCGCCATGCGCGACGGCGCGTTCGACTACCTGACCAAGCCCTTCGATCTGGGCGCGCTGCGCGCGACGCTGGAACGCGCGGCGAACGTGCGGGCGCTGGCGCAGCAGGCGGCGCCGGCCCCCGATCCGCCGGAGGTGCGGCAGGACCTGGTGGGAACCAGCGCGGCGATGCTGGCGGTCTGGAAGTTGATCGGGCGCGCGGCGGGCTCCGGCGCGCCGGTGCTGGTGACGGGCGAGACCGGCACCGGCAAGGAGCTGGTCGCGCGCGCCATTCACGTCTACTCGTCGCGCGCGCGGGCGCCGTTCGGGGCCCGCCACCTGGGGGCGCTGCCGCCGACGCTGATCGAGAGCGAGCTCTTCGGGCACGAGCGCGGCGCGTTCACGGGGGCCACCGCGCGGCGCGGTGGGCGCTTCGAGGCGGCGGCGGGCGGTACGCTGTTCCTGGACGAGATCGGCGACCTGGATCCGGCGCTTCAGGCCAAGCTGCTGCGGGTCGTGCAAGAGGGGACGTACGAGCGCGTGGGGGGCGACACGCCGCTCACCACCGACGCGCGCATCATCGCCGCCACGAATCGGCCGGTCCGCCCCGGCGCGCCCGGCGCGGCGCTGCGCGAGGAGCTGTACTACCGGCTGGCGGTGATCGAGATCGAGCTGCCGCCGCTGCGGGCGCGCCCCAGCGACATCCCGCTGCTGGTCGCGCACGCGCTGCGCGGCCGATCGGCGCGCGCCGTCTCCGAGGCGGCGATGCAGCGCTTGCTGGCCAACCCCTGGCCGGGCAACGTGCGCGAGCTGTTCCACGTCCTCGAGCGGGCGGCCGTTCTGTGCGGCGGCGAGGTGATCGACGTCGGGGATCTGCCGGACGGGCTGAGGGCGTCGCCACCGGCGCGCGCGCCCGCGGCCGAGGACGAAGACCTCACGCTCAGCGTCGCGGTCGCGGCGGTCGAGAAGCGCTTGATCGCGCGTGCGCTGGAACGGGCGAAGGGGAACCGCTCGGCGGCGGCGCGCCTTCTCGGAATTGGCCGCCCGCAGCTCTACGCGAAGCTGCAGGAGCACGGGCTCGGGGGCTCGCGCGACGAGTGAGCGTCCCGCTCGGGTACCGTCCGGAACCTACGCGTTGCGCTTCCGCGCCGTCACCAACGCGGCGCGCTTAGACACCGTTCGGTAGCAGCGCTTCGCGAAACAATTACGGGTTTTCCTGGCACGCGTTCTGCTCGGCTCAGGATGACCCGTTCTCCACGGGTAGGAATCAGGAGCGGGCATACATGCAAGGCGCGCTTAATCGTCGTCGGGTCCGGCTGGTACTCTCGGCTGCGGCTTCCTTGATGCTGGCGGGGCTTGGCTGCGGGACGCCTCCCGCGTCCAACGGTCCGGAGCTGGTCGCGAAGAACACGGTCCGGCAAGCGCCTGCCAAGCCGGCGGCACGGCCGATCCGCCACCTGCTGGCCACGGCCGTGAACACGGCCCCGCGCATCGCGGCGGCGCCGCTGTCGGGCGCGGTCGTCGACGCCCGCGTCCTCATCATCACGGGCGACGGCACCGACGCGGGGCTGGACGCGATCCAGTCGACGCTGCAGTTCCTGGGGACGCCGTTCGACGTCATGAACGCGACGACGGCGCCGCCGCTGACGGCCGACATGCTGGCGAGCGGCACGCACGGCAAGTACGACGCGATCTTCCTGGACACCGGGAACCTGTCCGTCACGGGCGGCAGCGCGTTCACCGCCGACGAATGGAACACGCTGGCGACGTACGAGGCGCAGTTCGGCGTGCGGCGCGTGTCGCTGTACACGTCGCCGACGGCCGCCTACGGGCTGTCCGACAACGGCGAGGTCGATCCCTCGAAGACGCCGGTGACCATGACCTGCACGGCGGCGGGCACCGCGCTGTTCGTGGGCGCCAACTGCGCCAACCCGATCGTCGTCAGCCAGGGGTGGGTGTACCCGGCGTCAGCGACCGACGCCTCGACGACGCCGCTGCTGGTCGACGCCGCGGGCAACATCTATGCGGCCACGCGCAGCTATCCGGACGGGCGCGAGGCGCTGGCGCTGACGTTCGCGCAGGCGTCCTACTTCAATTCGTACCTGGAGCTGGCGTACGGGCTGGTGAGCTGGGCGACCCGGGGTCTGTTCATCGGCGAGCGGCACGTCTACGCCGTCCCGCAGCTCGACGACCTGTTCCTGGCCAGCGACATCTACCCGGTGACCGGCACCACCTACCGCATCACCGACGGCGACCTGCAAGCGTTCGCCGACTGGCAGAACCGGGTGCGCGCCAATCCCCAGTTCGCCGGCTTCCGGAGCGCGTTCGCGGTCAACGGTTACGGCTCTCAGAGCAAGCCCGGCGACCCCCTGACCGCCAAGGCGATCGCGCTGGGACCGACGTTCGCGTGGATCAACCACACCTGGGA
>CAZJMY010000478.1:0-7836 GCA_964546845.1 uncultured Myxococcales bacterium | reverse complement strand
GATGAAGGTCGGCTTGCCCTTGGCGGCCTTGGCCTGGCCGAAGGCCTCCGCGATCTGCTGGTAGTCGTGCCCGTCGATCGTCAGCACGTTCCAGTTGAACGACTTCCACTTGTCGGCGATCGGCTCGATGTTCATGACGTCTTTCACGTAGCCGTCGATCTGCCCCTTGTTGTGGTCCAGCACCACGCAGAGGTTGTCGAGGTTGTACTTGGGGGCGGCCATCGCCGCCTCCCAGATCTGCCCCTCCTCGGACTCGCCGTCGCCGATGAGGGCGTAGACGCGCGACTTGCGCCCGTCGAGCCGCGCGCCCAGCGCCAGCCCGATGGCGACCGACAGCCCCTGGCCCAGCGAACCGGTCGACGCCTCGATGCCCGGCAGCAGGAAGGTGGCCGGGTGCCCCTGCAGCGGGCTGCCCAGGTGTCGCAGCGTCGGCAGCAGGTCCCGCGAGAAGTAGCCCGCGTGCGCCATGACCGTGTAGAGCGCCGGCACCGCGTGCCCCTTCGACAGCACGAACCGGTCCCGATCGGGCCAGAGCGGCTCCTTCGGGCGGTGGTTCATCTCGACGAAGTAGAGCGTCTGCAGGATGTCCATCGCCGACAGCGTGCCGCCGGGGTGGCCGCTCTCGGCGGCGGCGATGGCGGTCAGGTTGTCGATGCGTAAATCGAAGCTGCGACGGCGCAGCGTTTCCAGGGTGGCATTGTCGAGCATGTGCACCGCGAGTTTTCCCCGAGGGTTGACGGCGCATCAAGCAAAACTTGTGATACGCCGCATGTGATTACTTCCAAATGACCTGCAGATGACGTGCGCCGCATAGGTTGCCGCGCCCCGCCGGAACGGGTCATTCGAGGGTGCTATGTTTCGCGCCGTGCTCGGTCTCCTCATTCGATTCACCGTCGGGGCGGCGCTGGCGCAGGCCCTTCAGGGCCCGCCCGCCGCCGCGCGCGTCGTGGCCCGCAGCTTCCCCGTGATGGGCACCGAGGTGACGTTCTCGGCCTACACGTCCGATCCCCAGGCCGCCGAGCGGGGCTTCGCCGCCGCCTACGACGAGATCCGCCGCGTCGAGGGCCTGATGACCGACTGGGAGCGCCCCGGCGAGCCCGAGAGCGACATCGTCCGCGTCAACAAGGCCGCCGGCAAGCACGCCGTCAAGGTGACCCCCGAGACGCTGGAGGTCATCCAGGAGTCGCTGGACATGTCGCGCCGGTCGGACGGCGCGTTCGACATCACCTTCGCCGCCATGAAGGGGCTCTGGAAGTTCGACGAGGACATGGACAAGTCCATCCCCCCCGCCGACGAAATCGCCCGCCGCCGCAAGCTGATCAACTGGCGGGACGTGGTGGTGGATGCGACCGCCGGGACGGTCAAGCTGCGTCGCGCCGGCATGAAGATCGG
Source organism: uncultured Myxococcales bacterium (assembly GCA_964546845.1). Classification (GTDB taxonomy): domain Bacteria; phylum Myxococcota_A; class Polyangia; order Fen-1088; family Fen-1088; genus JADGRB01. The sequence goes on along the minus strand of CAZJMY010000478.1, from coordinate 6,444 downwards.
CCTCGGCGGCATCGCCAAGGGGTACGCGGTCGATCGCTGCGCGGCCGTCTTGCGAGGCGCCGGCCTCCGCGACTTCATGGTGCAGGCGGGCGGCGACCTCTACGTCTCCGGGCGCAAGGGGGCGGCCAACTGGGTGGTCGGCATCCGCGACCCGCGCGGCGGCGCCCGCGACATCATCGCCCGCATGCCCATCCAGGACCACGCCTTCTCGACGGCGGGCGACTACGAGCGCGGGTTCGTGCTCAACGGCCGGCGCTACCACCACATCATCGACCCGGCGACCGGCTACCCGGCCACCGCCTCGCGCGAGGTGACCATCTTCGCGCCGACGGCCTTCCTGGCCGACGCGCTGGACGATTCGGTGTTCATCCTGGGTCCGCAAAAGGGGATGGCGCTGGTCGACTCGCTCCCCGATTGCGCCACGGTGATCGTCGACGCCCACAACCAGGTCTGGATGTCGAAGTCGCTGGAGGGCAAGCTGCAGCGCACGGCGGCCCCGACGGACGGCATCTGAGCATGCAAGACGTCGCGATCATCGGCGGAGGGATCATGGGATCCGCCGTGGCGCTGCGCCTGGCCCAGGCGGGGGTGGCCGTCACCGTCATCGAGCGCGGCATCCCGGGCGCCGAGGCCTCCAGCGCGGCCGCCGGCATCCTGGGCCCGCAGATGGAGGCGGACGGGCCGGGCCCGTTGCTGGAGCTGGGGCTGCAGAGCCGGGCTCTCTATCCGGCTCTGGCCGCCGAGCTGCGCGAGCTGACCGGCATCGACGTCGGCTACGCCCGATCGGGCGTGCTGGCGGTGGCGTTCGACGAGGTGGGCGAGGCGGCGCTGCAGGCGCGGCGCGCCTGGCAGGTCGCGCGCGGCCTGAAGGTCGACGCGCTGTCGGGCGACGCGGCGCGCGCGCTGGAGCCGGGGCTGGGGCCCGCCGTGCGCGCGGCGCTGGCGTTTCCCGACGACGCGCAGGTGGTCGCGCGCGAGCTGGCGCGCGCCTTCTCGCAGGCCGCCGCGGTGGCGGGCGCGCGCTTCTTGACGGGCCGTTACGTCCGCCGCGTGCGCATCGAGGGCGGCCGGGCCACGGGCGTCGAGCTGGACGGCGAAACGCTGCCTGCCGGCGTGGTGGTGGTCGCCGCCGGCAGCTGGTCGGGGCTGGTCGAGGGGGCCGGCATCTCGCCGGCGGTCGTGCGCCCCGCGCGGGGCCAACTGGTCGCCATCGAGACCCGCCCGCCGCTGTTCCGGCACGTCGTGTCGGCGCCAGGCGGCTACCTGGTCCCGCGCCGCGACGGCACCGTGGTGGCCGGCAGCACCGTCGAGATGGTCGGTTTCCACAAGCAGGTCACCGTCGGCGGGCTGGCCGCCATCCTGACGGTGGCGCGCACGTTGATTCCGGGCCTCGCGGACGCGCCCGTGACCGCCACCTGGTCGAACTTCCGCCCCTTCACCGAGGACCACCTGCCGGTACTGGGCGCGACGCCCGTGGCCGGCCTGGTGCTGGCGACCGGGCACTACCGCAACGGCATCCTACTGGCGCCGATCACGGCCCAGGTGATCGCCGACCTGATCGCGACCGGCCGCTCGCCCGTCGATCTGCGGCCGTTCAGCGTCCAGAGGTTCGGCGCCTAGGTCGGTCGCCCGGCGCCGGCGCGCGCCTCGTCAGCTCCGAGGGGGGCGGGGCGCGCCGGGTGGGGTCGTCGCCGGGGCCGGCGGCGATGTCGCCGGTCGTGATCGCCGCGCTGCCGAACTTGGACGTGATGGCGTCCAGCGCGCGGTTCAACTTGTCGGTGGGGCGCGCCGCGGCCGCGAAGAGGCCCAGCTGCGGGGCCGCCGCCGGCGTCAGGTTCTGCGCCGAGACGCCGGTCAGCCGGGTCGGCAGGGGCGGCTCTCGCTCCAGCAGGCGGGCGGCCTCGCGGTACAGCGTCTGGCCGTCATCCGTCGGCTCGTCCAGCGTCATCCGGCGCGTCACGATGGTGAAGTCGGCGCGCTTCAACTTCAGCTGGATCGTCCGGGCGCGCACGCCGGCGCGGCGCAGCCGGTGCGCGACCCGCAGCGCCTGGGCGTGGACGCGCGGGCGCAACGCCTCGACCCCCGAGAGATCCTCGTCGAACGTCTCCTCGGCGCCCACGCTCTTGGCGTCGCGGTCGGGGACGACCGGCCGCGGATCGACGCCGCGCGCGCGATCCCACAGCTCGCGCCCGCCGGGCCCGAAGCGCCGCTCGAGATACGCCGGGTCCTGCGCCGCCAGGTCGCCCACCGTCGTGATGCCGATGGCCTGCAGCTGGCGCGCGCTCTTGGGGCCGATGCCGGGGATGCGCGCGACGGGCAGGGGGGCCAGGAACGCCGCGCCGCCGTCGGCCGGCACCTCCAGCTGGCCGTCGGGCTTGGCCAGGTCGGACGCGATCTTCGCGATCAGCTTGCAGGCGGCGATGCCGGCGGAAGAGGGGAGACCCAGCTCGCCGGCGATGCGGGCCCGAAGGTTGCGCGCGATCTCCGCCGGGGACCCGAACAGGCTGCGCGAGGCCGTCACGTCCAGGAACGCTTCGTCCAGCGACAGCGGCTCGTAGAGCGGCGTCACCGTCTGCAGGATGTCGAACACCCGGCTGCTGACGTCCGAGTACACGTCGAACCGGGGCGGCACCACCACGGCGTCGGGCGCCAGGCGCAGCGCGCGCGCCATGGGCATCGCGCTGCGCACGCCGAAGGGGCGCACCTCGTACGACGCGGCCAGCACGACGCCGCGCTGCGCGTGGCCGATGAGCGCGCGGGCGAGGACGGGCTCTGCCCGTTCTCGCCCATCGCGGGGGGCTCGGGACCCTCCCAGGGTCCCGATACCAACAATGACCGGGCGGCCCTTCAGCGTGGGGTCGTCGCGCTGCTCGACGGACGCGTAGAACGCGTCCATGTCCAGGTGGATGATCGCCGGCGGGCTACTCTTCGGCTCCACCGGACGTCTTGCCCCCGTCGCCGCCGCCCCCTTCGGACCCGCCCCCTTCGCCCGCGTCGCCCCCCTTGGCCGGCTTCTCTTTCTTCTCCGCCGGGGCGGCCTCCGCCTCGCCATGGGCTCCCGAGCTGACCTGCACGACCAGCGATAGGCTGAACAGGAACGACTGGTCGACGGCGCCGCCGACCAGGAACGTGTCGCCCTGCCGGCTGTGCATGTCGTACCAGTAGCGCTTCCAGGCGATGCCCGCGCGCAGCGCATAGTAGTCGCTGAAGGACCAGGTCAGCGCCGCCTCGGCGTCCGCGCCCGCCACGGTCAGGTGCGGGAAGAACGCGGTGCTGATCTGGCTGCCGGCCTTGTTCAGGACGGCGCGGTAGCCGCCGCCCGCGTCCAGCTTGACCTCGTTGGTCAGCGCCAGCTGCACGCCGAAGCCGCCGCGGAAGTAGTGGTAGATGGTGTCGGGCGTCAGCAGCGACGAGCGGTTCGACCCGTTGAACGTGAACGCGTCCTCGCCGTAGGTCGCCGACAGGAACAGGTCGTTGGCGGCCCCGAACGGGAACCGGTAACGCGCGCCGCCGGAGAAGTCGTGGACCGTGCTGCTGTACGAGGTGGTGTTGCTGCTCAACTTCGAGCTGACCCCCAGCCCCAGCATCCCGTGTGCCTCGACGCCCAGGTTTCCGAGGAGGCCGCCGACCAGCGGCTCGAGGTAGAAGACCGCGTTGACGACGCCCACGGGCCAGAACGGAAGCGAGTAGGGCGACGGCTGGTTGGCAGGCGGGTAGGCGACCTGGTGGTAGCTCAGGTTCCGGTTCAGGCCCGCGAAGCCGATCGAGAGGTCCAGCCAGGGCAGCCCCGTCGGCGCGCTGGGCGCGCTCTCCTCGGCGGCGGCTTCCTCGTGCTTGCTCTTCTTCTTGGAGCTGCCGGTCTCCTCGGCGGCGGCGCCCGACTCGGACTCGCCAGCGGCCTTCGACTTGCCGGATTCGTTCTCCTCGGCGGCGCCACCGGCGGCCTCGCCGGTGTCCTCTTTGTCCTCGTCGGCCTCTGGCGCCGAGGACTTCTGGTCCTTCTTGGCGCCGGAGGGCAGCTTGCCGCGCGTGACCTCGCCGCCCAGCTTGCGCCAGAAGGCGGCCCCCACCTCGCCCCCCAGCTTGCGCGGGCTGGCGCCGGCGAAGTTGGCCTCGCCCAGCGTCGACCCGTCGCTGCCGTCGTGGACGGCCAGCTTCGCGTGCTTGCCGCTGACGGAGCCGGTCACGATGGCGACCAGCGCCAGCTCCTTGGCGACGGCGCGCAGCCCGTCGTCGGAGCTCAGCGACACGCCCGCGATGTCGGCCGCCGACTGCATGTCGCGCGAGCGCACGAGCTCGTACCCGTGCGCCTTCAGGACCTGCATCACCTTCTTGCGAACCAGCGCTTCCTGCGCGCCGTTGAACTTGGGGACGCCGACCCGCTTGCCTGCCGCGTGCGCGCCCGAGAGACCTACGATGGAGAGAACTGCGATGAGGACTGCTTGTCCGATTCGGTTCACTGGGTCCCCGTTGTGAGGGTGGTCGCCCACTGGATCAGGCATTGCTGCTGGACGGAGGGCAGCGCTGGCAGCAGATAGGGCATCTGCGAGCCGCAGGGCGGGGTGGACTTCTGGATCTTGTCGATCAAGAGGCCGGTGGCCGGGCTCGAGTTGGCGTTCAGATAGGGTGTCCCGTTGCCGTTGCACATCGACATGCCGGTCGGGCTGTTCGGCGACTTCACCCCGACGAGACGGCTCTTGATGTTCGCGTCAATCGTCAGATCGAGCCCACCGCCGAGGACGCTGGCGGCGGTGGCGCTGTGGCACGCGGTGCACTGATTCGTGACGATCGTGGCGCCGTCGTTGTCGCCCGTGCAGTTCGTTCCCGACCCGCCGCCCGTCCCCATGCTCCCGCCCGTTCCGGTCGTGCCACCACTCCCCGTCGAAGGGGGTTGGCCCATCAAATCAGGATCGAGCGAGCCGGGGCACCCGGTGAGGGCGCCGGCGGCCAGGAGCAGGCCCGCCACGGTGGCGAGGGGGCTCCATCGCATTGGAAAGCGCGACATGGTGATTCCTTTCTATCTACTCGTCTCTGTACTGCCACTGAGTAGGGGGACGTGGACTATTAATGGGGCAGGAACGTCGCGGACTTCGCGACGCGCTACCGGCCGGTCATGCTGCGGGCGTCCAGAAGTCGCTCCAGCTCGTCGGGGGGGAGCACCTTTTTTTCCAGACAGAGCTCCCGGACCGTCTTCCCCGTCTTGACGGACTCCTTCGCGATGGCGGCCGCCGCGTCGTAGCCGATACGGGGGTTGAGGGCGGTGACCATCGCCAAGCTTTGCTCGATCAGCTCGGTGCAGCGTTTCTCGTTGGCTTCCAGTCCCTCGACGCAGCGGGACGCGAAGAGACGCGCGCCGTTGGTGAGGATGCCCACCGAATGCAACACGTTGTAAGCCATGACCGGGATCATGACGTTCAGCTCGAAGTTCCCGGCGGCGCCGCCCCAGCCGACGGCCGCGTCGTTGCCGACGACCTGCGCGCAGATCATCAGCAGCATCTCGGACATGACCGGGTTCACCTTGCCCGGCATGATCGAGCTGCCCGGCTGAAGGTCCGGCAGATGAATCTCGCCGATGCCGCAGCGCGGCCCCGAGCCCAGCCAGCGGATGTCGTTGGCGATCTTCGTCAGGCTGACCGCCGTCGAGCGGAGCGCGCCCGAGGCCTCGACCAGGCCGTCGCGCGCCGACAGCGCCTCGAACAGGTTGGGGGCTTGCTTCAGATGGATGCCGATCTCTTTCGAGATGATCGAGATGACCTTCGGCGCGAACGCCGGGTCCGAGCCGAGGCCCGTGCCGACGGCGGTGCCGCCCAGCGCCAGCTCGGCGACGAACGTCGCCGCCGTCCGCACGCGGCGGATGCTGTTCGTCACCATCTGCGTGTACCCCGAGAACTCCTGCCCCAGGCGGACCGGGACGGCGTCCATGAGGTGCGTGCGGCCGATCTTGACGATGTGGTCGAACGCCTTGGCCTTCGCCGCCAGCGCGCCTTCCAGCGCCTCCAGCGCCGGGACCAGGTCGCGCTCCATCGATTCGGCGGCGGCGATGTGGACCGCCGTCGGGAAGACGTCGTTCGACGACTGCCCCATGTTGACGTGGTCGTTGGGGTGGACCGGCTTCTTGCTGCCGACCTGGCCGCCCAGCAACTGGATCGCGCGGTTCGCGATCACCTCGTTCGTGTTCATGTTGCTGGAGGTGCCGGACCCCGTCTGGAAGATGTCGACGACGAACTCGTGATCGTGCTTGCCGCCGGCGACCTCGTGGGCGGCTTCGATGATCGCGCCGGCCAGCTTGGGATCCAGCTTTCCGCTGTCGCGGTTCACCTCGGCGGCGGCCTTCTTGATGAGGGCCAGCGCCCGGATCACCCGGCGGGGGAGGCGCAGGCCGCTGACCGGGAAGTTCTGCGCGGCGCGGTGGGTCTGGGCGCCGTAGAGCGCGTGGGCCGGGAC
>CAZJMY010000477.1:0-4551 GCA_964546845.1 uncultured Myxococcales bacterium | reverse complement strand
CCGGCGCGCCGCTGGACGCCGCGGATCGCGAGGCGTCGGTGGCGCCGCCCAGGTGCAGCAGCACGCGCGCGTACTTGCCGCCGAACCAGGCGCCGGCCACCAGCAGCGCGCCGATGAACAGGATCGAGAGGCCGCTGCCGCCGCGGCGCCGCCGCCGGCCCGGCGGGCGTTCGTCGTCGGGAACGGGCAGCGCGAGCTCTTCGGGGCCGGCCCGCTCGGCCAGGGTCTCGGCGTCCTGGGGGACCGGCAGGTCCGGCGTCGTCGCGCGCGTCCGCGAGACGCGCGGCCGCGACGTCAAGCTGCCGCCGCCCCCGCCGTTGACGACGGCCAGCGACGTCGGCTCTTGCCCGTCGACCACGTCGGCGTCGGTGTCCAGCAGCACGACGTCCTGCTCGTCCAGCTCGCTGCCCGCGGCGTGCATGCTGGTGGCGCGCGGGCTCGCCCTGCTGATGGGGGGCGCGCCGTCGCGGGCGCTCAGATCGGCCAGCCACTTCTTCAGCTCGCTCTGCCCGACCGGGTGGAACACGGTGCGCAACACGCGCTCGACGTCGGCCAGCATCTCGTCCGCGGTCTGGTAGCGGAGGTCGGGATCGGGCTGCATCGCGCGCGCGACCAGCGCGGCGACCTCCGGCTGCAGATCGGGCGCCGCCACCTCGGGCGGGCGGAACTCGCCCTTCTGCACGCGCAGCAAGGTCTCCAGCTCGCTGGGCCCCTCGAACGGGCGCGTCCGCGTCACGAGCAGGTAAAGCACCGTCCCCAGCGAGAACAGATCCGACCGCGCGTCGATCGGCTTGCCGTGCGCCTGCTCGGGCGACATGAAGGCGACCTTCCCCTTCACGACGCCGACGCCGGTGTGCTCGCGCTTGTTCATCGCCTTGGCGATGCCGAAGTCGGTCAGCTTCACCTCGCCCTGCTCGGACAGCAGGACGTTGTGCGGGCTCACGTCGCGGTGAACGATCCCCAGCGGCCGCTGCCCGTCGGTCTTGGCGTGCGCGTAGGCCAGCGCCCGGCAAACCTCGGCGGTGATGTGCAGCGACAGCTCGCGCGGCAGACGCACGCCCGAGGCGGCCGCCCGGTGCAGCACGCGCCCCAGGTCCCAGCCGTCGACCAGCTCCAGCACCAGGAAGTAGCGGCCCGAGCTGGCGCCCAGGTCCAGCACCTGCACGATGTTGCTGTGCGAGAGGCTCATCGAGATGTGAGCCTCGTCGATGAACATGTTGCGGAACTGGGGGTCCGCGTAGATGGTGCTGTGGATCCGCTTGAGGATGACCGGCTTCTGAAAACCGTCGCGGCCCAGCTGCGTCGCCAGGAAGATCTCGGCCATCCCGCCGTCGGCGACGCGTCGTTGAATCTTGTACCGGCCGTGCTGCGCCATCCGCGGTACCACGTTACCACGGCGGCGCCGTCAGGACGCGCCGCCAGGGGCCGAATCAGGGCGTCGTCAGGGGGCGATCAGGGGTTGAGATCGTTGCGGACGTCCTCGATGGATTTGCCGCGTGCGTCGGGGTGATCGGCCAAAAATAAATCGATGAGCTTGGCGAGCTGCTTGGACTGCGCGGCGCTCAGCTTGCGGCCCGCCGGGCGCGCCGGCGGCGGCGTGGCCGGTCGATCGTCCTCGTCGGCGCCGTCGCTGGCGCTCGGCTTTTTCTGGCTGGAGGCGGCCTTCTTGGTTTCGGCGTCGATCTCTTTTTGCAGCTCGCGCTCGCGTTGCTCCTCACAGCCTTTGGGCTCGCATTCGCCGGGGCAGCCACACTTGGCTTTCTTCTCGCAGTAGCAGACGCCCGCGCCGTCCTTGTAGCAGCCGCACTTGTTTCGATCGTCGCCACGGGCCCGCGACCCCGTGACCGCCAGAGCGGCGGCGAGAACCAACGACAGACCCAGCCATTTGAAATCGAGCACTCTCACGGACCCATCAGACCGCGACGTCAAGCCACGGTCAAGGCAACAGCGATCGCGGCGGCCGTAATGGGGTTCACGGATATCGGGAGGTGGGTTAGGCTCCGTCCGTGGATCCGGGAAAGCCGGGGCGGCCGGCGGTCACCATCGGGCTGCACCACCCGCGGTGGCGAGTCCGGCGCGCGCCCCCGCACGAGGACGGTCGGACCTACCAGGACCTGCGGCACGAGCTGCAGACCGGCGATCTGTTGCTGTTCCGGGGAAACCGGCTGATCTCGGGCTGGATCGAGGACCTCTCGGACTCGCCCTACTCGCACTGCGCGATCCTGGCGCGCTGGGGCGAGCGGATCATCGCCTTCCAGGCCGACCTGCGCGGGGTCGAGATCCTTCCGGCCAGCACGATGGTCTGCAAGTACCAGGGGAAGGTCGACTGGTGGGCGCTGAAGCGCGAGTGGCGCGGGTCCGACGGCCTGGACGAACGGCTGCTGCTGGACACGGCGCTGACGCTGCTGGGGATCAAGTACGCGTACTGGGCGCTGATCAAGCTGGGCTTGCGGATCCTGCTGGGGCGGACCCGGAGCCTTCTGCGGCGGCAGACCCCCGAAGCGCAGGCGCACGCCACGCCCGACAGCCTGTTCTGCTCCCAGTTCATGTCGCTGGTGTTCCGGACCGCCTCGCGCGAGCGAATCCGTGTGAACCCCGACGGCGACGACGCCTCGACGAGCCCGGCGGACTTCGCGACCTCGGGGTACTTCGAGCCGCGCTACCAGCTGTTCGACGGCAGCGGCGGGGACGCGTGCCGCGACCTTCTGCAGATCGTCCCCGGCGCGGGTGGGCCGGCGGCGCGCCAGGTGAACGTGTGGGACGGTCGCCGTCGCGAGTCCCCCGCGCGCTGATCGGCATATGGACGAGCGCGGCCGCGATGCGCACGATTGCGGCACGCGTGCCTCCGCAGCCCAAGCCATGGTGGCCCCCGTCGACGTCGACAGCGGTGGCGACGATCGCCGTCGCGTTCCTGGCGGCCGCCGGCCCTGCTCGCGCGGCCGAGGCGCCGGCGCCGCTGGAGATCCTGTTCCAGGCCGACCTCGACGGGCGCTTCGCGTCCCCCGGTTGCGGCAAATCCGGTGGCGGCAAATCCGGTGGCGAAGCGCCGGATGAGGCCGCGGTCGCCGCGGCGCTGGCGGGCGCGCAGGCCCAGTCCCCCGACGCGCTGACCCTGCTGGGCGGCAACTGGGCGAGCCCGGATCCGTTCGGCGCGGCGCTGCTGGGACCAGGCGGCGCGCACGCCGACGTGCTGGCCGCGCTGTTCAAGCGCGCCCGGGTCGACGCGCTGGCCGTCGGTCACAACGAGCTGGCGCTGGAGGACGGGACGCTCGACGCGCTGCTGCCGCGACTGGCGGCGGCCGGCCTGCCGCTGCTGGCGACCAACCTGACGTGCGACGCGCGGCGGCCGGCCTGCGCGGCGGTGCGGCGCGAGCTGCTGATCCGCCGCGGCGGGCGCACGGTCGGCGTGCTGGCCACGATCTCTCCGTCGGTGCTGCCCGGGATCCCGCCCGGGCGGCTGGCCGGCCTGGGCCTGACCGATCCGGTGGCGGCCATCCGGGAGGGCGTCGCGCGGCTGCGCCGGCAAGGCGCGACCGAGGTCGTGGTCATGACGGACGGGCCGCGCGACGCGCGCGCGCTGGACGAGATGGACGCGCTGGTCCGCCAGCTCGCCGGCGGCGGCGCGCCCGACCTGCTGCTGGGGGCCGGGCTGGCCGACGAGGAGACCGGGCGCGCCGTTCAGCTGCTGCGGCGCGACGGGGCGCCGCCGGCCGTGGGCGCGCCGGTCGGGACGGCGGGCGTCGCGCGCGTGCGCTGGACGTCCGGTCAAGTGGCGGTCGAGACGCTCGCGCCGGCGGCGGCGCCGGACCCGGAGATCGAGGCGTGGCTGCGGGCGACCGACGCCGCCTTCTGCGCGGTGGCTGCCCGGGCCGCCTCGCCGGGCCCCATCCGCGGCGCGCTCACGCGAGAGGAGTTCGTCACCTACGTGCTGGAGGTGATGCGGCGCCGGGCGCACGCCGAGATCGCCGTCATCAACCGGGCATTCGTCAAGCGCGCGCCGTTTCCGCTGGCGGGCACGCTGACCGAGGGGGACCTGCAGCGGGCGCTGCCGTACGCCGCCGTCATCGGGGCCGCGCGCGTGCAGGGCCCCGTCGTCGAGTCGCTGCTGGGCGCCGGGTTGAGCAACCCCAAGCTGGCGGCCGTCGGGCTGACCAAGGACGGCGGCGGCCTGCACGTGAACGGGCGCCCGCTGGACAAGGCGCGCGCCTACCGCGTCGCGACCATCGCGTTCGTGGCCGGCGGCGGCGACGGGATCTTCCCGCCGCACGCCCTGCCGTTCACGCCGCTGCCGGGGGCGCCCGACGTGCGGGCCAGCGTCGCGGATTTCCTGCGCACGGAGACCGCCGCCCGCGACGGCGACCCGACCGTCAGCGCGAAGACCGACTTTGGTCCGGCGCCCGTCGACCGCGCGCTGGTCGTCGTGCTCGCGGACGGCGAGCTCGATTATTCGGACACGTCGATCTCGAACGGACCCGGCTACACCGATTCGCAGCTGACGCGCGCGCAGCAGACGTCGCTGAAGGGCGAGGCGACGCTGGTCACCCAGCTGCG
>CAZJMY010000476.1:0-15746 GCA_964546845.1 uncultured Myxococcales bacterium | reverse complement strand
GAAGCCGGACGATTCCCAGCCCTTGCGCTCACCGGTCCAGAACCAGAGATCCAGGTGATCCTTGTACGGCGACTTGTCCTTGGCGAAGCGAATGTCGCGGTTGATGCGCAAGATCGATCCGTTCACCCGCGGTTCGACCTGAATGTCGGGATCGATCTTCCGCAAGCGGGGCGCCAGCGCCTGGATGAAAGCCACCGCCGGGTTCAGCAGAGCCTGCTGATAATCCGCCCGGTGCGCCTCGAACCAGGCCCTGTCGTTGTTGTCGCGCAGTCCGGCGACAAATCGAACCGTCTGCTTCGGGAAGCCCGGAAAGGTCATCGCTGCGACTCGAGTTTGTCCGCCCGACTCTCGAGCGCGCGCACCCGCGGCTCGAGCCCGACCTCCCGTTCCGACAGCATCCGCGTGTAGCGCGCAATCAATTGGTTCTGCTCGCCCACGTCGAGCAGCGTGGTCTCGACCAGCTCGAGCCGCTCGGCCACGCGATCAAGTCGCGCCGCCACCACGTCCAGCCGCTCCGTCACGGCGTCCAGCCGGTCCGCGCCGAAGTCCAGCCGGTCCGTCAGCGAGGCCTCCAGCGTGTCGAGGCGGGTGTTGGTGCCGCGCGCGGCGTCCCTGATGTCCTTCAAGATCTCGACGGTCACGTCCGACTCGGCCATGCGCATCACCTCCGGTTTACAGTCGAGCTATGCGACTTCCGGGCCACCACCGCCGGGCCGCGATTTCGCCCGTTTCCCGACGGACAGCCGTCCGCAAGCCGGCCACGCGACCGCCCGGCGGACACCCGCGGCTGCGTTTGACGGCCCCCGTTTCGTCTTCAGATTGAAGGCGACCAGCCGCAAACGCGGAAGGAGTTGCACCATGAACCGACACACGGCAGAGACGACACGAAGCTCTCGTCTGCGCGGGTGGTGGCCGCGGTGGTTGCGACATGGCGCCTTCGCGATGGCGCTCTGCGCGCCGGCCGTCGCGTACGCAGGGTCCGGCGACGCCGGTTCCGACCACGACCGAACGGACGATACACCGTCGTACGTCACGCACAGTGAGGCCAACCCGGCCAGCTCCAGCACCGCGCGGGAGACGCCCGAAGAGCTGCGAAACGACGACAACGGAAGGCTGCGCGACCTGGACTCTGCGCAATCCAACTTCCAGCCCGCGTCGACGGATACCGCGCCGAAGGTGTCGGCCCGCCCGTACGTGCAGTCGCGCTTCCAGCTGGGCGCGGGATCCCAGGACTGAACGCCGAGACCACTGATGAGGGCCCGCGTTCGCGGCGGGCGATCGCGACCAAAGAGGCGGCGCGTCCGCGGCGCGAGGCCTACCAGGTTTCGCCGAACGGCCGCGCCTCCAGCTCGAACGTCCAGACGGACCGGGGCTGCCGCACCAGCGCCAGCACGGACGCCGCCACGTCGTCCGGCTTGATGAAGAAGCTGTCCGGCTTGTCGGCCATCATCTTGCGCGTTCGTGGCAGATCGACGACGCCGTCGAGGATCACCAGCGCGACGTGGACGCCGGCCGGCCACAGGTGCCGGGCCATCGACTCGGCCAGGCTGCGCTGAGCGGCCTTGGCAGGGGCGAACGCGGCCGTCTTGACGTTGCCCCGGCGCGAGGCCGTCGCGCCGATGAAGACGATGGTGCCCCGGCCCGCCTGCTTCATGGGGCCGACGACCTGCTTGGCGGCCAGGAAGCCGCCCAGCGCGTTCACCCGCCACGCGTGTTCGAAATCCTTGGCGGTCACGTCCTCGACGGTCCCCCAGACGCCGACGCCCGCGTTGTAGACCAACACCTCCACCGGCCCCAGGTCGCTCGCGACGGCGGCGAAGGTTCGGCTGGCCGCGGCCTCGTCGGACACGTCGCATGCATACGCGCGGGAGCCCTCGAGCTCCTGGGCCAGCGCCGCGGTCAGCTGCGTCGACCGCGCGAGCAGCGCCACCGCGTACCCTTCGCTGTGGAAACGCCGCGCCAGCGCCGCCCCGTTGCCGGGACCGACCCCCACCACCACACAGACGGGCTTGCTCATGCGGGATGGCGTAGCACGAATCGGGCGCCCGCGGTCCGTCAGCTCGCCAGCGCCGCGAACCGCTGCCGGTAGGCCGCCGGCGTCAGTCCCAGCTGCTGCGTGAAGACACGCCACAGGGTGCTGGCGTCGCCGAGCCCCGTCCGCGCCGAGATGTCCTTCAACGGAAGCGCGGTCTCTTCCAGCAGCCGCCGCGCCTCGTCGAGACGCAGCCGACGCACCAGCTGCGCGGGCGACTGCGACACATGCGCCCGGCACCACCGCGCCAGCGTGCGCGGGCTCATGGCAGCCGCCTGGGCGATGCGCGCCACCGAGAGGTCCTGGTCCAGATGTTCGACGACGAACTTCGAGATGTCGCGCAGCGGGGTCGGCTTCTCCTCCTGGGGCGCGCTGCCGAACTGCGCCTGGTGGCCGGAGCGGCGCAGGAACAGCACCATCCGCTTGGCGACCGCCATCGCCACCTGGTGGCCGTGGTCCTCCTCGACCAGAGCCAGTGTCAGGTCGATCCCGGCGGTGACGCCCGCGGAGGTCCAGACCTTGCCGTCCTTCACGTAGACACCCTCGTCGACCACGCAGGCCGCCGGATACCGCGCGCGCAGCCGTTCCAGGAACAACCAGTGCGTCGTCGCGCGCCGCCCGTCCAGGATCCCGGCCGCCCCCAGCACGAACGCGCCCGTGCAGATCGACACCACGCGCGGGATCCGCGCATGGTGCCGGCGCAGCCACGCCACGACGGCCGCGTGCTCGGCCGGCGCGGCCTGGACCCGCGCGCCGCCCACGATGACCACGTCGGGCAGGCGGGCGCCGGACCGCGGCAGGGGCCGCAGCCCGGCGAGCACCAGGCCGTGGCGCGTCTGCGCGGCGGGCGCGCTGGGACCGACCGCCTGCATCTCGTAAGCGGCCCTGCCGAGCACGTCGTTCGCGCTCCCCAGCACCTCCCACGGACCGGCGATGTTCAACATGCCGGTCCGCGGCGTCACCAGGAACCACACCTGCTTCGGCGATCGGCGCACGTCCGAAATTCTACGCGAACGGCGCCGGCGACGCGTGGCTGAAATTGCAATAAAGTTGTCCTTTGAGCCAAAGCCCGGCGGCGTTACGACAGTCTCATGCTCAAGATCGGCATCAACGGGTTCGGGCGAATCGGGCGCATGGCCTTCCGGGCCGCGCTTCTGCGCGACGACGTCCAGGTGGTCGCGATCAACGATCTGCTCGAGCTGGGTCACCTGGCCTACCTGCTGAAGTACGACTCCGTCCACGGGCGCTTCAACGGCGCCGTGGCGGTCCAGGACGACTTCCTGGTCGTCGACGGGCGCCGCGTGCGGACGACCGCCGTGAAGGACCCGGCCGCCTCGGCCTGGGGCGACGCCGGCGTCGACGTCGTCATCGAATCGACGGGCATCTTCCTGACCAAGGACAAGTGCCAGGCCCACCTGGCGGCGGGCGCCCGGCGCGTGATCGTGTCCGCCCCCTCCAAGGACGACACGCCGGTCTACGTGTACGGCGTGAACACCGACCGGTACGCCGGTGAACCGATCGTCTCGGCCGCCTCGTGCACCACCAATTGCCTGGCGCCGATCGCCAAGGTGCTGGACGACGCGTTCGGGATCCGGCGCGGTCTCATGACGACCGTCCACGCGACCACCGCGACGCAGAAGACCGTCGACGGCGTCTCGGGCAAGGACTGGCGCTTTGGCCGCGGCATCCTCGAGAACATCATCCCGGCGTCGACCGGCGCGGCCGAGGCCGTCACCAAGGTGCTGCCGTCGCTGAAGGGGAAGCTGACGGGGATGTCGTTCCGCGTGCCGGTCTCCGACGTGTCGGTGGTCGATCTGACCTGCGAGCTGTCGCGGGAAGCGACGTACGCCGGCATCTGCGCGGCGATGAAGGCCGCCGCCGAGGGGCCCATGCGTGGCGTGCTGGGCTACACGACCGACGAGGTCGTCTCCAGCGACATGCGCGGCCAGTCCTGCACGTCGATCTTCGACGCCAAGGCCGGCATGCAGCTGGACCCGACGTTCGTCAAGCTGATCGCCTGGTACGACAACGAGTGGGGCTACGCCAGCAAGCTGCTGGACCTGGCGGCGCGGATGACGGCCAGCGGCTAATGTAGCGGCCGTGAAGGGCCAGCCCGCGTTTCTGTTCGCGCCAGGGGCGGGCGCGCCGTCGACGTCCCCATGGATGAAGGCCTGGCGGGACCGCTTGGCGACCCTCGGCGAGGTCGTCACGCTCGACTACCCGTACATGCTGGCCGGGCGCAAGCGGCCCGACCGGCTGCCCGCGCTGATCGAAGCGCACCGCCAGGCCCTGAACGCGCTGCGGACGCGCGCGCCGGGGCCGGTGTTTCTGGCCGGCAAGTCCATGGGCGGGCGCGTCGGTTGCCACCTGGCGCTGGAAGAACCGGTCGCAGGCGTCATCTGCTTCGGCTTCCCGCTGCGCGCCGCATCCAGCGGCGCCCTGCGCGATCAAGTGCTCGTCGACCTGCGCAGGCCGTTACTGTTGCTGCAGGGGTCGCGCGATCCGCTGTGTCCGCTGGACGACCTGGCGGCGGTGCGCGCGCGCATGTCGGCCCCGCACACCGTGCTGATCGTCGAAGGCGGCGATCACTCGCTGGTGCTGTCCGCCGGCCACCGGAAGGCGGCCGGCGTCACGCAGGCCGACGCCGACGCCCGCCTCCTGGACGCGATTCGCCGCTTCGTCGCGCCCAAGTGACGATGGCGCCACGACGGCGCCAGCCAGCTACGAGCCGGCGCCCACGAGGCGCCGGAGCGCCGCGGAGATCCGCACCAGCAGCGGCGGATCGTCGTCGGCGGGCGCCGCGCGATCCAGATCGTCGAACCGTTCGGGGGGGCTGGCCGCCACCGGCTCGTCGGGCGGCGCGGCGGCGAAGAACGCCTCTTCCAGGTCAGTCCAGACCGGCACCTCCTTCCGAGGAAGTGTGCCGCGCGATTTGCGGTCCTCGCGCCGCGCGCGGCCTTTGTGCGGGAGGGAACGGGTCGACGGGGCCAGTGCCAAACGTCTCTTCGACATCACCGGATCTACGGTGGTCGCGTCGGATCGGATGGGCCAAATCGACCGCGCCTGCGCGATCGCTCAGCTCAGCAGTGGCGGTGAACGACCTCCAGCAGCTCGCGCAGATGAAACGGCTTGCGCAGCACGCCCGTCACGCCGGGGGGCGGCGGGTGCGCGTCGCCGGCCGCCGTGATGATCCAGACCGGGATCGTCGCCAGCGCGGGATCGCCGGCGGCCTCCGTCACGAACTGCCAGCCGTTCATGACCGGCATCATCAGATCCAGCAGGATCATGCAGGGGGCGGGCGTCTGGCGCAGCAGCTCCAGCGCCTCTTTGCCGTTGGCCGCCGCGCGCACGCGGTGCCCCTCGTCGGCCAGCAGGTCACTCAGGGATTCGCGGATCTCGGCGTCGTCGTCGACGACCAGGATGAACTCGTCCGGGGTCACTTTTGTACAACAGGCATATCAGATCGGACCTCTGCCGGTCGACCGGGGCGATCTCGGGTCGAATGTGCCGCCGGCGCATTTGGGTGGCACAATCGGCTCGTGGCGAAGACGCGAAAGCCCAAGCCCCTGGGCGACGTGGCCGCCGTGTGCGGCAAGGACGAGCAGGGGATCTACATCCTGCGCCGCCGTTCGGCAGACGGGCCGCTGGAAGCGGGGGTCGTGCGGCCGCTGGTCGAGGGCAAGGCCATCGCCGGCGAGGTCATCTCGCTGCGCCCGCGCGCCGACCTCCCCTTTCTCTTCGACGTGAAGACCGAGCTGGCCGCCCCGGCGGCCGCCGCGCCCGAACCGGCGACCCACGGTCCGGCTCAGGTGGCCAGCGACTCTTATCGGCGCGGCTGGGACGCGATCTGGGGCCGGCGCGCGCGCGCCAGCCGGCCGAACTGACCGGCCGCCGCGTGTCCTCAGGGGCGCGGCGGCGGCGGGGCCGGGGACGGAGCCAGGCCCGGCGCGGCCACGACCGGATATCCCTTGTGCTGCCAGGCGAAGATCCCTTCGTCGATCACCGCCGTGTGCGTGTAGCCGCGCTTCCGCAGCTCATCCACCACCAGCCCCGAGACGTGGTGGGGACAGGCGCAGTAAGCGAGCACCCAGGTGCCGTCCTTGGGAATGTCGTCCAGCGTCCGCAGGTCGTAATACGGGGTCGAGATGGCGCCCGTGATGTGCAGGTTGCTCCAGTCGGACGGCGCGCGCGCGTCGGCGATGACCAGCCGCCGCTTCGCGTCCAGCGCCTGCTTGACCTGATCGATCGAGACGTAGAGGCCGTCCTTCAGCTGGAAGTCGGGCGCGCGCCCCTTCGGGTTCAGGACCACCGGACCCTTGCGCGGCGGCGGCGGCCCGGGCGGCGACGTCGACCCGGAGGGGACAGCAGCCAGCAGCCCGGGCGGCGGCGTGTGCAGCGGCACGGCCAGCGACCGCAGGTAGGCCACGACGTCGTCGATCTGGCCCGGCGTGAGCGCCGTTTTCCAGGGGACCATCGACGTCGGGGGGCGGCCGTTCTCGATCGCGAACCGCAGGAATTCGTCGGTCGCCGTGGACAGCAGGACCGGGTTCGCGAGATGGACCGCGCTCTGCCGCTGGGTCGGGGTGCCGTGGCAGCGCGCGCAGTTCGCGTCGTAGACCACCCGCCCCCGTGCGGCGTCGCCCGGCGGGCGGCCGGGGAGCGGCGCATGCGGTTCCGACCCGCCGTTGCGCAAGAACGCCAGCAGCGCGTCGACGTCGGCCGGGCCCAGGGGCCCGCCGAAGGTGAGCCCGAACGCCCCCATCGCGGTGCCTGGGCGCCCGCGTTCGATCCCCGCCCGCAGGAACGCGTCGCTGGCCGAGGCCAGGAACGTGGGAGACCGGAGCGACGGGGCGTTGTCGGCCGCGTACCCGTTGGCGGCCGGACCGTGGCAGGTCGCGCAGAAGCGGGCGTAGACCTGCTGCCCCCGCTGAACCAGTGGGCGCTCGACAGGCGCCGGCTCCGCCGGGCGCGCGCAGCTGCCGGCGGCGAAGACCAGGACCAGGACGACGGCTTTGCGCACGATGTTGAACGGGCCGCCGGCCAGCTGCCGGCGACGCCGACAGCATCGACGGCTTTCGCCACGCGCGCAAGCGCCAGCCGCATGGGAAACGTCCCGCGATCGTGCGCATATTGCCGTTCATGGAGCGGCGCGCGTTCGGATCGGTGGTGAAGGCCGAGGTCCCGGTGATCGGCCAGGGGACGTGGAACCTCGAGCAGGCGGACCACGCCCAAGCGGTGGCGGCCCTGCGCCGGGGGCTGGACCTGGGCCTCACCCACGTCGACACCGCCGAGATGTACGGCCAGGGGGCGGCGGAGAAGCTGGTCGGCGCGGCCATCGCCGGGCGGCGCGACGAGGTGTTCCTGGTGTCGAAGGTGCTGCCCAGCAACGCCTCGCGCGCCGGCACCATCGCCGCTTGCGAGCGGTCGCTGGCCCGCCTGCGAACCGACCGGCTGGACTGCTATCTGCTGCACTGGCGGGGCAGCCATCCCTTGCACGAGACGATCGCCGCCTTCGAGACGCTGCAGAAGCAGGGAAAGATCCGGTCCTGGGGCGTCAGCAACTTCGACGCCGGCGACCTGGCCGAGGCCCGGGACATCGCGGGCGACGGGCAGATCGCCGCGAATCAGGTCCTTTACCACCTGGAAGAGCGGGGCATCGAGCACGAGGTGTTGCCGGCCTGCGAGCGATACGGGATCGCGCTGGTCGGCTACAGCCCGTTCGGTCACAGACACTTCCCCTCGCCCAGCAGCCGGGGCGGCCGCGTGCTCGGCGAGATCGCCGCGGCCCATGGCGCCACCCCGCGCCAGGTCGCGCTGCGGTTCCTGACGCGGCGGGCGCCGCTGTTCGCGATCCCCAAGTCGGCCCATGCGGACCGGACCGCCGAGAACGCCGCCGCCGGAAGCCTCCGGCTGACCGACGAGGACCTGGCCCGCATCGACGCCGCGTTTCCGCTGGGCGCCCCCCCACGCGAGCTTCCGATGTTGTGAGTGCGCAGCTCGACCACGGCTGCAAACTCCGCCGGCGGCTCAGCGGACACCCCCCGCGCGCGGCTTAGCTTTCGGTGGTGCGAACGCGCGCGACGACCCATTGGCGGCTCCCCGCCCGCCGGGAGCCCTACCCCATTTCGCGGCTTCTGCAAAAATTCTTGTCTGCGGCGCGCATGGTTTTTTTGCGGTGGGCCACGAGCCGGGGTCAACTCTATTCCATGGCAGCCGTCGGCTCTCGCGTCACCGATCCGGGAAAAGAAGTCGTCAAGCAAGTGGGCACGGACGTCACCCGCGACGTCGGCTTGCGTGGCCAGCTCGAACAGTTCGGGCTCGCCACCGTGCTCACGTTCCTGGACCTGGAACGCCGCTCCGGCGAGCTGATCCTGCTGGCCTCGGGCGACGTCGGCCGCCTGTGGCTCCGGCAGGGGCGGGTCATCCGCGCCCGCATCGAAGGGTCGCGCCGCAGCCGCAAGCCCGCCGTGTACGAGATGCTGGGCTGGACGCAGGGGCGATTCGCGTTCGTGCAGAGCGACGTCCTGCCGGTGGGAGACGAGATCGGCGCGCCGACCACGATGCTGTTGATCGAGGCGGCGCGGCGTACCGACGAGCTTGGCGCGCCCGCCTAGCGCGGTGCTCGAGCGCCACCTGGCGCGACGCTCTCAGCGTACGCGTGCTCACGAATTTGTGACATGCGTGTGACGGGCGATTTGAGCGCGCGCGCTCCGGAAATTGCTACCATGGTCGGTCCCTGGGCGTTCGCCAGTTGCCGGAGGTTCGAACGGCATGACCGACCCCGAAGAAACGCCTTCACTGATTGCGGTGGAAGGCCCCGCGCTCTGCGACGTCTGCGGCGATCCGCTGCGGGCCACGCGATACGTCCACGTCGAGGCACGGACGATTGACGTCCTGTGCTCGATCGAGTGTCTTCGCTTCGACCGCTGGAAACGGCGCCGGGCGCGCTGGTCGTCGCGCGCCCGCGCGGCCCTCCGCACCGCCGTCGCCGCGGTCCTGACCGCCGCATTGCTGACACCGCACACCGAACGGTCGGCGCGCCGGCGGTTCGCGCAGGCGGCAACGGCGCCCCGCCCCACCCCCGCCGACGCCACCGCCGCGGGCCTGCCGGCGGGCTGGTTCGGCCCCGAGTGGCCACCGTCCGACACCACCTCGCTCGCGGCCCTGGGTCACGACGCCTGGATCCACCCGCTGTCCGGGCCCGTCCGGCGCATGCCGCGCGCCGACTCGCGCGTGTTCGGCGCCGTCCGGCCGGGCCAGCGCCCGGCGGAGTGCCGCAACGGCCACTGCGGCGTCGATTTGGGCGGCGAGATCTGGGGCGAGCACGTGCATGCCGTGCACGACGGGCTGGTGGACTTCGTGCAGCGCAACGCCAACCCCGATCGCGGAGGCGAGTTCGTGCGCATCGCGCATCACGACGGCACGGTGTTCACGTGGTACTTCCACCTCGCGGCCATCCCGCGCGGCATCGAGCGCGGCGTCTACGTCAAGAGCGGGCAGGTCATCGGTCTGCTGGGCGACACCGGCGTCAAGGAGTCGGCGCCGCACCTGCACTTCGCGATCACGGTCCGCCCCTGGAAGGACGGGCCCGAGCGATACCTGGACCCCGAGCCGCTCATCGCGCTCTGGCCGGTGCGGGTGCCCATCGACGGCGGCGAATCGGGCCTGGTGACCACGCTGGCGCGGCCGGGCTGGGCGCTGGGATCGATGCCGTTGCTCTCGGCCCGCAAGCGCGCCGCCGCCCGCCTGGCCAAGGCGCGGCGCGGGTCTCACCACGCCGACGACGCCACCGGCGCGGAGAGCGGCGGCCCCGACGACGCGGCCGGCGCGGCGGCAGCCAGCGACGCGCCCGCCGACGCCGACAGCGACGGCGCGCCGGACGGCAGCGGGGACGAGTGACCGTGCCCGCCCTTCGCTGCTGCGTTTGCCACGACGTCCTCGCGGGCGGCCAGCGATTCGTGCTGTTGCGAAAGGGGCGCGAAGAGCTCCACTGCTCGCAGTCCTGCCTGGTCGCGAACGTCCAGGCGCGCCAGCGCGCGCGCGCCGCGGTCGCGCGGCGCTGGCTGATGCGCGCGGCGGCGGTGGCGCTGGTCGTCGTCGGCGCCCCCAAGCTGTGGCATCGGATCCGCGTGCCGCAGGCGCAGTCGATCTCGCTGATGGCCGAGGACGTCCGCCCTCCCCCGCCGCCTCGTCCGAAGCCCGTGTTCGAGGGTCCGGCCTGGCCGCCGACCGACGACGATTGGCTGTACGCGTTTCACAACAGCATCTGGTCCTACCCGTTGGCCGGCCCGGTCCGTCGCGCGCCCACCGTCGCCGACGGCGGCAACGGAAACGTCGACGTCCCGGCCGAGCTCTGGGGCGAGCACGTCTACGCCGCGCACGACGGGACCATCGATCGCGTTCAGCACGCCGGCGGCGAGGTCACGCTGCGCCTGGTCCATTTCGGCGGGATGGTCTTCACGCACTACGCGCACCTGGCCGCCGTCCCGCGAACGATCCGGCGCGGCGCCGAGGTGAAGGCGGGCGAAGTCATCGGTTCCGTCGGCGACACGGGGAGTGGCCACCCGGGGCACTACCTGCGCTTCGGGCTCTCCATCCGCCCTTCCAGCGCGCTGCCGGAGGTCTACTGGGATCCGACACCGCTGATGGCCAAGTGGCCACTGCAGCTCCCGACGCGCGGCACGGTGGCCGGCTTCCTGCCGCCTGAGACCGATCTGCCGATGCCGGCCGTGCGACGCCGCGCGCGCTGAACAGGCTCAGGCCAGCAGCAGCTTGTCGACGATCGCCGTCAGCGCCGCCAGCCGGGTGCCGCCCCGCCCCAGCGCGAACGGCTCGGGGGCCGAGAGGCCCAGCCGCGTCGTGCAGTCCTCGATGGCGCCAGCGCGCGTGCCGAAGACCGCGCCGACCGCGGGGCGGATGTCGACGCGGGCCGGCGGCAGCGCGATCCCCTCGGACTCCAGCAGGTCCAGCGGAAAACGCCCCCAGCTGCACACGACGTCGTCCTCGCGCGCGAACGCCGACCACCGCGCGCGAAACGAGGTCCAGCTCTCGCCGTCGGCCAGCCGATCGCGCGGAATGCGGAGATAGCCGGGGATCGCCGGCGCCAGCGGCCGGCGCGGCGCGATGATCGCCTCGAAGGTCTCTCCCGTCCGCGGACGGCGCGCGACCCAATGGACGATCTCGGGCGGATGTCCGCCGGGGCGGCGCGCGGGCCAGGCGTTCGCCTCGCCGTGCAAGCAGACCACGTCGCCCGGACGGTCGCGCAACAGCTCCGGCCCCTTGGGGCGCCGGGCGCGCCGCGCGCGGTGAAGCGCGTGCCGCCGGCGCGCGCCGCGGACGTGCGTCGCGTAGCGGACCTGCGTGTCGATCATCGCGTCGAACGGGCGCAGCAGCGCCGCGAAGCGCGCCGGATCGCCCTCGAGCGCGCCCAGCACGTGCGCCAGCGCCTCGACGGTCGCCACGTAGTCCTCGGCGGGCTCGCGCCGGATGCGGTAGTTGCTGGGCGCGGGCGGCGTGAACCGGAGCTGCGGCAAGGCCGCCAGCCGCGCGTTGCGCCTGACCAGCTTGCGCGCCTGCCACCAGGTCCCGTCGACCACGACCAGGGTGATCGGCCCCGCGAGGTTGGCCTCGGCGAGATCCACGGACTGCGGCCCGGGGAACAGCAGGTGGGCCGGCCGGCCGGCGGCCTCGGCGGCGGCCAGCGCCGCCAGCACGTTGGGGTTGTCGTCGAAGTCGACCCCCACGTGCAGCTCGGACCCGGGCAGGCACAGATGGGCGAGGCGCGCGGTGCCGATGGCCGTGCGCCGCTCGCGCGGATGCTGCAGCAACAGCACGCGGGTGCGCGTCTCCAGCGAGACGAGGTGCGCGCAGAAACAGACGGACGTGGGCCGCCTGCACCGCTCGCAGACCGCCCGGTGCAGGCCGGAAGCAACAATCACGGCCGCGCAGACTACCAGGTCGCGCCGCGAGGCGCTGCCCCTCCCGCGGCCGTGACGCGGCTGACCGGCCTATCCCGCCGCGCGGTACGCTTGCGCGAACACGTCGGCGAACGCTTCGAACGTGGTCGTGGTCCGGAGCTTCTCCGCGCCTGGCTGCGGGCGAACCAACCCGTTGTTGAAGGCCTGGGACATCTCCAGGAACAGGCGCGCGGCGTCGGGCGCGAAACCGGCGCTCTTCAATCCCTCGACGTAGCCCTCGTCGGGAAACTGCACGTAAGCCAGGTCCGGCTTCCCGATCGCCTTGCCCAGGATGCGGGTCGCCTCCGCCATCGTCAGGTCACGCGGACCACTCAGCTCGCGGACGACCGTCCCCGAGAAGTCACCCCTGCGCAGCGCATCGGCGGCGGCGCCCCCGATGTCGGCCGCGGCGATCGTCGGGATGGGAACGTCGGGCAGGATCGCCCCGCCGTTGATCCCTTGATGCTTGATGAGGCCCAGCGTCCCGTAGCTGTTCTCGTAGAAATACCCGGGGCGCAAGATCAGCAGGTTCAACCCGGGCACCGCCTTCAGCCCTTCTTCGACGCCGTGCAGCCCGGCGATGGGGCCCGTTCCCGAGGCGGCGTCCGCGCCGAGGCTGCTGAGCAGCACCGCCCGGCGCAGCCCGGCGTCGCGAACGGCGCGCGTGATCGACTCGCCCGCGCGCGCGTACTGACCCAGGAGGTCCGGCTTGGTGTAGTCGCTGGGGATCATCAGGTAAGCCGCGTCGCTGCCGCGCAAGGCGCCCGCCAGGGCCGCCGTGTCCGTCAGGTCTGCGGCCGCCGGCTGCGCCCCCTTTTGGGCCAGCCCGGCGAGCTTGTCGGCCGAGCGGGCGACCGCCTTGACCTCCACGCCCGCGGCCAGCAGCCGTTCGGCCGCTGCACGACCCGTCTTACCCGTCGCTCCGAGGACAGTCACGTTCATCGCCGTCACCTCCGTGTGCGGGCTTCGATGCCGCCACGAGCGACGGGTTACGCCGCAAGAGAGGCCGGGATCGACCTAGGCGGTCCCCCTCAGCCGCCGTGGCCGTCGGTCGTCAGGGCGTCCAGATCGGCGGTCAGCAGAGACCTCTCCTCCGCGCGCAGATCCTCGATCATGTGCTCCGCGAACCTGCGCACGCTCTCGGCCAGGCGGACGGGCGACAGCCCCTCCGGCTCCAGGGCCAACCTGGCCGACGCCAGGACCGCGCGCTGGCGGGCGTGCCCTTCGACCAGCTCGGCCTGCAGGACGTCGCCCCACCCGATCACGTCGCGCAGGGCCGCCGGCAGGATCCGCGCCTCGAAACCGATGTGCTCCTCGAAGGCCTCGTACAGCTCGCGGGCCTGCGCGCGCAGCGGCTCGGCGTCGGCCGCGGACTCGGCGGCGCCCTCGGCGCGATGCATGGTTTCCGTCAGCAGCCCGCGCAGCTCGTCGTGATACGAGAGGATGGCGGCGCGCGCCTCACCCGAAGACTCCGGCTCGTGCGTTTTCGTCCTCATCTCCCCACCTCCGCGATCATTTTGCGCGGAAGAAAACCGGGCCGTCACCGGTGGATCGCAGCGTTTACGAAAGTTGATCGCTCCCGAAACGGGACGTTGACGGCACCGCCACCGGCGGCGCGCAAAACGGAACGAAGCTCGAGAAAAGTTTGAGTAAGCTCACGCCTCGCATGGAAACGCTCGCCGACCTCGTCGCCCGCCAACAGATCATCGACGTCCTGACGGAGCTCTTCGTCGCGACCGACCAGCGCGACTGGGCGGCCGTGAAACGCTGCTTCGCGGAGCAAGTGCTGTTCGACATGTCGTCGCTGGGGGCCGGCCCGGCGGCGCGCCGCACCCCCGACGAGATCGCGGGCGGCTGGGCCGAGGGGCTGAAGAGCCTGGAGGCGATCCACCACCAGGCGGGCAACTTCCGGGTCACCACCTACGAAGGGCGGGCCACGGCCAGCTGCTACGGCATCGCCTACCACTTCCGGCGCACCCGGTCGGGGCGCAACACCCGCACGTTCGTGGGCAGCTACGCGTTCGTGCTGGACCGGGCCGACTCGGGCGCCTGGCGGATCACCAGCTTCCGTTTCGATCTGAAGTTCATCGACGGAAACCCGCAGCTGGACAGCGACGGCTGACCCGGGCCGGCACGAGCCCCGCCGGCATCGTAGAATGCCGATCCCGTGACCACCGCATCAAGCCTGGGAACACTCGACCGTAAGCCCCATTCGGATCCGCGCGCCAAGGCGCTGATGCTGGACGCGCTTCGCGGGCGCAACGCGAAGCTCACCCGGGCCGACGCCGTGGTCGCCTCCGGCTTGCCCGAGGAAGAGGCGGCGCGCGCGCTGACCGCGCTCCTGCGCGAGTACCGCAGCCACCTCAGCGCGACCGACTCGGGCGAGCTGGTCTACGAGTTCGACCCGCGGTTCCAGCGGCGCGACGCGCTGACCCTGCGGGAACGGGCGGCCGCCGTGGGCGCGCGGCTGTGGAAGGGGTTCACGTTCCTGTTCAAGGTCGCGATCGTGACGACGCTGGTGGCCTACTTCACCGCGTTCATGGCGATGATGATCGCGATGATCGTGGCGCGCAGCAACTCGTCCGATCGTGACGACGACGGCGGGTTCGGCTTCGGAGGCCTGCTCTGGTTCTGGGGATGGGACACCGGCTCGTCGGGCTACGGCCGCCAGCGCGCCCGCTTCGCGCCCCGGGAGCGGCGCGAGCCCTTTTACAAGCGAGTGTTCTCGTTCGTGTTCGGGCCGCCCGCCCCTGCCCGCGATCCGCTGGCGGACGAGAAGCAGGTCGTCGCCTACATCCGCGCGCAGCGCGGGCGCATCGCGGCCGTCGACCTGGTGCGCTTGATGGGCTGGACGTTCCCGCGCGCCGAGCAAGAGGTGACGCGCTTGATGGTCGACTACGGCGGTGAGCCGGAGGTGAGCGACGACGGCGTCGTCATCTACACCTTCAAGGAGCTGCGCAAGACCGCTGACAAGACCGCCGGCGGGGTGACCGACCTGGCGCCGCGCTGGGCCTCCGAGCGGCTGGAGACGCCCGCGCCGGTCACGGGGAACGACGCCGGAACCAACCTGATGATCGGCGCCTTCAACGGCTTCAACCTGCTGGCCCCCTTCTGGATCGTGCCAGCGTTCGAGGCGCGGCTGCACGTGTCGCTGGCCAGCTGGCACGTCGCGCTGTGGGACTTTCCGCTGGCGTTCTCGGCGCTGTTCTTCGCGGTTCCCGCGGCGCGCTGGATCAAGGCGCGCCGCGACGCCGCGCGGCTCCGCGCGCGCAACGACCGCCGCCGCCTGCTGGGCAGGATCTTCGCCGCGGCGGGGCCGCGCCCGCGCGAAGAGCTGGCGCCGACGCCGGCGCTGGCGGTCGCCCTGGATCGCGAGCTCGTCGAGCTGGGCGGCGACGTCGCGGCGGAACCGGACGCGCAGGGCCGCGTGCTCTACACGTTCCCGCGCATCGAGCAGGAGACCGCCGCGGTCGTCCGGGCGCGGGCCGCCGCACCCGCCATCGAGCGAGAGGCCGGCGCGATCGTGTTTTCGTCCGCCGATTGAATCTGTTTTGCGCGGTCGTCCCCTTGGACGACAGATGACGAAGCCGCGCGCTGCATCGAACCGGATCGGGGCGCGGCTGGCGGGGATGGCGGTCGCGGCGCTGCTGGCCGGCGTCACCGGCTGTGGGTCCGGCGCCGACATGAGCGACCCGGGCGGTGCGGGCGGGGCCGGCGGGGGCAGCACGGGTCGGGGCGGCGACATGAGCGCCGCGACC
>CAZJMY010000475.1:0-3141 GCA_964546845.1 uncultured Myxococcales bacterium | reverse complement strand
CAACACCGTCATCTGCGACGAGACGCTGGATCAGGTCGAGGAGGTCGCGCGCTTCTGCTTCGAGCGCGGCGTCGGCGTGAACTTCTCCGTCGTGCACGAGCGCGGGCGGCTGCGCCGCCGCCTCAACAACGCGCGCTACCTCGAGAAGGTGCGCTGGCTGCGCGCCGAGAAGCAGGCCGGCCGCCCGGTGGCGACGCCGTACTTCCTGCTCGACTACTACGAGAAGACGCTGAGCGGGCAGCCGCCGGAGTGGACCTGCCTGGCGGGACAGAAGTGCTTCTACGTGGCCGCCGACGGCCAGTTCCACTTCTGCGCGCACGTACCGCCGGCCGCCAACTTCAGCGACGTGACCGCCGCCGATCTGGCGCGCTGGGGCGGCGCCAAGGGATGCGAGAAGAACTGCGGCGTCGACTGCTGCACGCACACGTCGCTGCCCTATTCGGCCCTGGGGTCGGTGATCGCCTCCGAGGTGGGGGGGCGGTTCGGCGCGCTGGTCGGGAAGACGAACCAGCGGTTCAGCGGATAGTTCCAGGCCAGGTACACCAGCGCCGCCACGATGACCTTGGAGGCGGGATAGGGCAGGCGCCCGAACCGGGTGAACAGCCAGACGCCCAGCGTGTGCAGGCCCGAGGCGCCCGCCTGGACGATCAGGAAGCGGCCGAAGGCCGGCCCCGTCGGGGCGTGCCGCGCCGAGAACGCCCACTGCTTGTTGATCGTGAAGTTGGCCAGCGACCCGACGATGCTGCCGATCCAGGTCGACAGCACGTAGTTGACGTGGGCCAGCTCGGTCAGGCCGACCAGCGTCCCGAAGTCCAGCGCCGTCGTGAACAACGACGTCAGCAGGCTTCGTAGAAAGAGGTGCCGGAGCGGTCCGGCGGCGGCGGCCATCAGGGCATCTTGCCGGTGCTCTTCGCGGATTCCAATTCTTCCTGGACCTCGCGCTGCCGATCGTCGACCGGGAAGGCGTGGGCCTCGCGCGCCTGCGGGTTGTCGTACTTCAGCGAGACCTTGTACAGCTCGAACCGACCGTCGCCCGCGCTGGGCCGGCAGCGGTCGCGCAGGACCTGCATCTCGGCCGGGGCCAGCGGCTTGAACCCGCGCGCGACGTCCAGGTTCTGGCGCAGCACGTCCGCCGAATCGATGCCGGCGATGGTGGTCGCGACGGGCAGGCTCATCGCGTAGGCGAGGGCGTCGCGCGCCGAGATCACCGACTTCTTCACCGGGTCGCCTTTGCCGCCCAGGCTCTTCATCCCCAGCGCCGCGATGCCGCGCCTGTTCAGCTCGGGCAGCACTTGCCGCTCGAAGCTGAGATGGAAGGTGGCGTCGAACGGGTTCAGCGGCATCTGCACGGTGTCGAAATGAAACCCGAACTGCAGCATGCGCGCGTGGATGGCCGGGTCCTTGTGCCCGGTGAAGCCCAGGAAGCGGACCTTGCCGGCCTTGCGCGCGGCCTCCATCGCCTCGACGATGCCGCCCTTCGCGAAGGCGCGGCGCGGGTCGCTCTCCCAGCCGACGCCGTGGATCTGCCAGAGGTCCAGGTGGTCCGTCTGCAGGCGCGTGAGCGACTCTTCCAGCATCCGCGTCCCCATCGCGCCGTCGCGGCCGTGGGTGCAGACCTTCGTCATCAGGAAGACCTTGTCGCGTTTGCCGCGCAGCGCTTCCCCCAGCCACAGCTCGGAGCGGCCGTTGTGGTACTCCCAGCAGTTGTCGAAGAAGTCGATGCCGGCGTCGATCGCCTCGTGGACCAGGCGCGCGGCGTCGGTCGCGGTCGGCAGCTCGCCCAGGTGGTGACCGCCCATCCCCAGCGCCGAGACCTCGACGCCCGTCTTGCCGAGCTTGCGGCGCGGGATGTCCGCGCCCGTCACAGTGGCAACTCCTGTTTCGTGGGAAACCCGTGCTGCATGCGCCCCTCGCTGGCGTCGAACTTGGTTGAGGTTTTGTAGAGCTCGAAGGCGCCGTCCTCCGCGTACCCGGCGACCCGGTTGCGCAGGGCGGTCATCTGGGCCTCGGACATGGGCCGGAACCCGCGCGCGATGGCCAGGTTCTGGTGCAGGACCTCGCGCGAATCGATGCCGGTGATGGTCGTCGCGACGGGCAGGCTCATCGCGTAACGGATGGCCTCGACGGGCGTGACGGCGCCCTTCTGGGCGGGCAGGCCGCTGCCGCACAGGCTCTTCATGCCGAGCGCGCCCATCCCGCGCCCGTTCACCTCGGGCAGGACCTGCTTCTCGAAGCTGCGATAGCCGGCGTCGAAGCAGTTGAGCGGCATCTGGCAGGTGTCGAACGGGTAGGTATGCGCCAGCATCGCCAGATGGATGGCCGGGTGCTTGTGCCCCGTGAACCCGACGAAGCGGACCTTGCCCTGCTTCTTGGCGCGGTCCAGCGCCTCGATGACGCCGCCGGGCGCGAAGTGGCGTTCCGGGTCGTCGAAGTAGACGCACTCGTGCACTTGCCACAGATCCAGGTGGTCGGTGCGCAGGCGCTTCAGGGATTCTTCCAGCTGCTTCATCGCCACGTCCACGCCGCGGCCGTGCGTGCAGACCTTGGTCATCAGGAACACCTGGTCGCGCTTGCCGCGTAGCGCTTTGCCGAGGCGCTGCTCGCTGACGCCGCCGTGGTACTCCCAGGCGTTGTCGAAGAAGTTCACGCCGGCGTCGATGGCCTCGGCGACGATGCGCAGCGCTTCGTCTTCGTCCTTGGTCTCGGCCAGGTGCGACCCGCCGACGCCCAGGATCGACACCTGCGCGCCGGTCTTCCCCAGCGGCCGGCGCGGGATGGGGGCGGCGCCGCCGGCCGCCGGGTCGCCCGCCGCCAGCGCCCGGCGGGCGACGAGCGAGGCGCCAGTCACCCGCAGAAAATCGCGACGCGTCCCCCGCATGGTTCGTAGAAATTAATGCGGGGTCCCGCGAGCGGAAGGCTCTTCCAGGACGCCGGCGGGGGACGCCCTACGCGGGGCCGTCGTCCCAGAGCCGTTGTCCCATGCGCACGTCGGCTCCCGGCGACGGGACCAGGGCGCCGGCGGCGCCTGCCGGCGCGAAGACGCTCACCGTGGAACCGACCGTGTAGTGGGCTATCTCGGCGCCGTGCGCGCGCGGCCGGCCGAGCGCGAACGGGGTGGGGCGAGCCCAGTCCGCGCGGCGA
>CAZJMY010000474.1:0-2701 GCA_964546845.1 uncultured Myxococcales bacterium | reverse complement strand
CCCGAGGAAGCGCGCCCCTGGGCCGCCCGCGCCGTCGAGGAGACGGGCGGCCACCAGCTGGGCCTCTTCCAGGCGGCCGCCCGCCTGGCGCTGGGCGCCATCGCCGGCGACACCGAGGCAGCAGCGGCCGGCGAGAGCTGGATGCGCGACAACGGTGCCCGCGCGCCCCACGCGGTGGCGCGCATGCTGGTGCCAGGGCCGTTCCAGCCTGGTCAGTAGATCTGGAAGTTCCCGCTCAGGATCAGCAGCCCCCAGAGCTGCAGCAGCCCCGTGTAGTAGCGGGCCTGCCCGACCTGGGTGGGCATGTTCCAGAAGGCCGACAGGAACTGGCCGCGGTTGGAGCTGGTGGCGATGCCGGCCGCGATGCCGTTCGACACGACCAGCGACAGCTCGTGGATCGGATTCCCGCCCGGCGTGCCGTCCAGCTCGTAGGACGTCCCGTAGTTGTTGATTCCGCCCGACGCGGAGGACGCGAAGAAGGCGAGGAGCTTGTTGGCGAAAGTGACGTTCTCGGGTGTGCCGCCCGTCCAGATCTGGTCGACGACGACGTTGATCTGCGCGCGATAGGCCTCCGGCTGGAACATGTCCCAGCCCGGAACGGGCTTTCCGGTGAAGTAGGATTTGATGGGCGTGAGGCCGGTCGTCGGCCAGGCCGCGTTCTGAATCAGCGCGCGGCCTTGCGTCACGGCGTCCAGGAAGGTGTCGTCGGCGTCGGCCTGCGCCCAGACGGCGTAGTAGCCCGGCATCACGATCGACGGGCGTGTCATCCCGGCGTTCGACGTGTCCGGGAACGCATAAGGCAAATGCGCCGTGGGGTCGAACAGGTTCGTCGCCATGCCGACGCCGCCGTTGTCCTCCACCTTGTGCTTCATGGTGTGGAAGAGGGCCAGCGCGTCCTTCTGGTAGTTGACCGCGCCGGTGCTCCCCCATCGGTGGTGCGCGAAGATCAGCGCGGTGACGAATTGCTCGAACCCGAAGGGATCGAGGCACATGCTGTACCCCATCTGGTCCGCGTCATCGCAGTACGAGTTGAAATAGCCGGCATTCGCGCCGGTTGTGACCTCCATCCTCGCCTTCGCGTATCGCCACAAGGGATCGAAGTCGTTCTGATGGTTCAACTCCACGGCGATCATCATCCCCAGCCCCTGCCCTTCCGTGCGTTGTTGCCCGTGAAGGACGTCCTGGATGTACGCCAGCGTCGGATCGCTCGCGCTGACCCAGTAGATGGCTTGGCTCGACTGCGTGCCGTGGAAGAGCTGCTGGTAGACGCTGTTGATCCGCGTCATCACCGTCGCGTCGCTGAGGCCCAACACCTCCTGCAGCGGCTTGGGGTACGACGCGGGTTTCGTGATCGGGTGCAGAACGGTCGTGTCCGACGTGCCGGAATCGCCCCCCGCACCGTCGGGCGGGCCGGCGTCGGGGATCGGAACGGTGGCGTCGGGATTGATCTGGCTCGGGTTCGACCCGAGCGAATCGGTGGTGGTCCGGCAGCCGGCCGCCAGCAGCACGAGGAGGACGGCGCCGGCGGCGCGCATGCAGCCGCTCAGTCGGCGAGCCGCGTGCGGACGTGCGCGGCCAGCACGCTGTTCGGATGTCGCCGCAGGAACTCGCGGGCGCGCGCGTGCGCGGCGTCGCTGCGCCCGCTCTCGGCCAGCGCGTCGATGCGCAGGACCTCGGCCTCCATGTCCAGCCGGCCCCGCGGGTAGGTGCGCGTGTACCGGTCGAGAAGCGCCAGGGCGCGCGTCGAATCCCCGCGCGCCAGCGCGGCGCGCGCGGCGTCCAGCGACGCCAGCTCGCGCGACAGCGGCACGGGCGCCTCTTCCATCGCCACGCGGTGACGTCGAGCGACCGGCATCGTCGGCGCGATCGCCGGCAGCGCCGGATCGCCCGCGGCGCCACCGCCCGTCGTCGTGGGCGTCGGCTCCGGCGGGGCCTCGACGGCCGCCGCGACGGCGCGGACCCCGTGACCGTCCGCCGACCGCGCGTGCCACGCGTGGTAGCCCACCGGCACGGCCGCGACCGCCCCGCAGAGGGCCGCGCCCGTGAAGATCTTGCTCAGCGACAGCTTGCCCAGCGACAGCTTGCCGGCGGCGCCCAGCGCCGGCTTCGCGCCCGCCGCCAGGGCCGTCGCGGAGCCCGCCAGCCCCAGCGCCCCCAGCGTCTTGGCGCGCGCCGACGGCGATCCGCGATACGCCGTCCCCGCGTCCAGCAGCGCCCGCTCCAGCGCCGTCGCCCCCTCATCCCGCAACCGCGTATCGTCTCTCATCGTCCCGGCTCCCCGCTTCCGCCGCTCCCCAGGGCCGCGACGCGCGCGCGAAAATCGCTGCGTGCGCGGCGAAGCCGCGACGCCACCGTCCCCCGCGGAATCCCCACCACCTCGGCGATCTCCGCGGCCGTCATCTCCTCGAACTCGTGCAACACGAACACCGCCCGCAATGACTCCTCCATCTGATCCAGCACGCGATCCAGAAGCTCGCGCATCCGCTTCTGGTCGGTCAACGCTTCGGGCGTGGCCAGGTGCTCGACCTGCTCGGGGACCTGGTCCTCGGCCACCTCACGGCGGCGGGCAGCGGTCCGGCGGGCATGAGCGGCCTGGTTGAAGGCCACGCGAAACAGGAAGCTCTTCTCGGCCCCCAGCCGGATGTCGTCCAGGCGGCGCGCCGCCACGATGAACGTCCGCTGCACCTCGTCGTCGATCTCG
>CAZJMY010000473.1:0-2352 GCA_964546845.1 uncultured Myxococcales bacterium | reverse complement strand
GTGATAGAAGCCGGCCCGCGATGGCCTCGAACACACGCAAGACCTGGAAGCGCCGCGTGCGCAAGCACAGCAACATGGGGAAGAAGCGCAAGGCGATCGAGTCGAAGCGCTCGACTCCGTCCGCCGAAGCGCTGTTCGCCGCACTGGGCGAGCCCGGCAAGGATTAGATCCCAGATCCACTCCGGATCCAGCCGGGATTCGTCCATATTCTCCAAAGAAAACGCGGCTCAGCGCCGGGTCCCGAATTGATCTTCGGGAAAAAGTGTGCGTTAACTGAGGTTTGACGTCGCGCGACGATCACCGACCTTGGCGCTGCCTGCTTAGGTCGTAAGGGCCAGGAGCCGGATGAAAGTCTGCCCCAACTGTCAGACGAAGTACCCCGACGACGCGAACTTTTGTCCGCAGGAGACCTGCGCCACCCCGGAAGGACCGCGCCGCCTCGAGATGGTCGCGGAGGCCGCTCCTGGCGCGCGCTACGCGCTCGAGCAACCGCTCGGCGGCGGACGCAGCGGCGAGGTCTATCGGGCCCGCGACAGCCAGACGGGCGCAACGGTCGTCTACAAGCGCGTCGCGCGCGCCGTGCTCACGTCGCCGGCGATCGTCGAACGCTCACAGCGTGAGCTGAAGCAGCTGCAGCGCGCCCAGAGCCCGCGCATCGCGCGCGTGCTGGACTTCGGCAAGGAGCCGGACGGCAACCTGTTCGTGATCAGCGAGCTCTGCGAAGGGCAGCCGCTGGACCGGCTGGTGGCGTCGAGCGGCCCGTTCCGGCTCGACCGCGCCAAGAAGATCGTCGCCCAGATCGGCGAGGCGCTGCTGGAAGGGCAGAAGGTCGGGGTCGTCCACCACGACCTGGCCGCCAAGAACGTGCTGGTCAGCGCCGGCGACGACGTGAAGGTCATCAACTTCGTCGCCCCCGTTCCGGTGACGGAGACCGTCTTCGGCGTCCCGGAGTACCTCTCGCCGGAGCAGGCCGAAGGCAAGCTGGTCGACCAGCGGTCGAACACGTACAGCCTCGGCGGCATCCTGATGCTGATGCTGACCGGGCGGCCGCCGATCGAAGCGGACAGCCCCGGCGCCGCGCTGGATCAGGTCCTCAAGGGGACCATCGCGCCGCCCAGCGGACGGGTCCCAGGCCTCAACCCCGAGATCGATCGCGTGATCCTGAAGGCGATGGATCGCAGCCCGAACCGGCGGCCGCTGACGCTGCGCCAGTTCCTGACGGAGGTGGCGGGGCTGGTGATGGCGCCGGGCGCGCCGGCCGATTCGGGGCGCGCCGCCTTCGCCAAGACGATGATGTTCACGGGCGGGTCGCCCGAAGTGCAGAACCTGGTGAACCAGGCGATGGCCGCGCGGGCCGAGGCGAACGGCAACGGAACGCCCGAGCGGGACGGCAACACGCTTCCGCTCGCGACGGTCGCGGCCGAGCAGCGCGATCCGAACGCGACGCCGCCCCCGACGGGGCGCCCGGCCGAGCCGCCGCGCCGCACGCACGGCGCCGCAGTCGCCGCCACCATGGTCGCCATGCCGGCCGCTTCGGGGCCGCGGTTCGGGGCCGGTCAGGCGCCGCCGCCCGCCGGGATGGACAACGTCGCGCAGCCGACGCCGCCCCCGGCGGGACCGCTCCCGGGCGCCGCGACGCCGCCTCCTGCCGCCGGTCCGGCCCCTGCCGGTGCCGCCGCGGCCGGTGCGCCCAAGCCCAGCGGGGCGACCGGCGGGGCGGCCGCCTTCCGCGAGACGCTGTGGTTCAAGCAGGGCGACGTCGACCAGATGGTCGCTGACGCGCGCGCCAAGCTGGAGGCCAGCAAGGCCAAGGGGACGCCCGCGCCGGAGCCGGAGCCGCTGCCGATCGAGTCGGACGCGAAGCCGCTGGAAGAGCGCTACGTCGACGACGGGTCCATCTCGGCGGAGGACCGCAAGAAGTACTCGTTGCGCCAGGGCGCCACCAGCGCGGCGCTGCCGACCGTGGGCGGCAAGATCCCGGGCGAGCGCATGAGCGCCGAAGAAATGATGGGCGAGATCGGCGGCGGCAAGAAGGTGGGGATCATCATCGCCGCCGTGGTTGTCGTCGCGGCCATCGTCGCCGTCGTCGTCGTCGGCTTCCGTGGCAAGAAGGTGGCCCAGAACGCCGCCGCGCTGACGCCGGTCACCGTCCCCGAGCAGCCGGCCGCGCCGACACCGCCGCCGGCCGCCCCAGCTGCTCCTCCGGCAGCCGCTGCGCCGGCGCCGTCGCCCGCGGCTGTGCGTGTTCCCCTTCGCCAGCTCGTTGCACCAGAGCACCAATGTATCGTCGAACAGCGTTCCGCCAGCCGCATCGGGCGTGGCTTTGAGCCGCGCGATGAGGCCGGCCATCTG
>CAZJMY010000472.1:0-2069 GCA_964546845.1 uncultured Myxococcales bacterium | reverse complement strand
GGCGAAGACGGATGTCGGCCTCAAGCGCAACCACAACGAGGATTACTTCTCGTTGATCGAGGACGAACAGCTGTTCCTGGTGGCCGACGGGATGGGCGGACACGCCTCGGGCGAGGTCGCGTCCAAAATGGCCGCCGACGTGATCCAGGAGTTCTACGCCCGGACCAAGGACGAAGAAGCGACCTGGCCATACAAGATGGACCGCCACCTGTCGTACGTGGAGAACCGCCTGGTGGTCGGCATCAAGATGGCCAACCAGCGCATCTTCCAGGCCGCCAGCAAGGAAATGAAGCTGAAGGGGATGGGGACCACCATCGTCAGCGGCCAGGTGGTGGGCGACAAGTTCTACATCGCGCACGTCGGCGACTCGCGGGCGTACCGCATCCGGGGTGGCACCATCCAGCAGATGACCCGCGACCACTCGCTGCTCGAGGACTACAAGGACGCCAAGCCCAACATGTCCGAGGACGAGCAGCGCAAGTTCCCGCACAAGAACGTGATCACGCGAGCGCTGGGCATGCGCGAGCACGTCCAGGTCGACGTGCTGGCCCACGACATCCAGGACCGGGACACCTTCCTGCTCTGCTCGGACGGGCTGTCGGGGATGGTCGAGGACGCCAAGCTGCTGGAGCTGGTGCGCGCCGCGCCCGACCTCGAAAGCGCCGTCGCCAGCCTGATCGAGGCCGCGAACGCCGCGGGGGGCACCGACAACATCACGGTGCTGGCCCTGCAGTGCGCGAACTGAGCGCCAGGGACGGCGCCTAGAAGTTGAAGCCCAGGGCCACGCCGACGCGGGTGTTCCCGCGCGCGGCGTCCATGGCGTCCGCGCCGACCGCACGCGGGACGCCAGGCGCCCCGCTCGCCACCTGCAAGGGGAGGCCGGGGACGCCGACGGCGTTCAGCGCCACCTGCACGTCCACCTTCAACACCAGCGCGGGCCGTGGCCGGTAGTCCAGCCCGCCCCGCACGAAGTTCCGCGCCGGCGAGGGCGCCTCGGGCGGGAGCTGCCCCGGGCCGGTGATGGTCGGCGGGTTGTAGTTGTAGGGGGACATCTGGCTGCGCACGTCGATGTTCTCGTACGCGGCAAACAGCTCCAGCGCCTGCTTGCCGGGGGGGCCCGCCAGCCGCAGGAGGTCGTAGCCGAGCTCGACGTAGTAGCCGCGGCCGCGCGCGGGCACCGCGCTTTGGCCCAGCAGCCCGAGGTAGTCGTTCACCAGGTACGAGTTGACGACGTAGAGCCGGGCGTACTCCGCGCGCACCGTGAGCCCGTGCCGGCGGTAGCGGAGATCTCCCTCGACGACCCCGGCCCGAACGCCCGAGAGCTCCGGCAGGCCGTGGGCCGCGCCGCCGAAGTAGCCGGCGGCGCCCACGATCAGGCCCGGCGGCAGGTCGGCCAGCTCCAAACGGCCGGTGACGGCGGCGTCGTGGATGGCGAGGCTGCTGCCGTCGCCACGGCCGCCCCACAGCGGCGCGACCGGCGAGAAGCCGCTGGCGTCGAGGCCGCTCACGGCCGCGCCCTGGTAGCGCAGGCCGGGAACCACCTCGCCGAAGATGCCGGCGCCCAGCTCCCGCCAGACCATGGGGATGATCAGCTGGTCGGTCAGCGGCCGGTCGACGGCCAGCTCCGCGGTGGGCTCGGGCTCGAGGTTGCCCAGGCCGACGGGCAGCCGCAGCAACCCGGCGCGGGCGCCCAGCGCCCGGAGGGGCGCGACCTCGAGCAGCACTTCTTGCATCCCGAAGTGGCGGCCGTCCTCCAGCTGCGCGGCCGCGGCGATGCGCAGCCAGTCCGTCGGGCGGTGCTCGAGCGAAAGCGCGATCCAGCGCAGCTTGGTGTCGGTGCTGGACGACTCGTCCACGAACACCTGCCCCTCGCCCCAGGCGCCGATCCGGGTCCGCCGGCGAAAATCGTCGAAGGCGGCGGCCCCCGCGTCCCGAACCGCCGGCGCGGCGGTCACCGGACCCGCCGGAGCCAGGCCAGGCGCCGCCGGAGCGGGCGTCAGGGTGGGCCAGGGCACGGGGCCCGAGGCGGCCGGGACCGGCGCCGGGGCAGGCGCAGGAGCCGGAGGGGC
>CAZJMY010000471.1:0-7909 GCA_964546845.1 uncultured Myxococcales bacterium | reverse complement strand
GGAGGTCGAGGTGGTCGCCGTCGGTGACATCGTCCCCGCCGACAACCTCGCGTACCTGCTGAAGTACGACTCGGTCCAGCGCAAGTTCGACGGACAGGTCAGCTCGAAGAAGTCGGGCTCGGACAAGGAAGCCGACGACGTGCTCACCGTCGACGGCAAGGACGTGCTGGTGGTCAGCGCGAAGTCGCCGGCCGAGCTCCCCTGGAAGCAGCTGGGCGTCGACTACGTCATCGAGTCGACCGGCCTCTTCACGGACGCCGAGAAGGCCAAGGGTCACCTGGCCGCCGGTGCGAAGAAGGTCATCATCTCGGCGCCCGCCAAGGGCGAGGACATCACCGTCGTCATGGGCGTGAACCACGAGAAGTACGACGCCGGCAAGCACAACATCGTCTCGAACGCGAGCTGCACCACCAACTGTCTCGCGCCCGTGGTCCACGTCGTTTTGAAGGAAGGTTTCGGCCTGACCGAGGGGCTGATGACGACGGTGCACAGCTACACCGCG
The DNA here is from genome assembly GCA_964546845.1 of uncultured Myxococcales bacterium. Taxonomy (GTDB): domain Bacteria; phylum Myxococcota_A; class Polyangia; order Fen-1088; family Fen-1088; genus JADGRB01. Next base: position 7,407 of record CAZJMY010000471.1, on the reverse strand, counting down.
ACGCAGAAGACGGTCGACGGTCCGTCGCGGAAGGACTGGAAGGGCGGGCGCAGCGCCGCCATCAACATCATCCCGTCGTCGACGGGCGCCGCCAAGGCCGTCGCGCTGGTGCTCCCCGAGGTCAAGGGCAAGCTGACGGGCATGGCGTTCCGCGTGCCGACCCCGACGGTGTCGGTCGTCGACCTGACCTTCAAGACCGCGAAGACGACGTCCATCAAGGAGATCAACGCGGCCATGAAGGCGGCCAGCGAAGGCTACCTGAAGGGCATCCTCGGCTACACCGAGGACGAGGTCGTGTCGTCCGACTTCATCCACGACGAGCGGTCGTCGATCTACGACGCCGGCAGCTCGACCGAGCTGAACGGGAACTTCTTCAAGCTGGTCAGCTGGTACGACAACGAGTGGGGCTACAGCCACCGCTGCGTCGACCTTCTGACCTACATGATCAAGAAGAGCTCGTAACGGTCGACGACGAGGTCTGTTCGCGAGCTCGCGCCGTCAGGCGAGCTCGCGCCCCTTCGTCTCGATCACGATCGGCGACAGCGCCACCAGCGCGCCGGCCAGCGGCACGACGCCGACCCAGAACAGCGCGGCCAGCGCCGTCTGCAGCGAGTTGGCGCCGCGCGCGGCGACGGTGCCGACCAGGAATGGCCCGGCGGCGGCGATGAAGCGGCCGACGTTGTAACAGAATCCGGCGCCGGTCCCGCGCAGGCGCGTGGGGAACAGCTCCGGCAAGTAGTACGTGAAGCTGCCGAACACGCCGAACACGGTCAGCCCGATCAGGAAGTACATCCAGAGGCGGGCCAGCGGCGACAGGTCCAGGCCGAACGTCGCCAGGATCGCCGCCCCGGACAGCAGGTAGTAGAGCGCGAACATCTTGCGCCGCCCCATCACCTTGGCGGCCGGGATGGTCAGCAGCGTGCCGATGAGGCCGCCCAGGTTGAAGACGTTGGTCGCCAGCGCCTTCCAGTGCTCGACCAGCGCCAGCGTCGCCGCGCGATCGAGGCCGCCGGCCTTGGCGGTCGCCTGCGCGAGGCCCGTCGAGACGATCGGGATGAACGCGTTGATGCTCCACCAGGCGATCAGCGCGACGACCGCCATCGCGAAACCCGACAGCGTCAGCGCGCGGGCCTGCCCCTGAAACAGCTCGCGGAAGCGCGGGCGCGCCGCGGACGCCGCCGCGCTGGTCCAGCGTTCCGGCTCCGTGACGAACAGGCGGACGACGGACGCGACCGCCGCCGGGATGAGGCCGCAGAGGAATACGTAGCGCCACGAGGTCTCGGGCGACCCCTTCAGCACGACCCCGGCGATCTGGAAATTGGCGAAGGTCGCCAGGAAGAGACCCGCGGGCGCCGACGTGTACAGCAGCGCGCCGGCCTCCACGCGCCGCCGCTCCGGCACGACCTCGGCCACCATCGCGGCGCCGGCGGCCCACTCGCCGCCGATGCCCAGGCTGGCGACCGCGCGAAAGGCGATCAGCGCCCAGATGTTCGGCGCGGCGGCGCAGCAGGCCGTCCCCAGCGCGTACAGCAGCATCGTCACCATCAGCGTCCGCGCGCGCCCGATGCGGTCGGCGATCTGCCCGAACAGGATGCCGCCGACGGCCCACCCGACCAGCAGGATCGACGTCAAGATGCCGCCCCAGCGCAGCGTCGCCGCCTTGGCGGCCGGCGAGCCGATGGTCAGGCCCAGCAACGTCGGCACGCAGTTCGGCGCCACGTAGTTGAACAGCAGGCCGTCGAAGCAGTCGAAGCCCCAGCCCAGCCAGGCGGCGAAGAGGACCGTCCACTGGTAGCCGTTCATGTCCAGGACCGTCCGGCCGCCGCCGGACACGCGGGCTGTCGTGCTCATCGGCTCACTGAACGGGGGGCTGCACGTGGTTGTTCATGGCGCGCCCCGGCGCGCCGTCCGCCGTCGAGGTCACGGTCGGCATGTTGCAGAAGTCGACCTTGCGGATGACGGGCGGCGGCGCCTGCCGCTCGCGCACCGAAGCGGCGCGCCGCGTGTTGAGCGTGCGCTGCAGGTGCTCGGGCGCCTTGGCCAGATCCGCCTGCATCTTCTTCCAGGCCGCCGTGGCGGTGGCGTCCGTGCTCGCCGGATCGGGGACCAGCGCCAGAAGGCCGACCAGGTCCTCGAGGATTCCGGGCGGCGTCTTGGGGTTCCCCATCGCCGCCTCCAGCCCGGGGACGATCACGCCGTCGCGGAACCGGGCCACGTCGTCGTCGTCCAGCTGGCACCAGAGCAGCCGCGCGTGCAGATGCGCGTACGCGGGGGCCGCCTCCGTGCGCGACTCCAGCAGCAAGCGCCGGAACGCCTCGTCGTAGTCGCCGTTCGCTTGCCCGTACGAGCTGAGCATCACGTCGGCCAGCTTGCCGCGGCACTCGGACTCGCAGGAGGCGCCCAGCAGATACGACGCCAGCCAGTGGCGGTGGTCGCCGTGGAACTTCTCCAGCTGTGTCGCTTCCGTCGAGCTGACCAGCTCGCCGGTGCGTGCGGTCGCCAGCACCAGCGCCGCCACCAGCCGCGCGCCCTGCGAGAAGCTCTCGAACTTGGCGATGTCCTGCCACTGCCGGCGCTCGTAGAGGTCCTGCAGATAGGGCGCGAACAGCCAGGACATCTTCGCCGGGTGCGCCTGGACGTCGCGCTCCTCGCGCAGCACCACCAGCGGACCCACGGCCGCGGGCGCGTGCACCGACGCGGTGGCCTCCATCTCGTCCTGGACGACCTGCGCGATCGCGTCGGACCGCTGGGCCAGCGCGTCGTCCTTGCAGACGTCGGTCGCCTTTTGCACGCCGTAGCGCTGCTGGCAGGTGAGCTTGAACCCCTGCGCCAGCTGCTCGTAGTTCTTCTGCGAGGTCGCCTCCAGCACCGTGCGCATGTAGGTCGGGTTGTCCTTGCCCAGCTCCATCGCGTACGAGACCGCGAGCTCCGGATCGATGATCGCGCCACGCGTGAGCGACAGCAGCACCCCGAACTTCTGGTCGGCGCTGCCGGGGCCCTGCCCGGACAGGACGCTCAGGTTCTTCGACAGGATCTCGGCGCGGGCGATGCGCCAGTCGTTCTCGGCCTTGGTCTGGGCGATGGCCTGCTCGGACCGGGCCTGCTGGGCGGCGATCTGCGACTGCCGGTACTGCCAGATCGACGTCGCGACCAGGCCGGCCACCCCGATGACGAAGGTCGAGAGGAACGTGTGGTACGTCTGGATGAACTTGCCGAGCCGGCTCGGCTTGTCCCCAGCAGATTTTTCCTTGTCGCCATCCTCGTCGTCAGCGCTCACGCCGCGAATATATTATTGTTTCGCGCTTCCGTAACATGCGATGGCTCGAGCTGCCCGCCGTGAAGTGGGCGATCCCCCTTCCGCTGCTGGTGCTCATCGCGCCGGTGATCTGGCGCGTGTTCCGCGGGACGTGGCGTCAGCTGGACACGGAAGCGCTGGCGTGGCGGCGCGAGCTGGCCGACCGGGGCGAGGTCGACTACCGCCCGCTGGTCGCCCTGACCATGGCGGCGCTGGTGCTCATCTGGCAGGAGTACTACGGGCGCGGCGACTTCTATCAAGAGACGATCCGCCCGGCGTTCGACCGCTGGGCCGTCGGGCACGCGCGCGCGCGGCAGCTGCTCTCGACCTACGACGAGCTGGGGTTGCGCCTCTGGTGGGGTGTGACGCGCATCGGGGGCTATCTGCTCCCCGTGTTGTTGTGGCGGGCCTTCTTCCGCCACGACCACCTGGCGGACTTCGGGCTGCGCGCCCGCGGCTTTCGCGAGCACGCCTGGATCTATGCCTTCTGCGTGGCGGTCATGGTCCCCGTCATCCTGATCGTCAGCCGCCAGCCCGACTTCATCGCGTACTACCCGATGTACAAGCAGGCCGGCCGATCCTGGGCCGACTTCGCGATCTGGGAGCTCGTCTACCTGGGGCAGTTCTTCGCGCTGGAGATCTTCTTCCGCGGCTTCTGGCTCCGCGCGATGCGCGGGTTCGGCGCGGGGGCCATCTGGTCCATGGTGGTCCCCTACTGCATGATCCACTTCGGCAAGCCGTATCTGGAAGCGTGCGGGGCGATGGTCGCGGGCGTCGTGCTGGGGTCGCTGGCGATGTACACGCGCAGCATCTACGCCGGCTTTCTGGTCCACGCGACCGTGGCCGTCATGAACGACGGCGTGTCGCTGTACCGGGCGCACAACCTGCCGACCGCGGTGACGCCGCTCAGCTCACACCACGTCACGTTCCTCTACTGGTCCGCGCTGATCTGGATCGCCTGGGGTCTGGCCCTGACCGTCGTGGGCGTCAAGGCCTGGCGAGTCTGGCAGGCGCGGCGCCAACGCCGAGTGGCCGGCGCTGCTTCTGCGCCGGCCACGGTTGCTTCGGACAGCTGAGGCGAATTACTTCGCGTTCATCTCCTTGGCGCCCTCGGTCTTGGTGGCGTCGCCCTTCGCCTTCTTGCTCTTCTTGGCCTTCTTGGCGGGCTTGGCGGCGTCGCCCGCGGGGGCCGCCGTGTCGGCCTGCGCGACGACCGGCGTCTTCGCGACCGGGTGCTTCACCGGCGCGGCGAACGCCGAGCCAGCCGACAGAGCCAGAACCGAAATCCCAAACAGCGTGTTGCGAATCATTGTCTCTCCTCCGGGTTGGTGTCGGCTTCGTTTGTGCGCCGACGTCCAACAGAGAGTGCACCTGTGATGCCAACGCCGCGGCGGCCGGAACCCCGCACGCAGCGGGCGCGACGGCATCGTGTCAGGCCAGCCGTGAGGCGGTTTCGCTGTGACACGCGTGCAGAGACGTCCCGGACCGCCGGCGCGCGGTCGCCGCGTGCGCTCGCCACGGCGGCGTCAACCCAGCCAGTAGGCCAGCTTCGCCATCAGCACGTCGTCCGACGCGCGGCCGCGCCAGATCGGCGCCAGCTCCAGCTGTCCCGTGCCGCCGGGCGGCACCGTCAGCGCCGGTGTCTGTGCGCGCGTGTAGACCAGGAACAGCGTCGATCCGAGCCGGTACTCCCACCGCAGCACCAGGTTGACGTTCAGCGTCGCCTGCTCGCTGTCTGGGCTGACGGCGGGGGGCGACGCCGGGATCAGCGACGCCAGGTCGACCCGCTCGCGGAAGGACTGCTTGGGATGGACGTAAAAACCGCTGTAGTTCACCTTGGCCAGGAACAGCTGCGTGTAGAACTGCAACGACAGCTGGGGCGTGAAGGTGTACGCCGCCCGGACGGTGGCGCCGGCGCTGACCGCCGTCTGGACGCCGAACCGATAGTCGGCCACGTCGCCGACGATGAGCGGGGTCGCGTCGGTGCCCACGTAACGGGGCGCGCCGCTGTCCGAGCCAACCGTCGGGACGAGGTCGATCTGCAGCTGCGGGAGCAACCGCAGCGTCAGCTGGCCGTGCAGGTCCGTGTGGTACCCGCCGCTCCGCCGATCGACGGTGCCGCTCAGTGAGCCGATCACCCGCTTGCGCGGATCGGTCGCCAGGCTCAGCAGCGCGCCGACGTTGCCCGGCCGTTGCAGCGCGGACCCGTCGCCCATCTCGCGATCGTCGTAGTAGTCGGCGCGCCCGTGGACCTCGAACGTGAGGCTCCAGAAGCTCGCCAGCGTGAAGGTCGTGTTCGCGAGCAGCTCGCGCCACAGGTTGAGCCCGTCCAGCGTCTGCCGCAGGTTGACCTGCAGGTTCGTCCGCGTCTCGACCGTACGCCACCAGGGGTGCAGCGTCCGGTAGCTGAGCGTGTAAGAGCCGTTCACGTCGTTCTTCCGTTCCAGGTAGCCGAGGTCGTTGAACTCGAGCTGCCGTCCCGCGACGTGCTGCCAGACGCTCCACAGCCAGTGGGGCCCGCCCTCCTTGGCGACGTAGGCCGAGGCGCCGCCGGCGGCCTGCCCGGGGTTGATGGGGATCCCGTCCGGCTCGGCGCGGGGCGCGCCGCCCGACAGCGCGCTGCCGATCGCCTGCCACGCCAGCGCGTAGTCGCCCGACTTCGACCGCCAGCGCCCGTCCAGGCTCAGCACGTACGCGTCGTTCGTGCAGCGCCCCCCCACCGGCGCCGCCAGCGTGGCGGGGCATGCCGCGCCCTCCGGCACCGCCGGATCGAAGCGGTTGGTGGCGGTCGCCAGCAGGCCCACGTCGGCGTTGGCGGCCACCAGCCGCTTGAGCCGCAGCACGTTGTAGGTCGTGATCGGCTCGGCCAGCCGGGCCCGTCGCACGCCGTCGGGCCCCTGAACGTCGACGTCGTTCTCGCCCGTCACGGCCGACAGCACGCCGACGGTCGTGCGCCCCACGAGCGTGCCGGACATCTTCAACGCGCTCCAGATGCGCGTGGGATCCGGCAAGGCGAACAGCGCCTCGCCCGCCGACAGCGTCGGCGCCGGCGGCTGCCGGCCGATGCGCCGCGTGTAGAAGACCGGACGCAACGTGGCGAACACGTCGAGCCCCTCCAGGAAGAACGGGCGCTTTTCCGGGAAGAACGTCTCGAACGTCGAGAGGTTCAAGATGACCGTGTCCGCCTCGACCTGCCCGAAGTCCGGGTTGACGGTCAGGTCCAGCGTCAGCTCGTTCGTCAGGTGCGCCAGCGCGTCCAGGCCGGCGGAGCCACCCGCGAACCAGCCGTGCGAAAGGACGTTCTGGGCGCCGGCCGCCCGATGTTCGAGCTTGCCCAGGACGAACGGCGTGGCTTCGAAGAGGCTCGGCGGCGGCAGGCCGGCCAGATCGTCGAGGCGCCCGAAGAAGTGGACGAAGCTGGCGCCGTGGCGCGGAAAGAACGCCCAGTCGTCGGTCTCCTGTCGGGCGTCGATCGCGCGCCGGACCTGGAAGCCCCAAGACTGCACGGGCCGCGCGGTGAAGCGCAGCGAGGTCAGCGGGATCCGGAACTCGACGCTGTAGCCATGGCCGGTGTCGGCGACCTTCGCTTCCCAGATGGCGTCCCAGTCGGCCGAGAAGTTGGTGTCGTTGTAGTGGATGCCGTCCAGCAGGACGCCCGCCGCGTTCACCGAGAAGTGGTAAGCGCTGACGCCGTCGTCGCGGCTGTCGATGTCGATCCAGACGCCGTCGGACGGCAGGAACCCGTCGCGCCGCTGCAGCCGGCGGACGATCGGCGAGTGCATCTGCCAGCAGTCGATCCCGACGTACAGGTTGCGGTCGTCGTACAGCACGCGGACGAAGGTCCGCTCCGTCGGGGGCGCGCCCTCGTCGGGGTAGTGCTGGGTGAAGGCGTCCGACACGGGCGCGGCCGGCCAGGCGGGATCGTCGAGGCGCCCATCGATCTTGGGCGGCTTCACGGCGCGCGTGGCGCTGATCTGCGGAAGAGCCACGACCGGCGGCTTCGGCGGCTCGGGCGGCGCAACCCACGCGAGCGCCGGCGCGAGCACGGCCAGGCTGGGAACCAGGACGGCGAAGCTCAACACGGACGCCGGCCATTGTATAACCCCCAGCCA
>CAZJMY010000470.1:0-3598 GCA_964546845.1 uncultured Myxococcales bacterium | reverse complement strand
GTCGATTCGCGAGCGGGGCTATCCGCCGACGCTGCGGGAGATTGGCGTGCAGTTCGGGATTCGGTCCACGAACGGGGTGAACGATCACCTGCGCGCGCTGGAGAAGAAGGGGCACCTGCAGCGCGAAGACCTGAAATCGCGGGCGCTGCGGCCGGTGGGCCCGCGCGGGCCGGTGCGTTCGCCGACGCGCGACGAGGACATGGTCGAGATCCCCATCATCGGCCGGGTCGCGGCCGGCGCGCCGCTGCTGGCCGTCGAGAACGTCGAGGACACGGTCAAGGTCGACCGCTTCTTCATCGGGCAGACGAAGGAAGTCTTCGCGCTGCGCGTGAAGGGCGACTCGATGATCGAGGACGGGATCTTCGACGGCGACTACATCTTCGTGCGCAAGCAGCTGCAGGCGAACCGGGGCGACATCGTCGTGGCGATGATCAACGACGAGGCGACGGTGAAGCGCTACTACCCGGAGGGCGACACGATCCGGTTCCAGCCCGCCAACGCCGCGATGCAGCCGATCCTGGTGCGCAAGCGAGACTTCAAGGCCGTGAACCTCATCGGCCTGGTCGTCGGTGTGTACCGCAAGATGCGCAGCTGACCGGTCGAGCTGATCGCTATTCGACGTTCCTGCATCCGGGCGGGATTCGCGTGCTACGCTGACGCCCTCCGATGCAGCAGCGGTTGGCAAAACGCGCGCGCGGGTCGCTCTCGCGCGGCGCGCTGATCTCGCTGCTGCTGCACTTCAACCTCGTCGCGCCGCTGGTGATCGCGGCCTGGGTCTACGGCGGGCGCGAGGAGGCGCAGAAGGCCGAGGAGGTGGACGTCGCTTTTCAGGCCGCCGACCAGACGGCGCTGCCCGACGACCTTCCGCCCATCGAGCCGACGCCCGAGACGCCGGAGCCGCTCGACCAGACCGCCCAGAAAGAAAAAGACAAGCCGAAGAAACCGGCGGTCAAGCCGCCGGAGCAGGCCAAAAAGGAGCTGGAGAAGAAGCCCCCGGAGCCGCCGAAGCCCGAGCCGGAAGTCGTCGTTCCGCCACCGCCGGCGCCCCCCCAGCCGCCGCCACCGCCTCCCGAGCGCAAGGCGCACGAGAAGATGGTGGACCTCGACAACGACAAGGACGTTCCGCCGCCGCCCGACGCAAAGTTCCTGGCGCAGAAGAACAACAAGGTCGCCGTCGAGACGCGCGCCGAGGACACGAACCTGCAGAAGAACCAGCAGGGGCAGCAAGCGGCGTCGGCGAAGTCGGAGCGCCAGGACGATCACCCGGGCGCGCAGGACCAGAAGATCGCGCAGCTCGACGAGCAGAAGTCGCTGCTGGGGCGCAGCGCGCCCGAGGTGACGCCGCACCAGAACCCGGAGGTGTCGCAGCCGCGTGACGAGCGCGAGCAGACGCGCAAGTCGTTGCTGGCGCTGCGCGACCCGGCCCCCAAGCACCACGAGCTCACGCCGGAGACGGCGGACCTGTCGCTGCCGCACGCCGCCGACGGCGAGATGCCGCTGCCGTCGCGCGCGACCCGCGGTGACAAGAGCGATCCGTCGCACTTGCCCGAGGGCAACAAGATGAAGCTGGCGCTGTCCGCGAAGGACTACGAGTACATGTTCGGCGCGGCGGCCGAGGCGGAGCGGCGCCTGGCGCAGCAGACGCGTTCCACGCGGCAGGGAAAGTTCCAGCAGAAGCTGGCGCGCGTGCGGGCCGCCGTCGAGAACTTCATCCCCGAGGTGAAGCCGGGGAACCAGACGGCGCTGAACACGCGGGCCGCGCCGTTCGCCGCGTACATCGCGCGCATGCACCGGAGCATCCACGAGCTGTGGGGGTTCGGGCAGCTGGAAGAGTGGGACGACAAGCCGGGATCCAGCCCGTTCAACAACCGCAACCTGGTCACCGAGCTCGAGATCGTCCTGAACGGAGACGGGACGGTCGACCGCGTCGGCGTCGCACGGTCGTCGGGCCTGCTGGAGTACGACGTCGCGGCGGTTGACGTCGCGTACACGGCGGGGCCGTATCCGGATCCGCCGCGCGCGATCCGGTCGTCGAACGGCAAGATCTACTTGCACTGGCGGTTTTACCGGGACGAGCGGCAGTGCGCGACCTCCGGCGCCGAGCCGTACATCCTGGCGAACGCCTCGGCGGCGGGCGACAAGCCGACGCTGCTCGATCCGCCGCGCCCACCGGCGGTCGCTCCAGCGGCGGGCGGGGCGGCGAGCGGCGGCGGCGAGCGGCGCCTGCAGCACCTCGACGGCGATGACGCCCACCGCGGCAAGCGGGCGGCGCTGGAGCGCGAGGTCGCGGCGGCCGAATCGGCGGGATCGCCCGAGCCGCCGGCGGCGCCGCGGGGGGCAGCGGCGGCCGAGAACGCGGCGCCGCCCAGCGCGGGCGACGCCGGCGCGAACGACGCGGCGTCGCGTTGGTTCGCGGCGCTGGCGGGCGGCGACGTGGGCCGGCTGCTGGATCAGGCGGCGCTGCCGTTCAAGACCAACGGCCGGACCGTCACGCGGCGGGCGGATCTGCAGCAGATGCTGGTCGACCTGATGTCGGAAGGCGTGAGGCGGCCCGGCTCGGTTCGACTGGTGACGGCGGCCGCCTTGCGCGCGGCGATCGGGAAGCTGCCGCCCGACCTCGAGGACGCCGGCGGGCAGCTCTACGCGGCCGTCTCGATGGGGCAGAAGGACATGCTGATCCTGGTGCTGGGCCAGCGCGCGGGCGGCTGGCGGCCGGTCGGCATGGTCCGCCGGTAACGCGGCGTCAGCGGAGCTCGACCTGCGCGACGTGGCGCAGGTTGAGGTAGTTCACCAGGAAGTGCGCGACAATGGGGCCCGTCAGGTCGCCCGTCCACGCGAAGATGGCGCCGAAGAGCAGGCCGGCCCCGAACGAGCTGGCGGTCCAGGGGAGGTGGCGCGCCTTGGGGCCGATGTGCAGCAGCGCGAAGATGGCGCTGGAGAGCACCAGGCCGACGGCCGGCATCAGCGCGCCGCGGAAGAACAGTTCTTCCCCGACGGACGAGGCGGCCGCCAGGACGAGAATCTCGGCCTCGGTCAGCGGGAACAGCATGTGGCGCAGCTCGCGGTGCAGCTCGCGCGCCCAATCGAACCGGTAGAGGGCCAGGCGAGACAGGAAGACCACCAGCAGCCCAGCCGCCAGCCCGCAGATGAGGCTGGCCAGGGTCATCGCCAAGGTTGATTCGCCGCCGCCGAGCCGCCAGACGTTGGGCTGGCCGCGCACGTTTCCCCACACCAGGGCTGCCACCCCGAGCACGAGGTAGACGGACATGACCAGAGCCGCTCGAGACCAGCTAGACCCGCGCCGCCACATGACTTCTCCCCAACCTCATGGCGCGACTGGTCGCAATACTACGGTATTTGGGACCCATGCCCATTACAACTTCCGGGGCGAGGGTTGCATGCTGGATAGCCAAATGAAATTGAGGTGATAGGGCGCCATTGGCCGGGAATATTTTTGTGAAGGTTTTGGCGGGCCGGGGCGCAGGGGGCATGATAAACGAAAGGCGCCATGGCGGTCGCGGCTCTTCGCACCCGGCAGAGATCATCCCGCGGCGCTGCGCCGATTCTGCCGACGACGGTGCTTCGGGAGGTGGGGCAG
>CAZJMY010000469.1:0-2139 GCA_964546845.1 uncultured Myxococcales bacterium | reverse complement strand
CGACGGCGCGCAGGCCGGGGTCCGCCGGCGCGCGGGCGGCGCACGCCAGCGCCAGCGCGAGCGGCACGTCGAACGCGGCGCCCGTCGCGACGCGCGTCCGGTACAGAGCCTGAAAATCGGACGGAAGGCGCAGCGACCAGTTCTCGTCGCTGACCAGCCCGGGGCGGTTGTAGACCTGCTCGAGCCCGAACAGGTCCGCGAAGAAGACGGACACGCGCTGCGCCCGGCTGGCGAACAGCTGGGCAAAGAGGCCCTGGCACAGGTGGCGCGGATCCGCCGCCAGCCAGCGGGCGAGCCGGGGCCGCAGCGTCGGCTCCGGCATCAGCGCCTGCGCCAGGTGCGCCGCCCAGGCCGCCTCGGTGGCGGTGCCGCGCCACTGCCGGGCCAGCGCCCAGATCGGCGGCGTGTCGTGGTTGCCGACCATGATCCAGTCGTTGGGCGCCGCGTTCTCGGCGCGGTAGACGTCGTCGGCGCGTCCGAGGTCGGCCTTCTGCGTGACGCGGAACCGGCCCAGGCCGTGCCGCTGCATCACGCGCCGCAAGGGGTAGGGCCAGGTCGAGAGCACCTCGCAGATCACGTCCGTCACGCTGCGGCCGGCCGCGCGGACCTGCGCCATCATGCCGTCGAACAGCACGCCGTAGCGATCCACCTGCGCCTCGGTCAGCTCGCGAACCCAGTCGTCCGCGTAGCGCGCGATGCCCGGGTCGGCCGAGAGCTGGTCGCGGGCCGGGATCGCCAGCGGCGCCAGGCGCGGGTGATCCGGCAGGTCCGGCGACTCGAAGAGGCGCGCGCCGCGCCCCACGGCCACGGCCGGCTCCGGATCGCCGGCGTCGTAGACCCACGGGCAGATGAGCCCGTGCGGGTGATCGACGCGCAGGCCGTCGAAGTCGTCCAGCATGCGCGCGACGCGCCCGAGCACCAGGTCCAGCACGGGCCCGGCGTTGCCGTCGGCGTTCCGGTAGCGCTCCGGATCGAGCACGGGGTAGCCCCACGCCTGCCCGGCGGGGTTCGTGCGGCTGGGGGGCGCCCCCATCAGGTAGTCGCGGCGGAACAGCGCGCGACGGCTCCAGACGTCACGGTGCGAGAACCCGATCTGAAGATCGCCGAACAGCGCGACGGCGGGCGCGGCGGCGGCGGCGGCGCGCCAGGCGCGGTGCTGCTCGCCGAGCAGGAACTGCCCGAACTGGTGGCGCTCGATCTCACGCGCGCGCGCCGCGTGAAGCGCCGTGCGCCGTTCAGCGACGGCGCCCGCGGCTCCCGGCGGGGGGCTCCACAGGTCGCGGTCGATGGCGGGCCACCGCCGCCACTCGTCGGTGGCGTGCTCGGCGGTCAGCGCCTCGAACTCACTATCGGCCGCCAGGGCCGCGCCGTGCGCCGCGCGAAACTGGGCGAACCGGGCTGCCAGCGCCGGCGTGCGCCCCCGGTCGGCCCGGAACCGATCGTGCAGTTGCGCCAGGATCGTCCGGGTCGCGTGCCAGGCGTGCGCGTACTGAACGCGGTCGGGCGGGCCGGCGGGGCGGGCCTCGACCGCCGGGGCCAGCAGCCCCTCGGCCAGCCGGCGCCAGTCGCCGTCGTCGCCGTCCAGCAGCGTCCCCAGCGCGATCGACGACGGGCTGCGAGTCCACTGCGCGCCGTCGTAGGGGGACGGATTCACCAGCGTCGTGTCGCCCTGCGGGCCCAGCTGCACGCCGTTGAATCCAAGTTCCCGGATGAACGCCAGCAGGCGCCGCCCGCCCCGGCCGTACGGCGAGCCGCGGCCGAGGTCCTCGTCAGGATCCGACGGAAAGCTCTGGTCGTGAATCGCCAGCACCAGGCGCTGGATGCCCAGCGCGGCCAATCCTGCGCGGATCGCGGCGGAAGTCGACGAGCTGATGCGATCACTTTACACGGCGGCCGTTGAAAACCAGGCGACCGAACCTAGTTTGTGCCCGTGCCTGAGTCCGCCCCCACAGCTCACACCTTCCCCGCGGGGCTGGACGGCCGTCGTCGCGTCGTGATCGACCGCGTCCAGCCCTCTGTGGACGGCGGGTGCTATCCTGCCAAGCGCATCGTCGGCGAGCCGGTCGCGGTCGCGGCCGACGTGCTGGTCGACGGCCACGACAAGCTGGCGGGCGCGCTGCTCTACCGGCGGCGCGGCGA
>CAZJMY010000468.1:0-2829 GCA_964546845.1 uncultured Myxococcales bacterium | reverse complement strand
GTCACCATGCTGCTGGGGATCGCGGGTTCGCTGATCGCGAGCTTCCTCGGTCATGCCCTCGGCTGGTACCGCTCGCCGGGCAGCGGGCCGGGCATCGTGGCTTCCGTCATCGGCGCCATGATCCTGCTGGCCATCTACCGGCTGGCAATTCACCGCCGCAGCGTCGTCTGACGGCACGGATTCGACCGCGTGACCCCGCTGGGCGCCCTGCCCGGCGGGGTCTTCGCACGTTCAGCGGATCGCCTTGCCCCACCGGGCGAGGATCCAGGCCGTGGCGTCGTCGCGGCGCGAGTAGACAGCGTAGCCGTCGTTGTTGACCCGGCCGGCGGGAGACAGCTGCCAGAACAGGCCCAGCTGCCCGCCCGACAGCGCGAAGAGGTGGCGCAGCCAGGCGTCGTAGTTGCGGGCGCGCTCGACGTCGGGCGCCACGTAGCCGCACTCACCCAGGTAAGCGACCTTGCCCGTGACCATGGCCAGGTCCTGGTGGCGCTCGATCCACAGCTCGGCGTCGCGCGGGGTCGAGAAGCCGTAGTCGCGCGGGTAGAAGTGGTACGACAGCATGTCGAGCGCGTCGATGCGCGAGAGGCGCGAGAAGCTGCACCCCTCGTCTCCGCGGACCGCGTAGTAGTTGGTGAGGCCGATGTAGGGGTCGGGGTCGTCGTCGAAGCCGTCCCCGCCGTCGGCGATCAGCTGGTTGGGGGCGATCTGCCGCAGGAAACCCGCCAGCTCGGCCACGGTGTCGGGCAAGGCCGTCGTCCCGGCGCAGCTCGCGCAGCGCATCTCGTTGCCGATCTCCCAGGCCAGGATCGCCGGCTCGTCGCGGTAGCGGACCCCCGTGAAGGTGTTGACCCGGTCGACCAGCATGGAGGCGTAGTCCTTCCACCACTGCTTCATCTGGGCGTCGCGGAAGAAGTCGTCGTGCGAGACGGGGCTGCCGTACAGCGCCGAAGCCCAGGCCGCATACGCCGGGATGCCGCCGTACTCCGCCCAGTTGTTGACCAGCGGGAGGATCAGCCGGATGCCGCGGCGCTTGGCCTCCCAGACCGCCTGGTCCAGGCCGCGCAGCCCCTCCTCGCGAAAGCCCTCGGCCGGGCTGCGCCGGATCGACGACGTGTCCTTCGAGTCGTTGAATCCCCAGATGCGCGCCACCGGCAGCGACAGGCAGACCAGATCGTCCAGCACCTCGCGCACGGCGTCCAGCGCCTGGGGGTCCTGCTCTTGCTGCGCATAGGACAGCAGCTGCTGCAGGTAGTAGAGGTTGGTCCCCGTCGACCGGAAGGCCGTCACCCCGTCCAGCAGGAGCTGGCCGTCCTGGCGGCCGATGAACCCGGAGATCGGAGGCAGCGGCGGGCAGCCGGTCGCCAGCAGCTCCTCGGCGCGCGCGCCCAGGCCGGCCGGCTCGGGCGGCGGCGGCGCGCCTCCGCCGCAGGCCGCCAGCAGGGTCAGCGCGACCGCGACCCGCGAGACCGGAAGTGGAGCGCCGCCGCGCCACCTCCGGGCGGACCTCAGAGCAGTCTCCCCCGCAGGATCACGGCCGCCACCGTGAAGTAGATGATGAGGCCGCTCACGTCGACCAGCGTGGCGACGAACGGGGCCGACGCGCTGGCGGGGTCGAACCCCAGGCGCCGCAGCATGAACGGGAGCATCGACCCCGCCATGGTCCCCCACAGCACGACGCCCACCAGGCTGCACGAGACGGTGGCGGCGACGCCCAGATACTGCGGCCCGTACGTGTGGAACAGCATCTCCCACGTCACGATGCGCAGAAAGCCGATCATCGCCAGCACCAGCCCCAGGCCGAGCCCCGCGATGAACTCGCGCCGGATGACGCGGAACCAGTCGCGCAGCCGCACCTCGCCCAGCGCCATCGCCCGGATGACCAGCGTCGTGGCCTGCGAGCCGGAGTTGCCGCCGCTGGAGATGATGAGGGGGATGAACAGCGCCAGCACCACCGCGCGCGCGATCTCCTTTTCGAAGAAACCCATCGCGCTGGCGGTGAGCATCTCGCCCAGGAACAGGACGCTGAGCCAGCCGACCCGCTTGCGGATCATGCGGCGCATCTCGATCTGCAGGTAGGGGGCGTCCAGGGCCTCGACGCCGCCGACCTTCTGCATGTCCTCGGTCGCCTCCTCGCGCACGACGTCGACGACGTCGTCCACGGTGACGATCCCCTTCATGTGCCCCTCGGCGTCGACGACCGGCAGCGCGACCAGGTGGCTCTGGCTGAACTGATGGCTGACCGTCTCCTGGTCCATCTGCTCGGGGATGGTCGCGACCTGCCGCTTCATGATCTCGGCGACGCGGGTGCGCACGGTCGCCGTGAAGAGCTCGCGGAACGAGACCACCCCCAGCAGATGCTGCTCGTTGTCGAGCACGTAGCCGTAGTAGATGGTGCGCGGCTGCTCGCGCATCTGCTTGCGGATGTAGCTGATGGCCTCGTCCACGGTCATCTCCGGCCGCAGCCGGATGTACCGCGGGTTCATGAGGCCGCCGGCGTTGTCCTCGGAGTAGGCCAGAAGCGCCGTCACCTCGCGGCGGGTCGGCTCGTCGAGCAGCCCCAGCAGCAGCTCGCGCTTTTCGGTCGGGGCGGCCTGGATCAGGTCGGCCGCGTCGTCCGGCGGCAAGAGCCGCATCCAGGACCGCTGCTCGCGGGCGGGCAGGGCGCAGATGACCTCGGCCTGGTCGCGGGCGGACAGCGAGAAGAAGAAGTCCTCCGCCTCGTCGCGGGGCAGCAGCAGGAACCCCTGGACGCGATCCTCCTGCGTCAGCAGCGGCCAGACGTCGCGGATCTCCCCCAGCGACAGCGGCTCGCGCTCTGTCGGTGCGGCG
>CAZJMY010000467.1:0-1162 GCA_964546845.1 uncultured Myxococcales bacterium | reverse complement strand
CCGGCCATTGACTTTGCCGGGGTGCGGCCTTTAAATCTGAACCGCAACTAGACTGACATGTCAGTTCAGACCGGTGGCCCCACCCGCCGGAAACCGAGGGCGCCCCCCGGCCCGTCACCAAGACCCGCCACCCAGAAGAGGCCATCGGAAACGACATGACGAACTCTGTTCCCACGCCCGACGAGCCGAACCTTCGGACCGCGCCCATCATGCTGGGCATCGACGTCGGATCGACCACGGTGAAGGTCGCCGTCGTCGACCCCGAGACGCAGGAAATCCTGTGGGCCGACTACCAGCGTCATCAGACCAAGCAGGCCGAGTGGGTGCTGGAGCTGCTGGTGCAGGTCGGGCAGCGCTTTCCGAACGTGCCGACGGGCAGCATCCGCGCGTTCATCACCGGCTCGGGCTCGGGCCCGCTGGTGGCGCCGACCGGCGCGAAGTTCGTGCAGGAGGTCAACGCGGTCACGCTGGCCGTCGAGAAGCTGCACCCGGACGTCGGCAGCGTCGTCGAGCTGGGCGGCCAGGACGCCAAGATCATCATCTTCAAAGAGGCGGTCGACGAAGAGGGCAAGCCGACCGGCAAGACCGCCATCGCGTCGATGAACGACAAGTGCGCGTCGGGGACCGGCGCCACCATCGACAAGTGCTTCATCAAGGTGGGCATGCCGTCGAAGGACGCGATGGTGCTGCGGTTCGACGACCGCAAGCTGCACCACGTGGCCGCCAAGTGCGGCGTCTTCGCCGAGACCGACATCGTCAACCTGGTGAAGTCCGCGATCCCGTCGCACGAGATCATGTGCTCGCTGGCCGACGCGATCGTCATGCAGAACCTGTCGGTTCTCACGCGCGGCAACACGCTTCGGCACAAGGTGCTGCTGCTGGGCGGCCCCAACACGTACCTGCCGTTTCTCCAAGACTGCTGGCGCAAGCGCATCCCGCAGACCTGGGACGAGCGCGGGTACAACTACCCGAAGGACGTCCCGATCGAAGAGCTGATCATCGTCCCGCAGAACTCGCAGTACTACGCGGCGTTCGGCGCCGTGATGTACGGCCTGCACGAGGAGGCGTCGGTCGGCGTGTACCGCGGCCTGGACGCGCTGAAGGAGTTCATCTCGTCGGGGCGCAAGTCGAAGCTGGGTGAGTCGGCGGGCCCGCCGCTGGC
>CAZJMY010000466.1:0-11351 GCA_964546845.1 uncultured Myxococcales bacterium | reverse complement strand
GGCGGCTCTTCGCAGTCGGGGGCGGCGGGGCGCGGAACCAGGATGGATGCGCCTGCGCGGCCGGCTGATAGTAGAGCCGCCACTGCGCCTGCCCGCGCTCGCTGGCGAAGGCGAGCAGCTCGCGGCCGAACGCGTAGACGGATTCGAACCGATCCGCCGGCGCCAGCCGGGTCGCGCGCCCGAGGACGGCGTCCAGCCCGGGCGGCAAGCTCACCGGCTTGCCGGGCGGGCGCGCGCCGCGCAGCCGCTGCGGAACCTGCCGCGTGACACAGAAGTACAGCAGCACACCCAGCGCGTATTGATCGCTGGCGGGGCCGACCTTGCCGTCGATCTGTTCGGGCGCCAGATGATGCGGCGGCGCGCTCGACTGCAGGGCCCGGGTCCGGTCGTCCGCCGCGGCCGCGTTCGACACGCCGAAGTCGAGCACCTTGATCTCGGTACCCGTGTCCGTGTCGACCAGGAAGACGTTCGCGGCCTTCAGATCGCGATGGATGATCCCGACCCGGTGGCACGCGCGCAACGCCGCGCAGACGCCCAGCCCGATGTCCGCGACCTCGTCGACGGGCAACGGGATCTCTGCCAGAGCCAGCACGGCGCGCAGATCGCGGCCGCGCAGATGTTCCATGACCAGAAACGGCGTGCCGTCGTCCGCGAACCCGTAGTCGAGCACCTGAACGACGTTGCGCTGATCGACCTTGGACAACGCCATCGCCTCGCGCAGGAAGCGCTGCCTGACGCGGTCGGTGAGCCGCGCGCCGTCTCGAGACCCGGTCGCCGTCTTCAGCGCGACGGTTCGCCCCAGACGCAGATCGATCGCGCGATAGACGGACCCCGTCGTCCCGCGCCCGATGACGGCGACGATCTGGTAACGATCGATGACGCGCGGACCGCCGAGGACGGCCGCGTCGGGCGTCGGCGGATCGGGCGTGATGAGTGGTCGCGACGGCATCGAACGAGCGCTCTGGTTTCGGCGGATTGCCGAAATGGTTGCGCTTGCCGTGCTGGACGCGCCCCGCCGCGATGCTTAGGAGAGTGAGGCCACAGGCGAAACTCGAGGACGGTCGTGAACGAAAATCGGAGATGGCTGGTCGTTGCCGGTCTGTGCGCGGCGCTCGCCGCGTGCAATTCGAACTCCGGCGGGGAGAGCCGCGACGGCGCCACCAGCGGCACGGGCGGAAGCAGGGCCAACCCGAATGCTCCCGCGATCCACATCGACGGCGGCGCCGTGCGACGGGGAACGATCCGGCTGGTCGTGCCCGCCTACTACGCCCCCGGCGCCGACTGGCAACGCGTGATCGCTGCCTCCGACGTCGTCGGCATGATCATCTTCAACCCGAACAGCGGACCGGGCATGACCACCGATCCCGCCTACGTCTCGGCGATCGCGCAGGCGCGCGCCGCCGGCATCCTGGTGCTGGGATACGTGGCCACCAACTATGGCCAGCGCGCCGAGGCGGACATCAACGCCGACGTGAACGGCTATTACGATCTCTACCAGCTGTCCGGGATCTACTTCGCCGAGGGGCCGATGGAGTCCGATTGCACCACCCTCGAGCCCGAGTATCGCCGTCTCACGTCGCTGGCCCGCATGCGCGCCCAGGGGACGTACGTCGCGATCGGGACGCGCTTCTGTCCGACGTTCATCACCTTCTCGGACCTGATGGTCGAATTCGCCGAGGACTGGACGACCTACCAGAGCTACAAGGTGCCCGACTGGATGCCGGCCGCGTCGCCGGATCGGTTCTGCCAGTTCATCCACTCCGTGCCGGCCGAGCTCGCCAGCCACGCGCTGTCCACGGCGGTCAGTTACGGAGCGGGCTGGGTGTTTGCGACCGACGGCACGGCCCCGAACCCCTGGGGCGCCCTGCCCAGCTACTTCGATCAAGAGCTGGCAGCCGTGCGCGCGCTCCAGTAGCGGTCAATCGCGGAGACGCCCGGGAGCGCCGTTCAGCGCCGGGCAGTCTTCTTGGCGGGACGTCGCGCCGACTTCTTCGTGGACTTCTTGGTGGACTTCGTCGTCGACTTCTTGGCGGCCGGCTTGGCGGGCCTCTTCGCGGCCCCCTTGGTCGCCGGCTTCGCGACGCGCTTGGCGGCCGTCCGCGGTTTGGCGGCGCTGGCCCGCGCGGCGGACTTGCGCGGCGCTGCTTCGGGCGGCGTCGGTTTGGCTTCTGGATCGGCGTGGCAGACGACCTCGATGTTGTTGCCTTCGGGATCGCGCACGAACCCGGCGTAATAGTGAGGGTGATAGTCCGGTCGCAGCCCCGGCGGCCCGTTGTCGCTTGCGCCCGCCTCCAGCGCCGCGGTGTGAAAAGCGTCGATCGCGTCGCGTTCGCCCGCCAGCGCCAGGTGCGTCGGGTTCAGCGGCTGGTCGGTCTGCATCAACCACAGATCGGGCTTCCCGTCGGCGCCCAGACCGGCGACGCCCTCGAATTGCATGACCACCTCGTAACGAAGCGGCGCGAGCGCGGCTTTGTAGAACTCCAGCAACCGCGGAAAATCCTGCACGCGTACGGTCACGTGGTCGATCATGGCCGGACGATAGCACTGAACCTCGACCGTCAGCCGCCGCAAAATGGCCGGCGTAAACTGCGCGCGTGGCGCCATTGGCGAGCGGGTGGTTTGCAGACCGGCCGTTTACGAATTGGCTGACGCGGCTTGGCCGCGTCGTTGACCGCTGCGCGCGCAACGAGGCGGGACCACGAGGGAATTGGCTGACCCGCGCCGTGATCCTGCGCGTCCTGGGGCTCGTCTACACGATGGCCTTCCTGACGCTGGCGCAGCAAGGGCCGGCTCTTCTGGGCCCCCGCGGGCTGCTGCCGATCCGCAGCTATCTGGCGGCCGTCGCCGCCGAGGCCGGCTCGCGCGCGCAGGGCTTCTGGGTGCTGCCGTCGGTGTTCTGGTGCGCGTCCAGCGACGCCGCGATCGCCGGCGCCGGCTGGATGGGCGTGGCGCTGGGGCTGGTGGTCGTCGCCGGCTACGCCAACGCGGTCGTGCTGGCGCTGCTCTGCGCGCTGCAGATCTCCATCGTGAACGTCGGCCAGATTTTCTACGGGTTCGGCTGGGAGATCCAGCTGGTCGAGACCGGCTTCCTCTGCATCTTCCTGGTGCCGCTCGGCGACCCGCGTCCGTTTCCGCGGCGCCCGCCACCCGTCATCGTGATCTGGCTGCTGCGCTGGCTGTCGGTGCGAATCATGTGGGGCGCGGGGCTCATCAAGCTGCGCGGCGATCCCTGCTGGCGTGACCTGACCTGCCTCGACTACCACTTCGAGACCCAGCCGATCCCCAACCCGCTGACCCCCTACTTTCATGCGCTGCCCCACTGGCTGCATGCCGCCGGCGTCGCGTTCAACCACTTCGTCGAGCTGATCGCGCCGTTCTTCGTGTTCGGGACGCGCCGCATGCGGCTGTTCGCGGGTGCGGCGATGCTGGCGCTGCAGGCGATCCTGATCCTCAGCGGCAACCTGTCGTTCCTCAACTGGCTGACGATCGTCCCCATCCTGGCCTGTTTCGACGACGGCGTCTGGGGGCGACTGCTGCCGGCGCGCATCCGCCAGCGGGCCGAGGCGGCGGCGACGGCGGCGCAGCCGTCGCGCGCGCAGGGCATCGCGACCGCCGGGTTGGGGATCGCCATCGCGCTGCTCAGCGTGCCGCCGCTTTTGAACCTGCTCTCCGGGCAACAGGTGATGAACACCTCGTTCACGCGGCTGCCGCTGGTGAACACGTACGGCGCCTTCGGCTCGGTGGGACGCGAGAGAAACCAGCTGGTGTTCGAAGGGACCGAAGACACGGTCGTCACTGACGCGACCGTCTGGCGCGCGTACGCCTTCAAGTGCCAGCCGGTGGACCCCGGTCGGCGCCCCTGCTGGATGAGCCCGTACCACTATCGGCTCGACTGGCTGCTCTGGTTCGCGGCCATGGGGAGCCCGCGCGACCACGATTGGACGCTGCGGCTCATCTGGAACCTTCTGGGCGCCGATCGGGACACCCTGCGGTTGCTGGCGGACGACCCTTTCGGGGGTCGCCCGCCGCGACACGTCCGCGTCGACCTCTACCGCTACCGGCTGGCGCCGCTCGGCGCGCCGACCTGGTGGCAGCGCGAGCGGCTGGGCACGTGGTTGCCGCCGCTCGACCGGGATGACCCGGCCTTGCGCGACTATCTGAGCGCGAGCGGCTGGCCGGGCGTCGATTCCCCGTGACTGGCCCCCGGACCGAGGGGCTTGGTCAGACGCGGCCGTAGAGCTCGCGTTCGCGGCGCGTCGCTTCCGGACCGCGATCCATCAACGACGAGGCGAGCATCGCCACCGCCACGATCACGTTGTTCCACACCGTCGCGCGCGTCACCGTCGGCAGCGCCAGCGTGCCGATGAACAGCGCGGCGGCGACGACGAGGTTCGCGTAGCGCGCAGCCATCGTATAGAACGACGCGATCGCCAGCAGGAACGTGAGCACGGCACAGACGACGGTCAGCGTCCCGACCGCCTCGCCGTGGGGCCACATGAAGGCCGTCACGAACAGCCACATCCCGATGAGCGCGTTGAAGATCCGTGTCGTCATGGGTCACCTCCCCTGGCGCATCCCGTGCGCGTGAGGGCCGCCGGACGCGCCTACATCCTCGAATCTAATGACCAAACGCCGCGCAGGCAGGGGCGGATGGGCCTCATGGACTGCGCTGATACGCGCGGACCCAGTCGACCTTCATCGTCTGCGGGAACATCGTCGTCGCGTCGGGGGAGCCCGGCCATTGGCCGCCTACGGCCACGTTCAGGATGACGAAGAACGGCCGATCGAAGGCCCAGGTGCGTCCGGTCGCGGCGGCGGGCGACTGCGTCTCGAACAGCGTGTCGTCCAGGTAGAACTTGATCGCGCTCGCGTCCCACTCGATCGCGTAGGTGTGGAACGCATCGCCCAGCTTGGCGCCGCCGGCGAGCGCCGTCATCCCGGTCAGCGAGCTGTCGCGGGTCGTGCCGCTCGCGGGCATGTGCAGGCTGCCGTGGTTGATCGACGGTTCGCGCCCGATGTTCTCCATGATGTCGATCTCGCCGCACGAGGGCCAGCCGGCGCTGTCGATGTTCGCGCCCAGCATCCAGAACGCCGGCCAGATCCCCTGCCCTTCCGGGATCTGAATGCGCGCTTCGATGCGACCGTACTTCTGCGAAAACTTGCCCTTCGTCAGCAGCCGCGCGCTCGTGTATTTGCACGGGCCGTTCGACGGATACGCGCAGTTGTGCGCCGATGCGCCGGCGGTGGTGGCGGTGATCACCAGATGGCCGCCCTGGACCACGGCGTTCTGGGTCCCGTCGGTGTAGTACTCCAGCTCCTGGTTGCCCCAGCCGCTGCCGCCGACGTCGTGGATCCACTTGCTCGCATCGGCGGCGGACCCGTCGGGCCCGTCGAACTCGTCGGACCAGGTGAGAACCCACCCCGCGAGCGCCGCGCCGGCCGCGCCGGCCGCACCGCCCGCCGCGCCACTCGTGCCGCCGCTGCCGCGGACCGAGCCGCCACCGGCGCCGCCGTTACCGCGCGTCGAGCCGCCGCTGCCGCCGCTGCCGCGGACGGAGCCGCCACCCGAGCCACCGGTGCCGCCGCCGCGAACCCCGCCGCTCGAAGCCGACGCGCCGCCGGAGGCCGATGCGGCGCCCCCGGTCCCGAGCATGGCGCCACCGCTTCCCGCTGATGTGCCGCCGCTGCCGGTGGGCATTCCCGCGGTGCCGCCGCCGCCCGAACAACCCACGAGGACCAGAAGCGCGGCAGCCAGCGATCGGTTGCGGCCCACCTGTGAACGTTATCACGCCGGCGCAATCACCTGGACCATGACGTACGCCAACCTGGACCATGACAGCGGGAGAGGGAGGCACGGCTCGCGGTGTGAATTCGCGGCACGGCTCAATCTCGAGCGTGCGACGCATCACCTCGTCCATGACGAGCTCGGCCGTTGATCGAGCGCGAAATTTCGATGATCGCGTGCAGCTCGGCCGTTCACGCACGACGCGCCTCTGTGGCCCGGACCTTGCGAGGGTTCGAGCGCGCAAAGGAGCATTGCAATGAAGCGTGTCCGCCTGCTGGCCCTGTTGTCCGTCATTCCGCTCGGCGCGTTGACCACTGCTGGCTGTTTCGAAGTCCGCAAAGGTCACAACGACGACATCTACGTCTGTGCCTGCGACGCAGACTGTCCGTACGGCACCTCGTGTGATGGGTGGAGCGCGACCTGCGTCACGAACGTTCAGACCTCCGGGTCGGGCGGTCGCGCGACGGGCGGCGGCTGGGGACACGCTGGCGCCGGTGGAACAGCGACCGGCGGGGTCGGCTCGGGCGGCGTGGGAGGACACGGCGCGACCGGCGGCACTGGGGCCGTGACGGGCGCGGGCGGACGTCCCGCGACGGGCGGCACCGGCGGCGGACATGTCGCGACCGGCGGCGTCAGCGGCACGGGCGGAACCGGCGAAGGCGAAGGGTCGGGCGGCACCGGCGGCACGATTCATGGGATGGGCGGCGCCGGCGCCATCAGCGGCACCGGCGGAACCGGCGCCATCAGCGGCACCGGCGGCGCCGTCGGCGGTGCGTGCATGGTCACCAGCGATTGCGGCGCCGGCGCGTGCTGTGTCTCGGGTTCGTGCCAGCCGCTGCCGCCTGCGCCGCCGCTCTGTCGGTTCAGCAGCGAGTGCGGGGCCGGTGGGCGCTGCCTCAACGGCGCGTGTCAGCCGGGATGTACGTCGTCGGCGGATTGTGGAACGGGCGACGTGTGCACGGGCGGGTATTGCCAGCCACCGACGATGGGCGGCGCGACCTGCGTGTTCAACTTCGATTGCCCCGCGAACCACACCTGCGTGAACGGCTTCTGCCACGGCGCCTGCTCGACGGACGCCGACTGCCCGGCGCACGACATGTGCTCGGCGGGGCTGTGCCAGCCGGACATTCGGCCGCACCCCAGCTGCCGCTCGAACACGGACTGCGCGGCCGGCAAGACCTGCGTCGACGGGTTCTGCCGCAGCGGCTGCCACACCAACGCCGACTGCTGCACCTGCACGACGGCCACGGTGTGCGGCCCGGGCGGGTTCTGCGAGACGCCCGGCGAGGCTGCCCCGCAGTGCCAGCTGCAGACGGACTGCGGCGGCGGGCGGTCCTGCTTGGACGCGGTCTGCTCGTCGTAGCAAGGCCATCGATCTGGGGCGGGCGGGGTTCCCGCTCGCGCGCTGCGGTCAGGCGCGCGGGCGGGACGGGTGGCTCGCCGCGGGCGCGCGGCGGAGTGGCCGGCAGGCCAGGCCTCAGGGTTGCGTGACGATCAGGTTGTCGAACGCGGCCTCGGCGCTCTGGGTGGCGACGGCGACGTAGCCGCTGGTCACCAGCGCCGCGGGCGTGTACGTCCCCAGCGTCTTGCCGCCGGCGGACGCGGTGAGCGCGCCGGACGCCGCGGCGCTCAGCTTGACCGCGTACCACGCGCCCGTGCCGACGGTGGCGGCCCAGACGGGCCCGCTGGTGATCGTCCCGGAGACGCGGGTCTTGATCTGGAAGCCGACGCCGGGCTCGATCGCCAGGCAGGCGTAGTCGCCGCTGCTTCCGCCCGTGTACCGGAGGCAGAGCATCGCGGTGGTCGTCGACGACGAGCCGAGCGCCAGCACCTTCACGTCGGCGCTGACCGTGGTGGCGCCGCTCCAGGGGGTGCCGGACGCGTAGCAGAGACGAAGCGTGCTGCTCTGCGCGTGGTTCTGGGCGAACGCCCTGGTCGCGTCGGCGATGACCTGCCAGTCGCCGGCGCTGCCGCCCTCGCGCGTCCAGCCAGACGCCATCGCGCCCAGCGCGTCGCTCTCGAAGTCGTCGCAGGCCACGCCCGGACAGCCGCCCGCGCAGCTGCCGGCGGCGCACACGGCGGGTGGAGCGCAGTCTGCGTTGCTCTTGCAGCCGGTGCCGCAGGTGCCGTTGCCGCACAGGTACGGCGCGCACGAGGTCGCCGCGGGCATGGCGCAGGTGCCGTTGCCGTCGCAGGCCGCGCCCGGCGTCAGCGTCGATCCCGCGCACGCGGCCGCCGCGCACGCGGTGCCGGCCGCGTACTTCTGGCACGCGCCGCTGCCGTCGCAGGCGCCGTTGCCGCCGCAGCTGGCGGCGCCCTGGTCGGCGCACTGGTTCAGCGGGTCCTGGCCGGCGGGCACGGCGACGCAGGTGCCGACGGAGCCCGGGATGCCGCACGAGCTGCACAGCGCGGTGCAGTCGGTCGAGCAGCAGATCCCCTGCGCGCAGAAGCCCGAGTTGCAGCTGGCCGCGGCCGCACAGGGCGCGCCGTTCGGAAGCAGACCGCAGCTCCCCTTGGCCGTGTCGCACGAGGTGCCCGGGGCACAGTCGGCGCTGGCGGCACAAGTCGCGTTGCACGCGTTTCCCGCCGCATTGCAGGCGTAGGGGGCACACGCGAGCGGCGTGGCGGCCTGGCAGCTGCCCGCGCCGTCGCAGACGCGCGCCGGCGTGAACGTCGCGCCGGCGCAGGTCGCCTGCGCGCAAAGCGTGCCGGGCGGGTAGAGCTGGCACTTCCCTTTGCCGTCGCACGCGCCGGTGGTGCCGCAGGTGGCCGCCCCCTGGTTGGCGCACGCCGAAAGCGGGTCCTCGCCGGCGGGCACGTCGGCGCAGGTCCCTGCGGTGCCGAGCAGCGCGCACGACTGACAGGTCCCCGTGCAGCTGCTGGCGCAGCAAACGCCCTGCGCGCAGAAGCCGGAGGCGCAGTCGGCGCCGGCCGCGCACACGGCGCCCAGCGGCGCCAACCCGCACGTGCCCGCGGCGCAGCAGATGGTCCCGTGGCAGGTGGTGCCGGGCGCGCAGTCCGCGTCGGTGGCACAGCTGGTCATGCAGCTGCCGCTGGCGCCGCACACGTAAGGCGCGCAGCCCTGTGGAGCGCTGGGGACGCAGTCGCCCACGCCGTCGCAGCGCGCGGCCGTGGTCTCGGTCTGACCCGTGCAGTGGTCCGCGCCGCAGACCGTGCCGCTGGCGTACAGGCGGCACGTGCCGGCGCCGTCGCACAGCCCGTCGGTTCCGCAGGTCGCGGCGCCGTTGTCGGCGCACTGGCCCAGCGGGTCCTGGCCCGCCGGCACGTAGGTGCAGGCGCCGGCGCTGCCGGGCAGCCCACACGACAAGCAGATGCCGTCGCATTTCGTGGCGCAGCACGTCCCTTGCGCGCAGACGCCCGAATTGCAGTCGGCGTTGGCGGCGCAGCTGGCGCCGATGGGCCGCTTGCCGCAGCTGCCGTTCACGCAGCCGGCGCCGGACGCGCAGTCGGCGCTGACGGTGCACGTGGTCGCACACGCGCCGCTGGGCCCGCAGCGGAAGGGGCCGCAGTCCTCGGACGGCGTGGTCAGGCAGGTGCCGAGGCCGTCGCACCGGCCCGCGAACGTCAGCGTCTCGCCTGCGCAGCCCGGCTGGCGGCAGGTGACGCCCCGCGGGTACTTCTCGCAGGCGCCGGCCCCATCGCAGAAGCCGTCCGCGCCGCAGCTGCCAGGTCCCTTGTCGTCGCAGTCGTCGCGCGGATCGGTCCCGATCTCGGCGGCCGTGCAGGTGCCGATGCTTCCCGCCGCCGCGCAGGTCTGACAGACCCCCGAGCAATCCGTCGCGCAACAGACGCCGTCCGAACAGAATCCCGAGGCGCAGGCCGCGCCGTCCGCACACGGGCGCCCGGCGGCCAGCAAGCCGTCGGTGCGGGGGAGCGCCTCCGCCGGCGCATCGTGGCCGCCGTCAGGGTGCCTGGCCGTGGCGCCGCCGCCGCACCCCGCCAGGCCGGCCAGCGCCGCCGCGATCGCGGCCACGGCACGCGCAATCGACTGCTTGCGCGGCGCGTCCGACCCCGGCCAGCTCGTCATCACAACCTCCGCCGGGAGGTGTCCGGCCAGCCCTAAATCGGTTCACCGTGTCGCGATCTTGACCTCACTCCTCGGCGGGCGGCTGGGGCCCCGGGACGATGCCGGCGATGTCCGGATCCTCCTCCGCCTCGCCCGCCGGGCGATCGGCCTTCTGGCGATCGCGCAGGTCTCGGCGTTCGGCCTTCTTGCGCTGCTTTTCCTTGCGCGCGTTCTCTTTCTGACGCTTTTCGAAAGGGTTCGGTCCTCGCCGCATGTCCGCCCTATTTTGCGTCAGCTCCAGAAAAAAACGAGGGGCGGGCGAGCCCGGAACGCGATCCAAGGCACTTTCGCATTTTTGCCGGACGGGCGAGGATCACCGCGTGCAAGCGGACCTGCAAGCCGGCCTCATCGGCCAGGCCATCGGCAGCTACCAGGTCTTGCGTCAGCTGGGCAGCGGCGCGATGGGCGAGGTGTATCTGGCCGAGCACCGGCACCTGAAGCGCAAGGCTGCGGTCAAGCTGCTGGCCCGCGAGCTGGTGGGGCGCCCCGACCTGCTCGAACGATTCTTCCTGGAAGCGCGCGCGACGTCGGCGATCGCGCACGCCGGAATCGTTCAGGTGTTCGACTGCGAGATCGATCCGACGGGCCGGCCGTACATCGTGATGGAGTATCTGGACGGCGAGACGCTGGCCGCGGCGCTGGCGAAGCGAGGCGCGCTGCCGGCCGCGACGGCCGCCCGTTACGCGCGCGCGATGGCCGACGCGCTGGCGGCCGCCCACGAGACCGGGATCGTCCACCGCGATCTGAAGCCCGAGAACGTGTTCATCCTGGCCCACCCCGCCGAAGCGGTGAAGATCGTCGACTTCGGCATCGCCAAGCTGGAAGGCGACTTCCGCGCCGGGCAGGTGCACCAGACGCGCAGCGGGGCGCTGATGGGAACGCCCCTCTACATGTCGCCCGAGCAGTGCCGCGATTCGGCCAATCTGGACTTTCGGACCGACCTCTATTCGCTGGGCTGCGTCTTGTACGAGATGGTCACGGCCCGCCCGCCCTTCACCCACACGACGCTGGGCGACCTGGTGGTCGCGCACATGACGGAGGCGCCGGCCGACGCGCGCGCGCTGAATCCCGCCGTCCCGGCCGCGGTGGCGGAGCTGATCGGGGAGCTGCTGCGCAAAGAGCCGGCGGAGCGGCCGGCCAGCATGCGCGTCGTCGCCGACCGGCTGGCGGCGTTCCTGGGCGGGCTCACCACGGTGCCCGAAGCGTCGCCGAAGATTCCGTCGCCGCCGAAGCCGCCCACGCAGACGACCTTCGGCGAGGCGGCCTCCGAGATCGTCGACGAGCCGGGACCGCCGGCGCGCCGCCGGCCGCTCGCCTGGGCCATCGCCGCGGCGATCGTCGTGGGGCTGGGGATCGGCGGCGCCATCGCGCGGCGCGGGAACGCGCCCGCACCGCCGCACGCCAAGGTGCCGGTGGCGTGGACCGGCACGCAGGCCCCGCCGCTCGCCGCCCGTGCCGTCGCGCCCGCGCCCCCTCCCG
>CAZJMY010000465.1:0-3122 GCA_964546845.1 uncultured Myxococcales bacterium | reverse complement strand
ATCCGATGGACCTCCGTGGCAGCGCCCAGCAACTCCGAGACGTGACGATCGATCTCCTTCGTCGGCTCCTCCAGCCTTTTGGCGTTCCCGGCGTCCTGGCGTTTCACACACCCGTTTCGGCCGCGTTCCTGCCATGTTGCGCGCTAAGTGAACGGCATTGCGGCTAAGCAGCCGTCGCCGGCTGATTCGACGACAGCGCGCCGCTGCCCAGCAGGTGGCGGCGCACGTAGTTGACGGTGTCGCGCAGCGTGTCGGCCGGATCGCGCGGCACGAAGCCCAGCTCGCGCGCGGCCTTGCCGGCGTCGAAGTACCAGAAGTACTGCGCCAGGTCGACGCTGGTCGGCTCGACGGGCACCTTGCGCCCGATGCGCTTGAACAGCGCCGCCTGCGCCCGCGACGCCAGGTGCTGCAGGTCCCCGTTGATCTTCAGCTTCGGCCCCGGGATCTTCGTCAGGCGCTCGAGGCGGCCGAACAGATCGGCGAACGACCAGTTCACGGCGCCGACCAGGTAGCGGTCGCCCGCCGTGCCGCGCGCCATCGCGACCGGCAGCAGCGCCGCCACGTCGCGCGCGTCGACGACGTTGGTCCCGCCCACCGGCATCAACGCGATGTCGCGCGCGATGAACTGCACGATGAACCGCGTCGAGCTCAGGCGATCGTCGCCCGGCCCCAGCAGCAGGCTGGGGTTGATCGTGACCAGCTCCACCTTCTCGCCGCAGGCGCGCCGGGCCGCCTCCTCCTGATAGTACTTGCTGGCGTAGTAGGCCCAGCGCCCGATGAGATCGATGGGCGTGGGCACGGTCTCGTCGGCGACGTCGTCCTCGCGGCGCGAGACGGCGATGGTGCCGCTGGTCGACGCCATCACAATGCGGCGCACGCCGGCGCGCGCCGCGGCCTCGCACAGGAAGCGGGTCCCGTCGACGTGCACGCTGTACATGCGGTGCGCATCCTCGGCCAGGTGCGAGACCAACCCCGCCAGGTGATAGACCTCCGAGACGCCGTCCAGCGCCGCGGCCAGGCTGTCCGGGGCCGTCACCGACCCGTGCACCAGCCGCACGCCCAGGTCGCGCAGCCAGGCCGGCGCGGCGCTGTGCACCAGCACCCGCAGCCGCGGGGCCGTCGCCGGATCCGCGGCCAGCAGCTTGACCAGGTGGCTGCCCAGAAAGCCCGTCCCGCCGGTCACCAGGATCGCGTTCTTCATGACGTCGTCTTTGGATTTCTGTTTCACGGCACGGACTTCAGCAGCGGGCGGCGCACGGGCCGCGTGCGCACGGCGATCGGCCCCAGCGCGCGCCCGTCCCAGGCGGAACGCACGGCGTCGACGTCCAGCGGCGTCGGCAGCCCGTCCCGCAGGTTCTCGACGGCGCGCTGGGTGAACGCGGCGACCAGCCGCCAGGCCTCTTGCTGGGGCAGCCCGGCCACCAGCGTCGCCAGCCAGTCCGGCGACAGGAACGGCGCGAACGACACCGTCAGCTCGCGCGCGCGCGGGACCGCCGTCCCCTTGGGCAGCGCCTCGAAGCTTCCCGCGACGTGGGCGGGCAGGATCCCGACGTCGCCGCGCAGCGCGAGGTAGCCCAGGCTGGGCAGGAACTCGGCCAGCTCGCCGGTCACGGACCGCGTCCCCTCGGGGAACACGACCAGGCTGCGCCCGCGCTTCAGCACCTCCAGCGTCTTCTCCATCGACTTGCGGATGGAGCCGCTGCGCTCCATCGGAACCAGGTTGGTGAAGTGCCTGAAGTAGGCCCGGCGGTAGCGGCCGCGGAAGAAGTAGTCGGCGGCGGCCATCGAGGCCAGGTTCTTCCCCGCGTCGCCCAGCGCGACCTTGATGGCGCCCATGTCCAGGTGGGAGGCGTGGTTGGCGGCGACGATGAAGCTGGTGTGGTGCGGGACGTGAAGCCCGCCCTTCACCTTGGTCTCCAGCACGCGCTCGTAGAACAGCTTCTGCCCGAACGCCAGCGCCCGCTTTCCGGCGGACGCCACCTGGGACGGGACGTGGATGTCGTCGTCGTCGCCGCGGCCGGCGGCACGCTCGCGGGCGGCGGCGATGGGGCCGCGCGCCAGCAGCTCTTGCAGCTCGGCGACCGTGTTCAGCGTCGTGATGTCGACGCTTTCGGGCAACACCACGCCGGCGCTCTCCAGCGCGCTCGACAGCTCGGCGTACATCAGGCTGTCGAAGCCCAGCTCGCCGAAGCGGCTCCCCAGCTGGACGTCCGCGCGGCGGCGCCCGGACACCGTCGCCACCGTGTCCAGCAGCCAGCTCACCTGGGCGCGGTCGCCCGACGCCACGGCCAGCGCCCCCTTGGTCTCCTCGGTCTTTCGTCGCTGGCGCGCGATCTCCGCCGAGACGTCGCGCCGCTTGACGGAGCGCTTGGCGGTCCTCGGCAGGTCCCCCTCCCAGAAATGCACGGCGCGCACCCGCTTCCAGATGGGCAGGTCGGCGGAGATCTTCCGGAAGTGCTCCTCGATCTTGGCGTGCACCTCGGCGGGCGACAGGGCCGGGTCGTGCTCGAGATCGGGGACCACCGCGCAGGCCACCTGCTCGCCGATGCCGTCGGAGACGCCCACGACGGACAGCTCCTTCACGTAGGGGCAGCCCGCGTAGAGGTCCTCGACCTCGTCGGGGTAGACGTTCTTGCCGTTGGCGTCGACGATGACGTCCTTCGACCGGCCCACCAGGTACAGGTTCCCCTTCTCGTCGAAGCGGCCCAGGTCGCCCGTGTGGAACCAGCCGTCGCGGACCGCGCCGGCCGTGGCCTCTTCGTCGGCCCAATACCCCGCCATGACGTTGCGGCCGCGCGCGATCACCTCGCCCACGCCGGTCACCTCGTCGGGGTCGGCGATCTTCACCTCGACGCCCGGCAGCGGGCGCCCGACAGAGCCGGCGATGGGCTTCTCCTTGGGCGAGGTGACGGTCAGGACGGGCGCCGTCTCCGTGAGGCCGTAGCCCTCGAAGAAGTTGAAGCCCATGCCGTAGAACGCCTTCATGACGTCGGCGGGCAGCGCCGAGCCGCCGCTGATGAGATAGCGGATGCGGCCGCCGAACCCCTCGTGCACCGGCAGGAACGCCAGCACGCCCAGGTCGAACCCGGTGCGCGAGCGCAGCTCGAAGTTGGCGGCGGCCA
>CAZJMY010000464.1:0-4383 GCA_964546845.1 uncultured Myxococcales bacterium | reverse complement strand
CGCCGCGGGGGGTGGCGGCGCCGGCGGCGATGGCGCGGCCGGTGGTGGGGGCATGGCGGGCGCCGCGGGGGGCGGCGGCGGGGCTGCCGGCATGGGCGCGGCCGGGGCGGGCGGCGTTTGTTCGGCGTCGGGCGGCAGCGATGGCGGTGTGCTCGAGTGCCACGATCCCTGCGTCGACGACCGCGATCATGATGGCGTCGCGGATTGCGCCGATCTGTGTCCGTCCGACCCCGCCAAGACGGTTCCGGGGCTCTGCGGGTGCGGGGTCTCCGACCAGGACGGCGATGGGGACGGTGTGCCTGATTGCCTGGACGCTTGCCCCACCGACCCGACGCGCTCGCAGGCGGGAACTTGTGGCGTCGCCTCGGCGCATTGCGATCTGACCTGGATGACCGTCGCGAACCTCTACGTCGAGCTCGGGCCGCTGAATTTCCTCATCGACGGGTACGTGACGCGAATTCCCAAGTCGAACTTCTACGGCGGTGGCGGCGGACTCCAGAATACCTACGCTCCCAGCCTCCCCGACGTCGCGGCGGTCAGCCGCGTTTTCACCGCGCTCGGCGGCGCGACGAAGCTGAACTTGCTCCTCACCGGGCACAGTCACTTCGATCACTCGTTCGACACCGCGACCTGGTCGTTCCTCTCGGGGGCGCCGATCATCGGCTCCAAGACGACCTGCTTTCAGGCGGTCGCCCAGGGCATCGCGCCGGGGCAGTGCACGGAAGTCTTGGGCGGCGAGAAGATCACGCTCTCTCCCGGCGTCACGATGAGGGTGGTCCGCTGGAATCACAGTGGCGATTCCATGACGAACCCGGAACAGCACGACCCGGTCGAGCTGGACGCTGTTCCCGTGCCGGACCTGACGACGGGCGGTTTGCACGCCGGCGTTGCGGAGGACTTCCCCAACGGCGGTGGTGGCCGGGCTTTCCTGTTCACCATCGACGGCGCCGATGGACCGTACAGCTGGTTCTTCCTCAATTCCGCGGGGTACGTCGATCTCGACGTGCCGATCGTCGTGGACGGCGTCGACTACGGCGCCCCTCTGGAGAACCTCAAGGCGGCGATGGCGGATGCGGCGCTGACGTCCGTCGATCTGTGGGTCGGCGCGGGCGGGGATCCCGTCGCGCAGCTCGTGCTGCCGGTGTTGAAGCCAAAGGCCTATCTGCCGGTGCACTGGGACAACTTTTTTGCCGCCTTTTCGTCGCGGTCGGGGACGTACAGCGATCCCACGCTGGCGGCCACCTTGAAGGCGCGCGGCGTCACGCTGATCACCCCTACGCAGGTCATGGACAAATGGCGCCTCGACCGGACGGGCGTTCACGCGGTCGCCAACACCGCGATCAAGCAGGCGCTGAACATTCAGTGAACGGCGGCGCCGGGCATCGGCACGTCGCCGACGTCGGACCTATGGAACGGTGAGCACCAGCGTCCAGTCGGTGAACCCGGATCCGTTGTCGCCGGGCACCGTGAAGGTCTGGTGGCCGGTGTTGGGAAAGATCGCGATGGGCGTGTAGGCGCCGGTCGAGGGATTGAACCAGCGCGCGGTGGTCTGGCCGGACATGTTGGTCATGTCGATCGCGAAGCTGCCCGCGTGCTCCGGCGGAACGTAGGCGACCAGCAGCGTGCCGGCCGGGTTCGCCGCGGCGGTGATCATCGTGCTTTTGCCGAGCTCGTCCTGGGAGCCGAGTCCGGCCGTCACCAGGTCTTTGGGCCCGAAGCCGTCCGGAACCAGCTGCTCCCAGGCGATCGAACGGATGAACGCGTTCAGGTTCGCCATGTCGCGGGCGCCTGGCGTCCTCAGATGCGGCTGCCACATGCCCGGGGCGAACGGCCAGACGTACCTGTTGCCGCTGACGTAGCCTCCGATTGTGGAGAGCCAGCCCCACCACTGAAAGCGGCGCACTGGTTGAGTCGCGTTCGGGTTGTCGTCGGGGCCGTCCGGTCCTTCTTCGTCATACGGTTCTTCGAGAAGGAAGGCCGGCTCTGTCGGCATGTACGCGTAGGCGCGCCGCCCCTGGGTGATCGTCGCGCCCGCCCAGCTGAAGCAGCCGTTGAGGGTCATCTCGGGGCCGAAGGTGGCCTCGTCGACGGCGCTGGTTTCCGACGTCCATTCGGCCGACCAGAGGCTCGACGGGTCGATCACCGATCGCACCCCGGAAAGCAGGGCCGATTCGACGGCCAGCTGGGCGGGGGTGAACTGACTCGTGTCCGTTCCGTGGTCCCCGCCGGCCATCCAGATCACGTTGCTGCGCGAGGCGAACAGATGGCCGACGTACGTGCCGAACGCCTGCATCCGTGCCGCCCCGTTGTCCGTCATCTCGGTCATCCAGCCGTCGGCGAGATCGAGGCTGGAGCCGACGTAAGAGGGGAACATCAGCACGGCGATTCCCTGCGAGGCGCACTGGTCGACGAACGCGGCGACGAAATTCCAGTAGGCCGGGTTGGGCGTGCTGAAGTCGGGTTCGTCGCTCGTGTCGGCATACGTCAGGTTGCCGTTCCAGGCGGCCCCGCCCAGGGTCTTCAGGAACGGCACGTCGCCGTTGCCGTCGAAGGGGACGTTGGCCGCTCTGGAGTCGCGCCACATGGCCGCGAATTCGAGCGCGTCGTACCCCTTTGACAGCGTGTCGGCGAGAAATGTGGCGGCGTCCGACGCGGGCAATGACACGACATTCCACGCGGTGCGCCCAAGGAGCGGAAAGGGAGCGCCGTGGGCGTCCTGCAGCGAGCGGCCGTCGGACGAATACGACAATGGGAAGGCGCTCACGCCTCCGTCCAGGTGGGCCACCTGA
The DNA here is from genome assembly GCA_964546845.1 of uncultured Myxococcales bacterium. GTDB lineage: Bacteria > Myxococcota_A > Polyangia > Fen-1088 > Fen-1088 > JADGRB01. The sequence goes on along the minus strand of CAZJMY010000464.1, from coordinate 1,594 downwards.
CCGGCCTGTCCTCCCGGACCGCCGGCGCCCCCGCCGGCAGCAGCGCCGGCGGCTCCTGGCTGGCCACCCGCGCCGGCAACTCCCGGCTGGCCACCCGCGCCAGCGGCTCCAGGCAGACCGCCCGCGCCGGCGGCTCCGGACTGCCCCCCCGCACCGGCCGTCGACCCAGGCAGTTCGCCGGCACCGCCCATCGCCCCAGGCTGCCCGCCCACACCGGCCGAACCGGCCGCTCCGCCGGCGCCTCCGGTCCCGCCACGGCCGCCTGGAGAGCTGGCCCCGCCTGATCCGCCGGAATGGCCGGTGTCGCTCGTCGACGACGAGCAAGAGATCACCAGCACCGCGGACGCCGTCAAAAGGGTCGCTCTCGTCATCTCGTTCCGGTCCTGGCGTCGGACAAGGTCGTTTCGAAGAGCACCCAATCCTCAGGGTACTAGAACGCAGGCGCGCGCATACATTCCTCACGCACGCAGATGGCCACCCTGGTGGCCACGGCTCGTGCGATACACTCGCGAGCCGAGGTCACGACCCCGGATGGCGGCACCCATGGTTCGACGCGCGGACTTCCTCATGGCGCTGGCCTACGCGACCGACCTGGCCACGGGCCACTCGCGCGATTTTGCGCTGCGGTCCTGCGTTCTGGCGATGCGGCTGGCGGAGGCGGGGCGGCTGGACGACGGGATGCGCCGCGCCGTCTACCATCAGGCGCTCCTGCGCTACATCGGGTGCAACGCCGATTCGCATCTGCTTGCGGCGGCGTGGGGTGATGAGATCGCGCTTCGCCAGGACCTTCAGCGCCTGGACTTCGGCGACAAGGCGGAGTTCGCCGCGGTCTTCGTCAGAGCCATCACGCGCGTCTTCGCCGGCGCGTCGGCCGCGGAGCTGACCAAGGCCGTCGAGCGCGGTCTTGCCGAGGCCGCCCAGGTGAACGTCCCGATCTTGTCGGGACACTGCGAGGTCGCGCAGAGACTCGCAGAGCGCCTGGGTCTCCCCGAGGAGATCCGCGAGAGTCTGGGCCAGATCTACGAGCGCTGGGACGGACGCGGGTTGCCACGCGGGCTCTCCGGCGAGGCGGTGAAGTTCCCGGTCCGGCTGGTGACGCTGGCCCAGGATGTCGTCGCGCTTTCCGAGGCGCACGGCTTCGAGGCCGTGACGCCGATGATCGCCAAGCGCGCCGGCGGGGCCTACGAACCGGAGCTGGCGCAGCTTTTCCTGGCCCGGCCGGAACGGTTCCTCGCGGGCCTCGACGGGCCGGTCGACCGCCAGAAGATCCTGGCGCTCGAGCCCACACCCCACGCGATGCTGGACGAGTCGGCCTGCGAGGAGGCGTATCTGGCGATCGCCGACTTCATCGACATGCGGATGCCGTTCACGTTCGGGCATTCGCGCGCCGTCGCGTCGCTGGCCAGCGCGGCGGGCAAGCGGATGGGCCTGCCCGAATCGGACATTCGCGACGTGCGCTGGGCGGCTTACAGCCACGACATCGGGGAGCTGGCGGTGCCCGTCGCGACCTGGATGCGGGGTGGCGCGCTGACCGAGCGCGAGACCGACGCCGCCCGCCTTCACCCGTACCACGGCGAGCGCGCGCTGGTGTCGC
>CAZJMY010000463.1:0-2180 GCA_964546845.1 uncultured Myxococcales bacterium | reverse complement strand
GGCGGTCGCGCGGGTGCCGCGGGCGGCGCGGCCGGTGCCGCGGGCGGCGCGGCCGGAGGCGGGGGCGCCGGCGGAGCTCCAGCGGTTCCCGCTCTCGGCGCGCAGATCGATCGCATGGGGCGGCCGGCCATCAACACGGCCATCACCGACCCGTTCGACGCCAACGCGACCACACACGGGATGAAGCAGGACATGTACAACGCGGCGACCCCCTCGACCGCCGGCAGCTTCGAGCCTGCGTTCGAAGCGAACCTGGCGATTCTCGACGGGCTCGACCAGAACTGCGGCAACCAGTTCGCCGCCGACAAGACGAAGACGGACGCGACCCGCTACAAGCCGCTCGCCGACGTGTTGCTCGACGATCAGCTGTACGTCGACACCAGCTCGGGGACTTGCGCCGTGTACCTGGGCGTCGAGGCGAACGCCACCGGCATCATCGCCAACACCGATTGCGGCGGCCGGACGATCTCGGAGGACGTCATCGACGAGAGCTACTCGGTCCTGGCGACCGGCATGACCACCGGTGTCACCGATGGCGTGAACGCCGACGACAAGATGGCCCAGCAGACGCCCGTCGCGTTTCCGTTCCTCGCCCCGCCGAACTAGCCGCCGCCCCCGCTCGCATGTCCACGCCGACCGCCGTGATCGAAGGTTCCGCCCTGCGGCGCCTGACGATCGCGGCGGTCGCGGCGGTTCTGGCGGCGGGCTGCGGCCCGCGCCGTGCGCCGGAGGTCGCGCCGGCGCCCGGAACGCCTATCCCGGTGGCGCGAAAGACGACGGACGGGAACCTCGCGACGCAGAATTTCCTCGCCGAGCTGGCGCTGGCGCGCCGCCAGCACGCACAGCATCCGGAGGACCTGCGGCGCACCCGCGCGCTGGTCGACCACCTCTTCATGGACGCGCAGTTCTTCGGCAAGCTGGCCGACTACGCCGAAGCGGACGCCGTCTCGAGGGCGGCCGTGCGCCGGGCGCCCGCCGACCCGGAAGCGCACCTTCTGCGCGCTCGCGCGCTGGCCGCGTGGCATGAGTTTCCCGGCGCGAAGGCCGAGGCCGATCGCGCGGAGACCCTGGGCGGCGAGCCCACGGCGATCGAGCAGATCCGCGTCGGCGTCTGGCAGGCGACGGGCGACCTGGATCAGGCGCTGCCCCATCTGCGGGCCTGGCGGCGGGCGCGGCCGAACCTGAACAGCTACGGCGCGGAGGCGGGCGCGCTGGCGGACGCCCACGAGTTTTCGAAGGCGGCGCTCGCGTTCGCGGAGGCCAAGCGCCGCTACGACGACGTCTCGCCCTTCGCCGTCGCCTGGCTGGAGCTCCAGGAGGGGCACATGTGGGAAAGCGCCGGCCGCTCCGATCTCGCCCGGGCTCTCTTCGAGTCGGCGCTGTCGCGCCTGCCGGCGTACGCGCCGGCCGCCGGGCACGAGGCGCGCTTGCTGGCCGAGCTGGGGGCGCCGGCCGAGCTCGAGCGGGCCCGGCTGTTGCTGGAGCCGCTGGCCAGCCAGAGCGACGACCCGGAGTACGCCGGCCAGCTGGGCGCCGTGTACCGCCGGATCGGCCGGGACGCCGAGGGCGCGGCCCTGATCCGCCGCGCGCGGCAGGGCTACGAAGCGCTGGTCGCCCAGCATCCCGCGGCGTTTTACGATCACGCGGCCCGGTTCTTCCTTCACGTGGGCGGCGACCCGGGGCGCGCGCTCGACTACGCGCAGAAGAACCTCACGATCCGCCACACGCCCGATGCCCGCGAGCTTGTCGGCGAGGCCGAGCGGGCGACGGTCGCCGCCCGCTTGGTCGCCCCAGATCGGCAAAATCACCCCTGAATCGACACGCAAAGCGGGCCGGTTGGTCTGAGCACCGCGTCAAAACCGCTCAATCTGCATCGATCCGGGCGCTTCGCGGGAAATAACCGCTGGACAGGGGCGCGACTTCGCCGTAGCTTTCGGAACCTCGACATCGAAAGTGAGGTTTCCGTGGCGATTACACCGCTGGCCCGCAAGTCCCCCGCCCATGACGATTCCGCCCCCGCGAAGAAGTCCAAGGCGCCTGTCGCGCCCGCCAAGCTGCAGACCGGCGCCGAGGCGCTGATCCGCTGCCTCGAGCGCGAGGGTGTCGAGTACGTCTTCGGCCTCTCGGGCGGCGCCGCGATGCCGATCTTCGACGCGCTGGTCGACTCGAAGATCAAGCTG
>CAZJMY010000462.1:0-1018 GCA_964546845.1 uncultured Myxococcales bacterium | reverse complement strand
CCCGTGAGGCCGTTGTCGTTGTCGCGGAAGACGATGTCCGACAGGACGATCCCCGTCGAGCCGTTGTAGTAGCGCAGCCCCGCCGAGTTGGCGCCCAGGTTGTGGCAGCCGGCGATCACCAGCCCGGAGATGTGGATGTTGCTGGCGCCGGACAGCTGCCAGCAGCCGCGCCCCCGGTCGCCGGCCGTGTAGCTGCCGGGCGCGTTCTCGACCAGCGTGTTGCCCAGGTCCCAGACGGGCGGGTTCGTGGGGTCGGCGGCGCGGATCGTGATCGGGCTGTTCGCCGGCGCCTGCTGGGTCAGGTAGACGCGGAATTTGTAGGTGCCCGGCGCGATGACCACCTCGTCTCCGGCCTTGGCCGCTTCGATCTTCGCGTAAGTGTCGCCCGGCGAGACGTTGATCGTCGCCGCGCGCGCGGGGGCGCCCCCCCGCCAGAGCAGCAGGGAAAGCAGCAGCGAAGCCAGCGCGAGGCGGCGCGCCCGGGGGGCGAGCATTGGCGGAATTCTCGCCTTCGCGCGGAGCCGAGCACAATGTAGGAAGCAAACTACGAAGTGGGACGCCGACCACTTGCGCGTACAGTCTGCGCGCCGCGCTGCAGTGGCCGGCGTAGCCCCGGCCGGCGGGCTACTTGGCGGCGGCGGCGACCTTCAGCTTGCCGCGGTCGATGTCGCCCCAGCAGACGGTGCGGTTCCGGCCGCCGTGCTTGGCGGCGTACAGGGACTGGTCGGCGCGCGCGATGATCTCCGCCTTGTCGCGCGCGTCGTCCGGGTAGCTGGCGACGCCGATCGACAGCGTCGCCTGGAAATTGCCCTTCGGGGACGCGAACGATTGCTGGGCGACCTCTTGCCGGATGCGCTCCGCCAGCTGGCGGGCGCCGGCGCGGTCGGTCCCCTCCAGCACGATCGCGAACTCCTCGCCGCCGTAGCGGGCGGTGATGTCGATCTTGCGGGCGCTGGCCCTGAGGATGGCGGCGACCCGGCGCAGGACCTCGTCGCCGGTCGGGTGCCCGTAGGTGTCG
>CAZJMY010000461.1:0-2244 GCA_964546845.1 uncultured Myxococcales bacterium | reverse complement strand
CGTGATCTACACGTCTGGGTCGACTGGGACGCCGAAGGGCGTGGTGGTGGAGCACGGAAACCTGGCGCGGCTGTTCAGCGCGACGGAGGGGTGGTTCGGGTTCGGGAGGCAGGACGTGTGGAGCATGTTCCACTCGTTCGCGTTCGACTTCTCTGTGTGGGAGATGTGGGGCGCGCTGGTTTACGGAGGTCGGTTGGTGGTGGTGGGGAAGGAGACGGCGCGTTCGCCGCAGGACTTCTACGAGCTGCTGTGCGACGAGGGGGTGACGGTGCTGAACCAGACGCCGAGCGCGTTCCAGCAGCTGCTGGCAGCGCAGGCGCAGAGCGAGCGGGAGCACGGGCTGCGGACGGTGATCTTCGGGGGCGAGGCGCTGGAGGTGTCTGGGCTGGGTGCCTGGTACGCGCGGAACGACGAGGCGCGGACGCAGCTGGTGAACATGTACGGGATCACGGAGACGACGGTGCACGTGACGTACCTGGCGTTGCGGGCAAGCGACGTGGAGCGGGTAGGGGCGAGCCCGATCGGCGAGCGGATCGGGGACCTGCGGGTGTACGTGCTGGACGAGCGGCGGCGACCTGCGCCAGTCGGGGTGACGGGCGAGCTTTACGTCGGTGGGGCGGGAGTGGCGCGCGGTTACCTGAACCGGCCGGAGCTGACAGCGGCGCGGTTCGTGGCGGATCCGTTCGCGGGCGAAGCGGGCGCGCGGATGTACAAGACGGGCGACCTGGGGCGCTGGCAGAGGGACGGAAGGCTGGAGTACCTGGGGCGGAACGACGCGCAGGTGAAGGTGCGTGGGCACCGGATCGAGCTGGGAGAGATCGAGGCGCGGCTGCGCGAGGTGGAGGGGGTGGAGCAGGTGGCGGTGGTGGCGCGGGAGGACCAGCCCGGAGACAAGCGGCTGGTGGCGTATTACACGGGGGCGAGAGCGCCGGAGGTGGAGGTGCTGCGGGCGCAGGCGCGTGGGACGCTGGCGGAGTACATGGTGCCGTCGGCGTACGTGCGGCTGGAGGCGCTGCCGCTGACCCGGAACGGCAAGCTGGACCGCCGGGCGCTGCCTGCGCCGGACGCGGACTCGTACGGCGCGCGCGGGTACGAGGCGCCGTGCGGCGCGGTGGAAGAGACGCTGGCCCGGATCTGGTCCGACGTGCTGCGCGTCGAGCGGGTGGGGCGGCACGACAACTTCTTCGAGCTGGGCGGGCACTCGCTGCTGGCGGTCGCGCTGGTCGAACGGATGCGGCAGGCGGGGCTGCGGACCGACGTGCGGACGCTGTTCGGCAGCCCGACGGTGGGCGCGCTGGCGGCGCAGGTCGCGGAGAGCCGACCGGAGGTGGCGGTCCCACCGAACCTGATTCCCGAGGACGCGCCGGCGATCACGCCGGAGATGCTGACGCTGGTGAGCCTGGACCAGGCGGCGATCGATCGGATCGTGGCGGCGGTGCCTGGCGGCGCGGCGAACGTGCAAGACATCTACCCGCTGGCGCCGCTGCAGGAAGGGATCCTGTTTCATCACCTGCTGGGCGGGGCAGGCGACACGTACCTTTTGCCCAGCCTGTACGCGGCGCGGGATCGGGAGACGGTGGAGCGGTTCGTGGCGACGCTGCAGCAGCTGGTCGATCGGCACGACATCCTGCGGACGGCGGTGATGTGGGAGGGGTTGAACGAGCCTGTGCAAGTGGTGCAGCGGCGTGTGGCGCTGCCGGTGGAGACGGTGACGCTGGACGCGGACGGGGGCGACGCGGGGGAGCAGTTGAAGGCGCGGTTCGACCCGCGACGGCACCGGATCGACGTTCGAACGGCGCCGCTGATACGGATGAAGGTGGCGGAGGACGTGGGCGGTGGCCGGTGGCTGCTGCTGCTGCTGGCGCACCACCTGGTGATGGACCACACGACGCTGGCGCTGCTGGTGGAAGAGGTGGAGCTGATCGAGCAAGGGCGCGGGGGGGAGCTGTCGGCGCCTGTGCCGTTCCGAAACTTCGTGGGGCAAGCGCGGCTGGGCGTGAGCGCGGCGGAGCACGAAGCGTTCTTCGGGGAAATGCTGGGTGACGTCGACGAGCCGACCGCGGCGTTCGGGCTGCTGGACGTGCAGAGGGACGGCGGCGAGGTTGAAGAGGCGCGGCTGGCGCTGGATTCGGAACTGGCGCGGGCGGCGCGAGAGCAGGCGCGGCAAGCGGGGGTGAGCGCGGCGAGCGTGATGCACCTGGCGTGGTCGCTGGTGCTGGCGCGGGTGTCGGGCCGGGCGGACGT
>CAZJMY010000460.1:0-7123 GCA_964546845.1 uncultured Myxococcales bacterium | reverse complement strand
GGCGGCCAGATCGGCGGCGGCGGCCAGTCCGCGACCGGCGGCGGCCAGCCGGGCGCCGGAGGTCAGCTCGGAACCGGCGGCAAACCCGGCGCCGGCGGCGCCCCCGGTCAGACCTGCGCGCAGCTCGAGAGCGCGTACGCGACGGCTCTCACGGCCGCGAAGGCCTGCACCATCGGCGCCGGCATGCAGTGCCGCCAGCTCGCCGACAACTCGATCGCGTGCCCCGGCTGCAAGGTGTACGTGAACGACACGACGGAGCTCGCCTCCTTGAAGGCCCAGTGGACCAGCTCGGGGTGCGCGCTCACGCGGGGCGTGTGTCCGGCGATCGCCTGCGTCGTTCCGTCGCCCGCCTCGTGCGTCTCGAACGTCACGACACGACCCGTCGCCGACGGGACCTGCAGCAGCCCGCCGTACGGTGGCGGCCCGTACGGCCCCTGAGACCGCCGCTACGGCGCCGCGGGGGCGTCCCCGCCGGCGTCGCCCAGCTCGCAGATGCCGGCGCCGCAAAACGCCTTCTGCGAGCAGCTGGGATCCGTCGAGACCTGCTCCGTGCAGGCCGTGTCCGAGCAGCGCTTCTTACGGTCCTTCTCGTAGGCGTCCTTTTCCTTCTTGGGAATCGCCCGCTGCTTTCCACCCTGGCTGCAGGGACAGCATTCATCCGTGACCAGCACGCAGTCCTTGTCGGTCTTGCAGTCGGCCGTGTCGGCCGCCGCCTTCTTGCTCTGACGAGCCCGCTTGGCCTGCGCCACGAACGGAACCCCGAACGACGCTCCGCCGAGCGCCGCCAGCACGACCCACAACTTGATTCGCGACGAGACTGAACGACTCATGCGCGGGATATATAGCGACGCCCGCCGCCCTTAACAACTCCCCCTTCCCCTCCCCCTCCCCCTCCCCCTCCCCCGTCCTCGTCCTCGTCCTCGTCCTCGTCCTCGTCGCCGTCCTCGTCCCCGTCCCCCTCAGTTCGCCGGCGACGGCCCCGTCAGCCGCGCAGTCATCGCCACCACCTCCGCCGACACCCGCTCGAGCCGCTGCCCCACGTCCCGCGTCTCCAGCAGCCGCTGGCGCAGCGCGGGGTCGACGATCAGCGCCGACGCGACGCCGTCGACCAGCTCGGCCGGCGTCTCTTGTGCGGCGATCACCTGGCGCAAGAGCTCGCCCCCTTCAGGGATCGCGTCGGCGAGGCGGCCGATCAGCGCCCGCAGGGTCTGGTCGGCGTCGGCGATCTCGGCCGGGTTCGCGACCCGAAAATCGGGTAGCTCCGTCGCCGCCACCAGCCGGTACGGCCGATCGGACACCAGCTCTTGCTCGATCTGCACGCGCGCCCGCCCGCGCACCACCAGGTTGAACCGGCCGTCCGGCAGCTCGTGCGCCATCACGACCTCGCCGACGCCCGCGATCGGAAGCACCGCCGGCGCCTCCTCCTCGTCGGACGAGCCGGGCGCGATGAGCCCGATCGCCAGGCAGCGCGAGCCGGTCAGGATGTCCCGGGTCATCACCCGGTACCGCTCCTCGAAGATGTGCAGCGGCAGCAGCGCGTGCGGGAACAGCACCGCGTTCGGCAGCGGAAACAGCGGCACCCGGCGCAGCGTCGCGGCCAGCGACACGTCGGGCTCGCTCGAATCGGTGGTGGCTTGGGGGGTATCAGCCAAAGACGTCCACACAGGAACCGGTCAGCGCCAGGGGCGCGGACGCGGCCAGATAGATGATGACGTTCGCGACATCGCCGGGGGACATGTCGGGTTTGGCACCCGGCATGCCCACGCGCAACATCTCAGTGTCGACGGAGCCCGGGCACACGGCGTTTACGGCGATGCCGTCCTCCCGCACCTCCTCGGCCAGGGCCCGCGTGAGTCCGACCACGCCGTGCTTGGCGGCGCAGTAGGCGGTCAGGTTCGCCGTCCCTTGCCGCCCCGAGATCGACGCGACGTTGATGATCCGCCCGGCGCGCCGGGCGCGCATCGCCGGCAAGAACCCCCGCGTGACCAGGAACGTGCCGCGCAGGTTGGCGTCCATCACGGCGTCCCAGGTCTGGATGGGCGTCTCTTCCAGGCGGCCGCGCGCCGCGATGCCGGCGTTGTTGACCAGCACGTCGGGCGGGCCCAGGCGGTTCAGCACGTCGGCGACGAAGCGGTCCACGTCGGCCGCGTTGCCGACGTCGCAGGCCACCGTGTCGCCGGTCGCGTGGCGCGCGCAGCCGGCCACCCGCGCGCCCGCCTCGGCCAGCAGGCGCGCCGCCACCTGGCCGATCCCCTTCGACGCGCCCGTGACGACGGCGATCTTCCCGTCCAGCACGCTCATGAGCGGCCGTTGTCCAGCAGGCGGGCCTTGAGATCCGGGCGCTCGCGCATCTCGCCGGCGAAGGCGCTGGTGATGACGGCCGACTGGTCGTGCTTCTCGGCAGGCAAGGCCAGGCAGAGCTGCTCGGCCTCCATCACGCAGCCGGCGCCGCGCGCGCCCAGGTGCTGGCGTAGCGCCTCGGCGATCTGGTGGGTGGCCCGCTCCTGCAGGGTCAGGCGCTTCGTGAAACAATCCACCAGCTCGGCCAGGCGACCGAAGCCGGCCAGCTTGCCGTCCGGCATGTACGCGACATGCGCGACCCCGCGGTACGGAAGCAGGTGGTGGGGACACATCGCGTGAAAGCGCAGCCCCCGCACCACGACCACGTCGGGATCCGCCTCGCCCAGGACCGGATCGCCCAGGATGGCCGCCGGATCCATCTCGTACCCCGCCAGGAACTCGGTCCGCCACAGCTGCGCGACCCGCCGCCCGGTCTCGCCCAGATCCGGATCCTGGGTTGGTTCGCGGCCGGCCGCCCGCAACAGGGCGTCCACGGCTGCGCGCAGCTCGGGCTCACCCGCCACGATGCCTCTCAGTCCAGGGTCTGGGGCGCCCGCGTGAACTCGGCGTCGACCGGTTGCCGCCCCGCGAAGCCGCCGTCGACCGGGTGCCAGTACTCGACCTTCTTCTCGCCGAACCGCCAGCAGAGCAGGATCTCTTCGCCCCGGCGCCGCGACGGGAAGTCGACCAGGCCGGTCTCGACGTCCTTCACGTCGCCGCCCAGCGCCTTGATCCGCGCGAGCTGGTCGGACAGCGCCTCGTAGTAGCCCCGAAACAGCGCCTTGGCGCGCCGGATGTCGGGCGAGCCGTCGTCGCTCTCCAGCAGCTCCTCGCGGCTCATTCGTACGTTGGCGCGTTCCAGCTTGGTCTCCAGCCCGCGCAGGCCGGCGCGCAGCTGCAGCACGTCGACGAAGATCCGTTCCAGGGCCGGAATCAGCGCGTCGACGTCTCCGACCGTGAAGTGCGTCCGAGGCATCGGGCTACCTTACATCAAGGGCGACCCTGCGGCGACTGGGGCACGTCCGCCCCCGCCGCGTCGGTTTTGGCGAGGGGCGACGGATAGAGTGGGGGCTTGCGGTTCCGCCCGGTCTGCCGGCGGATGTCGACGTCCGCGACCAGCAGCGATGGCGCGATGATGGTCGAGGGGATCCCCGAGAAGCCGGCTCCGCCTTCGAGGTAGTTCTGCACCACGGGCTCGGCGCCGACCGCCGTGATGTCCTTCAGCGACCGCGGCAGCAGGTTCTCGAGCAGCGCGCCGCGCACCAGGGTCTCCTTGCCGTGATCCAGGCGGTAGACGACCAGCGGCCGCACGGGCGGCGGTCCGTGGCCGCCCAGCCCGAACGACAGCAGCGACATCAGGTCGTCCCCCTCGCTGCCCGGCAGCGTGTCCTCGTCCAGCAGGCGCACGACGTAGGTCGTGACGCCGCCGCTCTTGGCGATCTTGCCGAGCTCGCCCAGCAGCGCCTCGCGCGAGAGCGGCCGGGCGCCCGACACGACCAGCGTCCCGACGCGCGCCCGGGGCGAGGCGAAACGCGGCGCGCGCGCGTGCCCGTTCGAATGCGCGATCTCCCGCCGCGGCGTGCGCGACATCAGCAGGGACTTGAGGACGCCGTGCTCGATGACCTGGACGCGCTGGGCCGGCACGCCCTCGTCGTCGATCTTGTAGGCGCCGAAGATCGGCGCGCCGCCCGGCCCGGCAGCCAGCGTCGGATCGTCGACGGCGCTGACGATGGCGGCGGCCACCTTCTGCCCCAGCTTGCCGGCCAGCGCCGACTGATCGTTCCCCTCGTCGCTCCCCGCCTGGGCGGTCTTGGGGGGCGGCGTCCCCGCGATCTGGTCGCCCAGCAGCTGCTTCACCAGCTGCGTCGCCGCCAGCCCTTCGAACAGCACCGCGCCGGCGCCCGACGTCGCGACGGGCGCGCGCCGCATGGCGACCAGCTCCTTCGCCATCGCGCGCACGGCCTTCTCCATCTGGGCCAGCGGCGGCAGGCCGCTGGGGGTGAGCGCCGTGAACGGGACGAAGCTGCGCAGCTTCATCCCGTCCGGGGCCTGCGTGTCCGCGACGACGTCGATGCGGGTCGTGCGGTGGTAGTCGTCGACGAACGACCCCTCGCTGGAGATGAACCGGCGGCGCACGATCGCGTAGGTCGCCGACACGCGCGAGGTCTGGATGTCGGGGAACTCCGTCAGCAGGGCCGAGAGCTTGCGGGCCGCGTCGCGCAGCGCCTCCGGCTCGGCCTGACCGGACGGGAACGGCACCTCCAGGTGGGCGGGCGGCTCTTTCGAGAAGTCGCCCACCGCCCCCTCCTCCTCGCCGGCGCCGGCCTGCCCGGCCGCGGCGGCGCGCTTGCGGGCCAGCGTCTCCAGCGCCGCCTTGTACCCCTCGTCCGTGCGCAGCCAGAGCTCGCGCCGCAGGGCCGCGTAGTCGTCCTCGAACGGGATCGTCTCGACGCGGGCGCCGCCCTCGAAGTTCGTGTTGTCGAAGCTGGGGTCGCCCACGCGCAGGTCGGTGCGCAGCACGCGCGCGCGGTAGCCGTGCGACACCGTCACCGCGCCCAGCGTCGCGTTCACCGTCGCCTGGTCCAGGTCCGAGAGCGTGTAGGCGAGATAGTACGGCTTCGACTCGTCGCCGAGGTGCAGGTCGGCCATCGACCGGGACAGCTCGTCCTGCATCGCGCTCTTCACGGCGCCGTCGTTCTGGCGCACCGCGGTCGCAGGAGCTGGCCCGGACGCGGGCGCGTCGGTCGCGGCCGGCAGCGGCGCGCCGATCAGCAACAACGCCAGCGACGCGACGGCGCGACGGCGCATCACGGCGCCCCCTTGGCGCTCAGCGCGGGCGCGGGCAGCACGGGCGGCTTGTCGTTGCCCTTGTCGCGCCGCTCCGTCTCGATCTGCTGCACCAGCAGGCTGGGGCTGGTCGCCGACACCGGCACGAACCCCGACTCGGCGCCGCAGTACCCGTTGAACGTCTGGTAGTCGTCCGAAGCCGCCATGATCTTCGACAGCGCGGACAGCGGCGTGCCGACCAGGTCGACACCGCGGACCAGCTCGTCCGGGCGGCCGTCGACGTACACGCGGTAAACGAGAATCGGCAGCACCTTGAACGCCTGCGGCCCGCCGCGCGCCGTGTTCGTGAAGCCGCCCGAGATGTCCTTGAACGAGAGGCCGTAAAGCTTCCCCTGCCGCCGCGCCTCGTCGCGCAGCATCTGGCGCAGCTCGGCGGGCGGGACCACCCGGCTGGGCTCGACCACCAGATTTCCTTGGCGCGACACCACCGCCCGCCCCTCTTGCCGCCGGCCGTGCCCGTTGGAGACCGAGAAGCCGCGCGTGGGCGACCGGCTGAGCAGAAACCCCTTGAGCACGCCGTCCTCGACCAGCGAGGCCCGCTGCGCCTCGACCCCTTCGTCGTCGAACCGGTAGAACCCGTTCAGGTCGACGCCGCCCAGCTTGTGCAGCGTGGGGTCGTCGAACACCGAGATGAAGGTCGGCATGATGGGCTGCCCGATCTTCTTGGCGAACGTCTGCCCTTCGTCCTCGCTCTTTTGCCGGTGCCCCTCGACGCGGTGACCGAAGATCTCGTGGAAGAAGACGCCGGCCGCCTTCCCCTCCAGGATGGCGGGACCCGCGTAGGGCTCGGCCAGCGGGGCGCGCCGCAGCGCCTTCAGGTCGGCGATGACGGCGTCGGCGGCCTTCGTCATGGCCTCCTCGCCGCCCAGCCCCTCGACCGTCTCGGCGTCGAAGCTCTCGTAGCGCTCCAGCTCCATGCCGTCCTCGGCGCGGGCGTCGGCCTCGATCAGCACGCGGACGTAGTTGCGCCCCGTCTGCACCGCCGTGCCTTCGGAGTTCAGCAGCCACCGGTTGGCGCTGCTGGCCTGCAGCGTGACGTCCGAGTCCAGGATCTCGGCCTGTCCGCGGAAGCGCGACGACAGCCGGCGCAAGCGCTGCTCCCAGGCGGGTACGTCGACGGTCAGCGTGGCGCGCGGGCCAAAGTAGGTGATGGGCTTTTCGCGCGCGAAGTCGTCGGAGGGGTCGTCCTCGGCCACCTTCAGCGTGCGCTGGGTGCGGATCTTCACCAGCCGCTCGGCCGCCTGCTCGTAGCGGCGGTCGGTCTCGCTCCAGGCGACGGCGCGGATCGCCAGCGGATCGTCCGACAGCGGCAGCGGCACGGGGTGGCCGCTGATCTCCGACGAGAAGTCGAAGTCGCTGGACCGGATGGCGTGCGTCGAGTCGAGCTTGTAGTCGCCCACGCGCACGTCGACGTCCAGGATGCGCGTCTGGCGGTCGGTCGACTGGACCAGCGCCCCGTAGCTGGCCATCACGTTCGTCTCGTGGCGATCGTGGACCTCGTAGCCGATGAAATAGGGCGGCGGTTTGCCGTGCGACGACAGCTCGTGCATCCCGCGCTGCAGCTCCTCCTGCAGGGCCGCCAGGCCCGGCGGCTTGGGGGCGCCGTTCTGCGACAGCGGATCGACGCGCACCGCGGCCGGCGGCCGCGCTGGCTGGCCCGGCGTGCCGGCGCCCGACGCCGCGGCGACCGGCGCGGCCTGTTGCGCGGCGCAGGAAAGTCCGGCGGCGAGGCAGGCGACCAGACAGGGGATCGAGGACGTGCGGGCGGGATCGCGGCGGGGCAAGGGTGGCTCTCGGCCTATAGCATAGACGTAACAGCGGCGTTGCGGGCCTTTGTGCTACGGTGCGCGCCCATCATGTTGCACCCGAAGCGCCGCATCCGTCCCGCCCCGCTGGCGCGTGGCTCCGCCGACGTCGCCGACCTCATCGACACCTA
>CAZJMY010000459.1:0-17469 GCA_964546845.1 uncultured Myxococcales bacterium | reverse complement strand
CCGCTTTTCTTGGGAGCGAGCGTTCACGGTGGAGCGAGCGGCGGGTTGAGAAGGGGGTGGAGTGGGTGTCCCCTCCGCGCGCTGTTCCGCAGCGTCTCCGGCGCGTGCCGCGCAGCCCCGGGCCCGACCGCGAGGACCTGTTTGAGCACGGAGGGGACACCCACTCCTCCCGCCCCTCGACCGGCACGAGCGGAGCCCCCAAGCGCTCAACCTAAGGGTGGCTAGTCGAAAAACAGGACTTCGCCGGTCGCCAGGTCCAGCTCGGCGCCGACGACGGCCAGGCCGCCGGAGTCGGCCAGGCGCTCCAGAATCTCGGAGCCGTGGCGCAGGTGGCTCACGGAGGCGCGGACGTTGGCGCGCATCGCCTCGCGCGCGAGGCGGGCCGGATCGCGGGCCAGATCGGTCGCGAGCAGCGTCTGGATGTTCGGCCGGACTCGGTTGACGATGGACATCAGGTTGCGAAGAGCCGGGTCGGGTTCGCCGGTCGTCGCCTCCAGCGCCGCCTGGATCGCGCCGCAGTTCGTGTGGCCCATGACCACGACCAGCCGCGTGCCGAAGCGCTCGGCGGCGAACTCGACGCTGCCGACCTGGGACGGCGCGACGATGTTGCCGGCCACGCGAATCACGAACAGATCGCCGAGGCCCTGGTCGAACACGATCTCGGCGGGCGCGCGCGAGTCGGAGCAGCCAAGGACGATCGCAAACGGTGTCTGCGCCTGCAGCAGGTTCTCGCGCCGGCTGTGGCTCAGCATCGAGTCGATGCTGCGGACGTTCTGGACGTAGCGAAGATTGCCGGCCTTGAGGCGCTCCAGCGCCTCCTTGGCGGGCACGGTTGTGCGTTCCGCGGCCATGCGCCTCGTATACCTCAGCTGGTCCGCCGGGCGGAAGCGTCTGATGCGGTCGCGCTTTCCGGCGCCTGCGCGATGACCACCTTGGCACGCATGGAGAAGACCAAGGACATCCCCAAAGAGGCGCAGCAGGAGCCGCGGATCGTCACGCCGCGCGAGGACAGCGCGCGCGCCGCCGAGCGGTTGGATCAGCAGGACCGCAGCGGCGAGGTGCGCTGGCCGCAGGTCGACGACCCCTTGCGGCCGCCCGGCGATCTGGCGCCGCCGGCGCGGCGTCGGGTGTAGTGTCTGCCGGCGCGGCGCGGGCCGGGCGCGGGAAAACGATCAACGTCACGCGCCCGGTCGGCACCCACTCCTTGCCGAAACCCTCCAGGGTGTTTTCGCGCAGGCCGCGCGACGGATCCAGCGTGACGATCTTCCTGTCCGTCTTGTCGATCCCGACGACCACCTCGTAGTGCGCCAGGGCGCGGCCGCCGGTGATCGGCTTTGCCAGGCCCACCAGCACCGGCCGATCGCGTGAGAGCTGGTCGACGAGGTCGTTGAAGTTCCCTTCGACGACGAAGGCTTCCATCCCCTTGGCGCGGGCCGCATCGCGCAGTCCGCCGGCGCGGACGCCGACTTTGTCGGGGGGGCTCAGCCCCGCGACCTCCTCCAGCGACGTCTTCACACCGAAGTGCGACAGAACCATCGCCAGGGCCGCGGGGCCGCAGTCGCTGTCGGCGCGCTGCGGAATGAACGGCACCCCGCGGACGAACTTCCACGCGGGGTCAGCCTCCAGCGCCGCCGCGCGACGCGGGGAGACGTCGTGCGCCTCCCCCGCGTAGCAAGAGGCAGCGGCCAAGACCAGCGCCGCCAGCCAGAGCGGCGGCCGATGCATCAGATCAGCAGGATCAGCAGCACGATGATGACCACCAGCAGCACACCGCTGCCGACGTACACGACGGCCGCGCCGCCCTTGTAGTCCTGCAGGTTCTGCGACTGCTGCTCACGCTGCGCCAGCTGAGCGGCCTCGGTGCTGGACGCCGACGTGGTCGTCGTTTCCGCCGCCACGGGCGCGCGCGTCGACGTCACCACTGCGGGAAGCGGCGCCGGATCGGCCGCGAGAGACTTCGCCTGGCTGACGGCCGGAAAACACCAGATCGCCAGCAACGCTGCGACCACCACACCTTGGATCTTCTTCATGATTGCCTCCTCGGACATTTGCCGTAGGAGCCAAGCTAAGCATGAGGATGGGCTGCGGAAGGACTTGGCCACCGTCAAGCTCGTCCGCACAATGGCGCGTCGCCTGATTTTACGAACGTCCACTCAGGCCCGGCTGACGGAGCCCGCTCGCACGCGCGCGACGATGTGCTTGATCTCGTCTTCCGTGGCGCGCGCCCGAATCAGCTCGGCGCTGAGCGCCGCGACCGCGGCGTCGACCCCTTCCTTGAATCCCGCGTCTCGTCCGGCCAGGAACTCGGCGCTCTTGTAGGCGCGCGTCTGCTGGTCCGGCCGCGACACGGGCAGGCGGTTGGTCTCGTCCAGACTGGTGACCTCTTCGTCGAAGGGCTCTGGGGCGTCGTCGTCGGGTCCGGCCATGCCCCGCAGGCTACCACCCACCGCGACGCGGGTCGCCGAAACCCTGAATTTGCGCGGACCTGGCGGATCGGGCAGGCCAGCCGCGAAATCTCTCCCGCCGTTTGTCGATCCGGGCGAAGGTCGTTCGTCGCGTGGTCAGGACCGACCTTTCGGTCCCATCGCAAAGGAGACGACGATGAAGTTCATTCTGATGGTGCGAGCGACCCAGGAATCCGAGAGCGGCGCGATGCCGGACCCCGAGCTGGTCGCCGAGATGGGCAGGTTCAACGAGGAGATGGTCAAGGCCGGGGTCCTGCTGGCCGGGGAAGGCCTGCACCCCTCGTCCAAGGGGGCGCGCGTCCGCTTCTCCGGCGGCCGGCGGACCGTCATCGACGGGCCGTTCACCGAGACCAAGGAGCTGATCGCGGGGTTCTGGATCCTGCAGTGCCGGTCGAAGGAAGAGGCCCTCGAGTGGGCCAAGCGTTCTCCGCCGCCCTTCCGGGGCGATTGCGAGATCGAGCTCCGGCAGATCTTCGCGCCCGAGGACTTCGCGTACCTGGGCGACGACTTCGCGAAAAAGGAGGCCGATCTGCGCGCGGAGGTCGAGGCGCGCGCCAAGCGGCCCTGACCGCTCGCGCGCAAGGAGCGCGGCGCGTTGCGCCGGGCCCGGTCGGCCGCGCGGTCGGGCTTGCGCCCGGGCTCCGGCGTGCTCTGATCGCGCGGTGGATCCCTCGGCGGACGTCCGGCGTGCCATCGAAGCGGTCTGGCGCATCGAAGCCCCGCGCCTGATCGCCGGTCTGGCGCGCGTCGTCCGCGATGTGGGCGCTGCCGAGGAGCTGGCGCAGGACGCGCTGGTGACCGCGCTGGAGCAGTGGCCCGCGACGGGCATTCCGGTCAAGCCCGGGGCCTGGCTGATGACCGCCGCCAAGAACCGCGCCATCGACCTGGTCCGCCGGCGCAAGCTGCTGGAGCGAAAGCACCGCGAGCTGGGGCGGGAGGCGGAGCGCGCGCAGGACGAGGCCGCCGGCGAGATCGAGCGCGCCGCCGAGGACGACGTCGGGGACGATCTGCTGCGGCTGATCTTCACCTGCTGTCACCCGGTGCTTCCGCCGGAGGCGCGCGTCGCGCTGACGCTGCGGATGCTGGGCGGCCTGACCACCGACGAGATCGCGCGCGCCTTCCTGGCGCCGGAACCGACCATCGCCCAGCGGATCGTGCGCGCGAAGCGCACGCTGTCCGAAAAGCAGGTCCCGTTCGAGGTGCCGCACGGCGAGGACCGCGCCGCGCGCCTGGATTCGGTGCTGGCGGTCGTCTACCTGATCTTCAACGAGGGATACTCGGCCACGGCCGGCGACGCCTGGATCCGCCCGCAGCTGTGCGACGAGGCGCTGCGGCTGGGGCGGGTGCTGGCCGCCGCCGCCCCGGACGAGCCGGAGGTGCACGGGCTGACCGCGCTGATGGAGCTGCAAGCCTCGCGCACGCGGGCGCGCATCGGACCCGACGGCGACCCGGTGCTGCTGCCCGACCAGAACCGCGCGCTGTGGGATCCGCTGTTGATCAGCCGCGGGCTGGCGGCGCTGGCGCGCGCCGAGGAGCTGCGCGGCGCCACCGGGCGCTACGCGCTGCAGGCGGCCATCGCGGCCTGTCACGCGCGGGCCCGCACCGCCGACGAGACGGACTGGGTCAGGATCGCGACCCTCTACGGTGAGCTGGCGCGCGTGATGCCGTCCCCGGTGGTCGAGTTGAACCGCGCCGTGGCGGTCTCGATGGCCCAGGGCCCGGCCGCCGGGCTGGCGGTGGTCGACGCCATCGCCGGCGACCCCGCGCTGCGCGCCTATCACCTGCTGCCCACCGTGCGCGGGGACCTGCTTTTGAAGCTGGGGCGAGCCGCCGAGGCCCGCGCCGAGCTGGAACGGGCGGCGTCGCTCACGAGGAACGAGCGGGAGCGACGCCTGCTGCTGGACCGCGCGGCCGCCTGTCGCCCGGTCAGTACGCCTGGATGATGAACTTCTGGTTGCGGCCGCCGTTGCAGTCCCAGATCTGCATCGGAACGCCGGGCGCCGTGTTGGACGCGTTCTCGTTCAAGCAGCGACCGGAGGCGACGTTCTTGAAAACGAAGGCGCCCGTCGGGGCATCGGCCGCGATCGACCACTGCTGGCTGCGCGCGCCCGACTGACACACGTTGAGCGACAGCTGCGTGCCGTTGGCGATCCCCAGCGCGCCGCCAACCAGGTCCACGCACTTGGTCGGGTCGACCGTCATGGCGATGCGCCAGGCGCTGCCGTCCTTGACCAGGCTGAACTTCTGCGGCTGCCCGTCCCAGGTGGTGTATTGCTGCACGATCGTGCCGACCGCCGCCGACCCGCCGATGTCGAGCGACACGGCCCCGTTCGCCGGCAGCGGCGCGATCCGGTAGACGTACGTGTTGTCGAAGTCCGGAGCGTAGCTATTGTTCCGCCAGACCGTGATGGCGTTCTGCCAGATGGCCGACCCCGCGTTCAGCGACTTGTAACCGTCCGGGCAGCCGGTGGACGGGTTCGCGTTCGAGCCGCTGGGACAGCTGCCGGCCATTCCCATCGAGAACTGCCCCACCGCCCCCGGCGCGTTCTGGCAGAGCACCCCGCTGCCGTACGGGTTCTTGTAGGGCGCGTTCGCTTGGTTCGCGCCGATGCGACCGGCGACCACGCCGGACGCGCCCGCCGGATAACCGGCGCCGTCGCAGTAGTACGCGACGGGACCGGTGACGCCCGGCTTCGAGGTGGCGGTCAGCGGGCCCGTGTCGATGATGTCACCGAAGAACGTCCCCTCCTGCATCGGGTAGTTGACGCGGTCGACGCCCCAGCCGATGGAGCTGACGTTGCTGTCCATCCAGAGCGGCACGTGAATGCCGGCGGTGTTCACGTGCGCCATGAGGCACGCGGACACGCCCTCGAGACAGCGCGCGTTGCCGGCGACGCTGCCCGATTTCCACTCCGGACAGAGGCCGATGCTCCCCGCGAACGTGTAGTTGTTGCCGGACTGGTCCTGCTTGGTGATCGTGTCGGTCGGCCCTAGCGCGCACTTCACCAGGTACGCGATGGTCTTTCGACCGGCCGCGGTCGTCATGAGGCCGGACCCGCTGCTCAATCCGTTGACGCCGGCCAGGCCGTTGGCTGTCGACAGCCCGTTCACGCCGGCCAGCCCGTTCACCCCCGCGAGACCGTTCACCCCCGCGAGGCCATTCACCCCCGCCAGACCGTTCACGCCGGCGAGGCCTTCGTCCTTCGCCTCGTGCGATGCCCCGACGACGGAGGGAGCTTCGGTGCAGCCCTGAAGCGCCGCCGACCCGAGAGCCAACCCGGTCAACACCCCCACTGAACGAACTTTCATCCGCGTCATGTTCGCCTCGCGACCTGTGCTGAAGCCCGCGTCCCCGCATCTCGGGACGTGTTCTCGGCTTCTTCACAATGTGTGCCATGTTACTTAAATTAGCAGTCGCGATGTAACGGACCGCAAGGACGAGGGTTCGTCTGCCCGTCAGCTCGTTGGCAGACGTCCCGGCACGGGAGGATGTTGTTTCGTCACCCCGTCCGTTGTCCGGGGGACAACGTCAGCCGGCGTGGTGGGCGGTTTGCCAGGCCTGAATTTCGTCGAGCACGCGCTTGCTCGAGCCCGGCCTGGCGGCCAGCTCCCGGGCCCCGCGAACCAGGTCGCGCGCCTTGTCGCGGGAGCCGGGCGAAGCCGCCCAGTACGCGCGCCCCAGCGCGAACTTCGTCTCGGCGAGCGTGGAGGCGTCCTGCTCGGCCAGCATCTCCAGCGACGACTGCAACGTCTCGACGGCTCGCCGGGCGTCGCCGCGCGCGAGCTGAACACGCCCCAGGTCGAGCAGGCCGTAGCCAATCAGGTACTGCCCCGCGTTCTGGCGGCGCCACGACGAGAGGGCCGTCTCGACCGCCGTTTGCGCCTCGTCGAGCCGGCCGAGCGCGGTCAGGATCTCGGAGTAGTTCAAGAGCACCATCGCCGTCCGCGTGCTGTCAGGACCAAACAGCTGGATCGAGAGATCCACCGCCCGGCGGCTGATCGGCTCGGCTTCGGCGTCGCGGCCCAGGCCATGAAGCTGCAGGCCCAGGTTCGTCAGCGAGATGGTGATCTCGTAGTGGTCGCGCCCGTAGATCTGCGTGCGGAGCTCGTACGCGTGGCGCTCGGACTGCAGGGCGCGCTCGTAGTCCCCCTGGGCCATCTGGACGATCGAATCGGCCTCGTCCACCCAGGCTTCCAGCAGCTTGTGGCCCGGGATCCGCGCCAGGACGGCGCGGCTGTCGCGCATGTTCTCCTGGGCACGCGCCATGTCGTGGAAGCGATCCGCGTACATGGCCCCCAGAACCACCGTCGCTTCGACGAAGATCTGATCGTGGCGGGAAGTCTCGGCGGCCGCGACGGCGGCCTCCAGAAGCGCCACGCCCTTCGCCGCGTCGAGGCAGGTCTCGAGGAGGCGCCCCACCGCGAAGTCGGATTCCGCCTGGACCGGCAGGTAGCCGAGCGCGTCGGCCTGCTGGGTGACTTTGCCCCCCAGCTCCACCGCCTTTTCGCACTGACCGGCGTCGCCGAGCGCCTTGACCTTCGCGACCTGCTCGCGCGTCGCCGCGACCTTGGCGCGGATCGCGGCGTCGTCCGGTGGGCGGATGACGGCTTTCAACATCTCGACGTCCGCGCAGCGGTCGAGGGTCGGCAGCGCGCTGGCGGCGCTGACGGCGTTGTCGACGACCGCCGGATCGGCCGTCATGAAGACGTCGCTGAGCGCGCGCACGCTGGAGAGGCGCTCGCCCAGGCACCCCATGCGCAGGTCCAGCACCTCGGCGGACTGCTCGCCGCGCACGTGGGTCGCCTCGCACGTCTCCTTGTACATGGCCCCCCAGCGGGTGAGGTAGTCCGCGATCAACGACGACACACCGGCGAGCGCGCGCGGCGCGTTCTTGCTGCCGGTCGCCGCGAACGCGCGTTCGACGGCCGCGCGGCGCGCGGGGCTCCAGGCCGTGGCGGCGCGATCGGGACCGGCGGCGCACAGCGACTCGTGCCCGGCGACGAACCGGCGGGCCCCCGTCGTGGCCGCCAGCAGGACGAGCAGCCCGGCGGCGGCGCCCAGCCAACGCCGGCGCCGCGCCGCCGGGTCCTGCGCCAGCGCCGCCAGCAGCGCCGCCATCGAAGGAAACCGCTGCTCGGGGCTGGTCGACAGGCCACGCAGGAGGATCTTGCGGATCCAGGTCGGGACGCGCGCGTCGGGCGGCGGGTCGTTGATCGCGCCGGCGACCACGTTGGCCATCAGCGCGAGGGCGTTGGTGCCCGCGAACGGCCGCTGGCGGTAGAGCCCCTCGTAGAGCGCCACGCAGAACGAGAACTGGTCAGTGCGCGCGTCGCCGCCGATCCCGGCGAACTGTTCGGGCGCCATGTAGGCGGGCGTCCCCAGCATCGCGCCCGTCTGCGTCAGCTTCAGCTTGAGGTAGCCGCCCGACCCGGTGGCCGGGGCCTCTCCGGGGCCGCCGCCCAGCTTGGCGGTCGCGTCCGTGTCGAGCCCGGACTCGAACGTCTCCGCCAGGGCGGCTGCCTGCGCCGCGACGTCGGCGGCCAGCTGGCCGGGCCCCGGCGATTCGGCGGGTGCGCCCTGCTCGCGCGCGAGCCCGAAGTCCATGACGCGCACCTGGCCGGACTTCGTGATCATGACGTTGTCGGGCTTGAAGTCCCGATGGACCAGCCCGGCGGCGTGCGCCGCCGCCAGACCACGCCCGGCGGCGATGTACACCTCCAGCACCTCGCGCCAGGATCGGTTCTGCGC
This sequence comes from uncultured Myxococcales bacterium, assembly GCA_964546845.1. Classification (GTDB taxonomy): domain Bacteria; phylum Myxococcota_A; class Polyangia; order Fen-1088; family Fen-1088; genus JADGRB01. The sequence goes on along the minus strand of CAZJMY010000459.1, from coordinate 9,255 downwards.
CTCGATCCAGTAACCGAGGGTGTGCCCCTCGACGAACTCCATGGCGATGAACACCGACTCGCGGAACGTGCCGACGTCGAACACCACCACCACGTTCGGGTGCGACAGGCGCGCGATGGCCTGCGCCTCGCGCAGGAGTCGCGTGCGGCCGTCCGCGTCGTCGTTGCCGCCGCGGGCCCGCAGCAGCTTGAGCGCGATCTTTCGATCCAGGTCCGGGTCGTAGGCGGCGTAGACCTCGCCCATCCCGCCGCGACCGAGCAACCCCAGGACGACGTAGCGGCCGACGGTCGCGCCCTTCGACAGCCCGAACTCCTCGCCGGCGGGGGCGGCGGGCGGCGGGCGCGGTTGGGCAGACATGGTTCCCTCGCAGCATCGGCGGTTCGGCGGGCACCTTTGACCCGCCGAAAACCGGAGACGTGGCGGCGGCCGGCGGAGGCTGGTCGCTCGCGGGCGGGGGCGGCTATAGACTGCCGCCATGGCTCTGACATGGCGGGCGTTCCTCGCGCTGCTCGCGGTCGCGACGGCGGCGGGGTGCGGCAGCAGCTCCGGGGGCGGCAAGACCGCAACAGGCGGACAGCCGGGCAGCGACGGCGCGGCGGCTTCCACGGGAACGTCCGACGGCGGCCCCATCGCGGCGCCCGAGCAGACCTGGACGTGGGTCCCCCTGGCTGGAACCACCTGCGGCGACGGGTCGACGGCGGGCATCGGCGTCAATCTGGCGACGGCCAGCCCCGACCTGCTGGTCTACATGGAGGGGGGCGGCGCCTGCTGGGACGCGCAGACCTGTTTCGTGCTCAACGCCGCCAGCCAGATCGCGGCGCCCTATACCGCGACGCTGTTTCAAAAGGATGTGGCGACGCTGGACGCGTCCGGGCTGTTCTCGCGGACGGATGCGGCCAGCCCCTTCGCGGCGGCGTCGTTCGCCTACGTCCCCTACTGCACGGGCGACGTCCACGCCGGCGTCACGGTCCAGACCTACGTCGTGAACGGCCAGTCGAAGACGGTTCACCACACGGGCGGGCTCAACGCGCAGATCATCGTCGACCGGCTACACGCGACGCTGCCGAACGTGTCGCGTGTGTGGCTGGTCGGGTCCAGCGCCGGCGGTTACGGCGTGACCTTGAACCAGGGCCGCTACGCCGCCGCCTGGCCGGCCGCCGCGATCGAGGTTTTGCAGGACTCCGCGCCGTTCGTCGACGTCATGGCCGGCCGCTACCCGCAGTGGCAGCAGGCGTGGGGCATCGCCTTGCCGCCGGGGTGCGCGGCGTGCAGCACCAGCTTCCCGGCCGTCATCGACGCGCTGGTGGCGGCCTATCCCGATACGCGCGTGGGCCTGCTCGCGTACGACGAGGACGCGACCGTGAAGACCTTCTTCGCCTACGCGGGCTCGCTGATCCCGGCCATCGACGCGCTGCTGGCCAATCAGTACGCGCACCCGACCACGCACGCGTTCGTGCTGCCGGGCGCCAATCACGTGATGCTGGGGAACTACGAGACCCTGGCGGCGGCGGACGGCACGACGCTGAAGAGCTGGGTGGCGCAGTGGGCGACCGGCGATCCGGCCTGGAAGACGGTCAGGTAGAGGACGGCCGCGTGACCGCAGCCGGCGGCGCGCGTAGAAGCCGCATGCGAATTGCGATCGCCGGACTGTTCCTCGTGGCGCTCGGGTGTGTCCCACAGGCGCGCGCGGCGCCGGCGGGCCAGGGCGGGCCGGTGCTGGTCGAGCTGTTCACCTCCCAGGGGTGCAGCTCGTGCCCGCCGGCCGAGCGGTTGCTGGGGCAGCTGCCGGCGCGCGGCTTCGGGCGCGACAAGGTGATTCCGCTCACGTTTCACGTCGACTACTGGGACCACCTGGGCTGGCCGGATCCCTTCGCCCGACCCCAGTGGACGGCGCGGCAGGCGTGGTACGCGCGCCCGGGCCGGCTGCGCCCAGCGGGCGGGGGCGGGGAGATCTCGGGCCTCTACACGCCCCAGATGGTCGTGAACGGCCAGACGCACCTGGCCGGGGGCCAGGCCGACGTCGCCCTGCGCGAGATCGCGGCCGCCGGCAGCCGGATGCGGAGCGCGCCGCTGGTCGTGCGGGGCCGCGCCTCGGGTGACGCGGTTCGTGTGACCGTCGACCTGCCGGCGGGTGATCCGGCGCGGGGCGTAGGATGGGAGGTGAGGGTGGCGCTGGTCGAGAAGAGCGCCCGGACGCGGGTCCTGCACGGCGAGAACGCCGGGGAGACGCTGGACGAGACGGCACTGGTCCGGGAGCTGTCGCCCGCCCTGCCGGTCACCGGCCCCCGGCTCGAGACCACGCTCCCGCGGCCGCGCGACCTGCCCTGGGGGAACGCGGGCCTGGTGGCGTTCGTCCAGTCGGCGGCCACGGGGGAGGTGGCGGCGGTGGGGAGTCTGGACGCCCTGATCCCTTAAAGACATCCCCTCGAGACCCCTGGCCGCGGCCGAGCGGGCGTCTTACGTTCGAGGAACCCCGTGGCCACGGCTGAGTCGACGCGAACGAGCGGCGCGCCCGCGCACATCGCCCGGGCATCGCTGCGCCCAGGGTTCTTCCGCTCGGGGCTGCCCGCCAAGAGCCAGGCGGGCTTCGCGGCGGCGATCCTGGCGGTGTTCCTGATCGGGTTCTTCTCGTACCGCTCGTTCCTGCAGCGGGCCGAGGCGGCGCGCCAGGTGACGCACACGATGAACGTCACCGACCACCTGGACGCGCTGCTGTCGACCTTTCAGGACGCCGAGACGGGACAGCGCGGTTACCTGCTGACCGGGGATGAGCGTTACCTGGAGCCGTATCACGCGGCGGTGGCCGCGTTGCAGGCCGAGCTCCCGCGCCTGCGGCAGCTGGTCAGCGACAACGCGCACGAGCTGGAACAGCTGGAGGTGCTCGAGCGGCTGGCCGCCAACAAGAACGCGGAGCTGCGCCAGACCATCGACCTGCGGCGCGCCGGGCACACCGATCAGGCGCTGGAGATCGTCCGCACCGATCGCGGCAAGCAGGCGATGGACGAGATCCGCAAGACCATCGGGGGCATGCGGTCGGACGAGCGCGAGCTGCTCGATGTGCGCGACCGCGAGCTGCGGACGGCGACCACGGTGGTCACGTCCGTCATCTGGGGCGGCTCGGCGCTGCTGCTGTTCCTGATCGGCGCGGCGGCGAGCATGTCGTCGCGCGACTTCATGGCCCAGCGGACGCAGGCCTGGATCCGCACCGGCGAGAGCGAGCTGGCGGGGCGCATGCAGGCGCTGGAGCACACCGAGGCCCTGGGGCGGCAGGTGGCCAAATTCCTGGGCGAGTACCTGGAGGCCGCCGTCGGCGCGGTGTACTTCGCGCCGTCGGGGGGAGCGCTGCGGCGGGTGGGCGGCTACGGCCTGCCCGACGACACCAGCGACGCGCCCGTGGGCGGCCTGACGCGGCAGGCGTTCGCCGACCGCCACCCGATCGAGATCCAGGAGCTGCCGCCGGACTTCTTCCCGGTCAGCTCGGGGGTCGGGCGCGCGCCCGCCCGGTACGCGATCATCGTGCCCACGACGGCCGACGGGCGCCCGAACGGGGCGCTGGAGCTGGGCTTCCTCAGCCCGATCCTGCCGCACGACCGCGAGCTGCTGGCGCGCATCGCGGAGCCCATCGGGCTGGCGATGCGGTCGACCAAGGACCGGGCCGACCTGCGCGACGCGCTGGAAGAGACGCAGCGCCAGTCCGAGGAGCTGCAGACGCAGCAAGAGGAGCTGCGCGTCCAGAACGAGGAGCTCGAGCAGCAGAGCCGGGCGCTGCAGGATTCGCAGGCGCGCATGGAGAACCAGCAGGTGGAGCTGGAGCAGATCAACACCCACCTGGAAGAGCAGACCCACGCGCTGGAACAGCAGCGCGACCACCTGAAGCGCGCCCAGTCCGAGCTGCAGCGGGCCAGCACCTACAAGTCCGAGTTCCTCGCCAACATGTCGCACGAGCTGCGGACGCCGCTGAACAGCACGCTGATCCTGGCCAAGCTGCTGGCCGACAACCGCGAAGGCAACCTGAACGCAGAGCAGATCAAGTTCGCGGAGACGATCTACTCGGCCGGCAACGACCTGCTGACGCTGATAAACGACATCCTGGACCTGTCGAAGATCGAGGCCGGCCGGCTGGACGTCAGGCCCGAGGAGGTCTCCGTGGTCCGCCTGCGCGACGAGCTGATCGACATCTTCGGGCCGATCGCGCGCGACAAGGGGATCCAGCTGACCGCCACCGTGGAGCCGGACGTGACGGCCACCATCTTCACGGACCCGACCCGGTTGCAGCAGGTGCTGAAGAACCTGCTGTCGAACGCCTGCAAGTTCACCGAGCGCGGCGGCGTCGACTTGCGGGTTCGCAAGCTGAGCGGAGAACGCCTCGCCTTCGACGTGAAGGACACCGGCATCGGCATCGCGCCCGACCAGCACGACGTCATCTTCGAGGCCTTCCGGCAAGCGGACGGCACGACCAATCGCAAGTACGGCGGCACCGGGCTGGGGCTGTCGATCTCGCGCGACCTGGCGCGGCTGCTGGGCGGCGACCTCACGCTGGAGAGCGCGCCGGGGCGGGGGAGCACGTTCACGCTGACGCTGCCCGAACGCATGCCGGCCAGCGCCCAGCAGTCACCTTCCGAAGGCGCGGGCGCGACGGCTCGTCCGAAGGCGGCCGGCCCGCGCGGCGCCCAGACCGTGCGCGGGCCCGCGGCCACTTCGGCGGCGCGCGACACCAATGGCAAGACGGCGCCCGAGCCGCCGGCCGCGAACGGGCGTCTCATCTTGATCATCGAGGATGATCCGCACTTCGCCACCGTCATCCAGGGGCTGGCGCGCGAGATGGACTTCCAGACGCTGCACGCCACCAGCGGCGAGGAGGGGCTGGCGCTGGCCGAGCAGCACCGCCCGAGCGCGATCGTGCTGGACGTGGGGCTGCCCGACCGGTCGGGGCTGTCGGTGCTGGACTCGCTCAAGCACCGGTCCACGACCCGGCACATCCCGGTCCACATGGTCTCGGTGTCCGACTACACGCGCACGGCGCTGGAGATGGGCGCGGCCGGCTACGGCGTCAAGCCCATCAAGCGCGAGGAGCTGGCCGACGCCCTCAAGCGGCTGGAGTCGAAGTTCACGCAGCGCCTGCGGCGCATCCTGGTCGTCGAGGACGACCCCGTCGCGCGCGACAGCACCTGCCGCCTGCTGGCGGCGCGCGACGTCGAGACGGTGGCCGTGGGATCGGCGGGTGACGCGCTGGCGCGCCTCGGCGAGACGACGTTCGACTGCATGGTGCTGGACCTGACGCTGCCCGACCGCAACGGGCTGGAGCTGCTGGAAGAGATGTCGCGCAGCGACGGGCGCGGCTTCCCGCCCGTCATCGTCTACACGGGCCAGTCGCTCTCGCGCGCGGACGAGGAGCGGCTGCGCGCCCTCTCCCACTCGATCATCATCAAGGGGGCGCGTTCGCCCGAGCGCCTGCTGGACGAGGTCACGCTGTTCCTGCACCAGGTCGAGTCCGAGCTGCCGGCGGATCGCCAGCGGATGCTGAAGGACGCGCGCCATCGCGAGGCGGTCTTCGAAGGCAAGCGCGTGCTGGTCGTCGAGGACGACGTCCGCAACATCTTCGCGCTGTCGGCCGTGCTGGAGCCGCGCGGCGCCAAGGTCGAGATCGCGCGCAACGGGCGCGAGGCGCTGGACCACCTGGCCCACCACCCGGGCGTCGACCTGGTGTTGATGGACATCATGATGCCCGAGATGGACGGCCTGGAGGCCATGCGGCGGATCCGGCAGCAGCCGGCGTACGGCACCTTGCCGATCATCGCGCTGACCGCGAAGGCGATGCTGGACGATCGCGACCAGTGCCTGGCCGCCGGCGCGAACGACTACATCGCGAAGCCGCTGGACGTCGACAAGCTGCTGTCGCTGGCGCGCGTCTGGATGCCCAAGTGACGGCCCCGACCGGCAGCCATCCGGTGTCGCCCGCCGACATCGCGGACGCGGAGCTCGAGAGCCTGCTGGACGCCGTCTACCGCCAGTATCACTACGATTTTCGCAGCTACGCGGCCGCCTCGCTGAAGCGGCGGCTGGTCTCGGCGCTGACCTACTTCGGCTGCGCGACGGTGGCGGCGCTGGAGCAGCAGACGCGCCGCGATCCCCAGAGCTTCACGGAGCTGCTTCAGTTCCTGACCGTGCAGGTCAGCGATCTCTTTCGGGACCCGGGCTACTTCCGCGCCATTCGCGAGACCATCGTCCCCTACCTGCAGACGTACCCGTCGCTGAAGGTGTGGGTGGCGGGGTGCGCGACCGGCGAGGAGGCCTACTCGCTGGCCATCCTGCTGCACGAGGAAGGGCTGCTGGGCCGCACGCAGATCTACGCCACCGACATCAACCCCGAGTCGCTGCGCGCGGCGCAGGACGGGGTGTACGCGATCGATCGCTTCGCGAAGTTCAGCGCCAGCTATCTGGCCTCCGGCGGGCGCGCGTCGCTGGCGGACTACTACACGGCGCGGTACGGCTCGGCGATGTTCGACCGCCGCCTGAAGAAGGCGATCCTCTTCTCGGACCACAGCCTGGCGACCGACAGCGTCTTCGCCGAGGTCCAGCTGGTCTCCTGCCGCAACGTCCTCATCTACTTCGACCGCGCGCTGCAAGAGCGCGCCATCGGGCTGCTGCGCGAAGCGCTGTGCCGGCGCGGCTTCCTGGGCCTGGGCAGCAAGGAGTCGCTGCGCTTTTCGTCCCACGTCGCGGCCTTCCGCGAGGCCGTGCCCCAACAACGCATTTACCAGAAGCTGTAACGGCATGCAGGGCGGCATCGACGCGGTGGTCATCGGGGGCTCGAGCGGCGCCCTGGAGGCGCTGGCCACCGTGGTGCCCGCGTTGCCGGCGACCTCGGCCGTGCCCATCGTGATCGTGGTGCACCTGCCGCCCGACCGCCCCAGTCACCTGGCCGCCGTGCTGGGGGCGCGCACGCCGCTGCCCGTCCGCGAGGCCGAAGACAAGGAGCCGCTGGCCCCCGGTGTGATCTACGTGGGCCCACCCAACTACCACCTGCTCATCGAGCGCGGGGGAACCTTCGCCCTGTCGGCCGACGACCTGTTGCACTTTTCGCGTCCGTCCATCGACGTGCTGTTCGAGTCGGCCGCCGACGCCTACGGGCCGCGGCTGGCGGGCGTCATCCTGTCGGGCGCCAACGCCGACGGCGCCGACGGGCTGGCCACCATCCGGCGCGCGGGCGGCGTGGCCATCGCTCAGAGCCCGCAGGCAGCGCTGGTCCGCACGATGCCCGAGGCCGCCATCGCGCGCGCCCGCCCCGAGTACGTGCTGGGCCTGCCCGAGATGGCCGACCTGATCGCCCGCATCACCGTGTCACGCACCGCCGAGGAATTCCGATGACTGATGTACCCGTCAAGTTGCTGCTGGTCGACGACACCGAGGAGAACCTCGTCGCCCTGGACGCGCTGCTTCGCCGCGAAGGGCTGGAGCTGTTGAAGGCCCGCAGCGGCGCGGAGGCGCTGGAGCTGCTGCTGGTCCACGAGGTCGCGCTGGCGATCCTGGACGTGCAGATGCCGGAGATGAACGGCTTCGAGCTGGCCGAGCTGATGCGCGGCGCCGAGCGGACGCGCCACGTGCCCATCATCTTTCTCACCGCCGGCTCGCGCGACCCACACCGGCTGTTCAAGGGGTACGAGGCGGGCGCGGTCGACTTCCTGTTCAAGCCGATCGATCCGCACGTGCTGAGGAGCAAGGCGGAGGTGTTCCTGGAGCTGCACCGGCACAAAGCCGAGCTGGCCCGCAACCTTCAGATGAACGAGATGTTCGTGGGCATCCTGGGGCACGACCTGCGGACGCCGCTCAGCTCGGTGATGACGGGCGCGCAGCTGCTGGAGCGGCAGATCGCCGACCCGGCGCAGCTCAAGACCCTGCGCCGGATGCTGTCGTCGGCCGGCCGCATGCGGGACATGATCGACCAGCTGCTGGACCTGACGCGCGCCCGCCTGGCGAACGGCTCCGGGATGGTGACCGAGCGCGTACCCATCGACCTCGGCGAGCTGGTCACGCGCGCCGCCGACGAGGTGCGCGGGACCGCCCCCGACCGCGGGATCGCCGTGACGGCCACGGGCGACTGCACCAACCTGGGGGACGCGACCCGCCTGTTGCAGGTGTTCTCGAACCTGCTGTCGAACGCGGTCCACCACGGAACGCCGGGAACGCCGGTGACCGTCGCGATCGAGGGCGGGGCGCAGATCGTGGTGGCGGTGCGCAACCAGGGCGCCATCCCGCCCGAGATGCTGCCGCGCATCTTCGACCCGTTCCGCGGCGGGCGGACCTCGTCGGGGTCGCGCGGCCTGGGCCTGGGTCTCTTCATCACGCAGCAGATCGTGGCCGCCCACGGCGGTCAGATCGCCGTCAGTTCGTCGCCCGCCGAGGGGACGACGTTCACGGTGACGCTGCCGCGCGCGTCCGAAGCGGTGCCCCTGCGCGCGGCCGGCGCGGTCAGTTGAAGGTGCTGGAGAAGACCAGCGAGAAGGACGAGCCGCTCCAGGAGACGCCGCTCAGGTCCTTGTCCTTCATCGACGCGACCGTGATCTCGCCGGCGACACCCAGGCCCCACTCGGGCGAGACCCACCACTCCTTGCCCACCATCCCCTGGAACCCGAGCCCGGCGTCGGACGAGTAGAGCTTGTTGCCGTCCGAGTCGTCCATCTCGAAGATCATCGCGGCCAGCGCGCCCGAGATGTAGACGTTCACGGGCATGAAGTAGTACGTCAGCCCCAGGCCGAACCCGCCCAGCGTCGCAGACCCGTTGGACGTCGCGGTGACGCCGCCTTGCTTGAAGTCGGGCGTGTCGGCGACGGACAGAAAGAAGTTGCCGAAGAGGATCAGGTTCTCGGCCAGCGCGCCGCCGAGCGCGACGCCCAGGCTGACGCTGCCGCCGGAGATCTCGACGCCGTTGCCCTTCACGTCGGTGAAGCCTCCCCCGAGGTGCAGGCGGAGAAAGAACCCGTCGTGGACGTTGCCGGGGCTGCCCAGATTGTAGGGCGGCGGGTAGTTGGCCGGCTGCCCGTAGCCGGGCGGCGGCGGATAGGGCGACCCGGGCCCGTATGAGGGCGGCGGTCCATAAGGGGGCGGCGGGTACGACGGTGACGAATAGGGCGGGGGCGGCGGATAGCCGGGCGCCGCCTGAGCGTCGTAGCCGGGTGGCGTCCCGTCGTCGGCGGGGGGCGGCGGTGCCGGCGCCGGCGCGGCCTGCGCGGGCGTCCCCTGCTCCGGCGCGGCCTG
>CAZJMY010000458.1:0-5197 GCA_964546845.1 uncultured Myxococcales bacterium | reverse complement strand
CGGAACCACCGTCGTCACCGGCAGCGGCGGCGTTCGCGGCACGGGCGGCAGCAGCACGGGCGGCGCCCCGGGCGCGTCGGCGAGCGGCGGGACGACCGGCCTCACCGGCAGCGGCGGCAGCGCGGGCTCGAACGCGGCCGGCGAAACCCTGACCGGCGGCTGCTCGTGCAGCACCGACGCCGGTTCGGGTCACCCGCGCGCGGCGGTCTGGCTGTCACTGGCCGTCGGGTTGGTCCTGGCGCGCGTTCGGCGCCGGAATCAACGCCCGGCGGCCTAGCCGGCGCGTGCCCGGGCGGGAACGACGGGGCGTGCCGAACGACAAGCACCGCACGGGGAGGCGGGCCGCCGTGGCCTGGGCCGGCCTCGGCCTGGCGCTGGGTGTCGCCGCCACGGCGCGCGCGGACGGCGCCTTCCCGAACTCGCAGAACATCATGACCCCGGCGGCGCTGCCGCACGAGATCGTGCTGGGGACCAACTTCGGGCTGGTCCTGTCTTTCGACGACGGCCACACCTGGACGTGGAGCTGCGAGCAGCAGCTGAACGCCTTCGCGACGCTGTACCAGTTCGGCCCGCCCCCGACCAACCGCATCTTCGGCGTCTCCGACCAGGGGGTGATCGCGTCGGACGACGTGGGCTGCAGCTGGTCGGCGGCCACCGGCCTGGCGCCGGGGGTGGCCCCGACGGACGCGTTCGCCGACCCGACCGACGCGACCCGGGTCTTCGCGGTGGCCCCGGCTTCCGCCGCCGCCGGCGCCGTCCAGGAGGTCAGGCGCTCGAGCGACGGCGGGCGGTCGTTCGGCGCCGTGGTCTACACGGCCGCCGCGGGTGACAACGTCACCGGCGTCGAGGTCGCGCGCTCGGCGCCCCAGACGCTGACGCTGACGCTGACCAGCGGCACGGCGTTCACGCCCAAGGTCGCCCAGTCCACCGACGGCGGCGGCCACTGGACTGTCCACGACCTCAGCGCCAGCCTGCCGGCGAAGACCTACAGCATCAGCCTGATCGCGGTGGATCCCGGCAACCCGCAGAAGCTGTTCCTGCGCACCCGCAGCCCGTCGGGTGAGATCCTGGCGGTCAGCACCGACGGTGGGGCGACCGCCGCGTCGCCCGTTTCGCTGCCGGACGGCGCGCTCACCGCCTTCACGCGCCTCGACAGCGGCACCTTGATCGCCGCGGGGGTCCAGGGAAGCGACAACGTCGTGTACCGCTCCAAGGACGGCGGAACCAGCTTCCAGAGACTGCCGGCCGCCATCCCCGTGCTCGGCCTGTCGGCGCGCGGGAGCACCCTTTACGCGGCGACGGACACGTCCGTCGCCGCGGTGGCCATCCAGACCTCGACCGACGAAGGCATGACCTGGCAGCCGCTCATGACCTACGCCGACATCCAGGCCATCCAGACGTGCGTGATGGCGCAGTGCCAGACCGACTGCTTCAACCGGGCCGACATGCAGCAGTGGTCGGACGCGATCTGCAGCGCCGCAGCGCCGGGCGCCGGCGGAAGCTCGAGCGGCGGCGGCGGTCAGGCCGGCGGCGGGAGAGGAGGTCACGCGGCGGCGGGCGCGGGCGGCGCGGGCGGCGCGGGCGGCGCGGGCGGATCGTCGTCTTCAGGCGGGTGCAGCTTTGCGGTCGGGGGCGGGCGGTGGTCGTGGCTGGCGAGCGCCGCGGCCCTGGTGTTGCTGGCTGCGGAGGCCGGGAGAAGGCGAAAGAAGCCAACGAACTGGCAGAAACGACGCGACTGGATGTAGCGTCGTGTCGAATGCGCTCTCTTGGAATGTTGGCCGCCGTGGCGGTGGTGTCCCTCGCCGCGCCGCGCGTGTGGGCCGAGGGGACCCAAATTGCCCGACCGAAGGTCATCGTGGTCAACGCGGTCGAGCTTCCGGACAGCCTGGCTGACATCCGAGCGAACCTGCGCGGCACCCTCGAGAACGCCGTCACCGTCCACAACTACGACCTGGGCCCCGACGGCGGCGCGTGCGCCGACCGCGAGTGCGTGAAGGTCGCCGCCGCCCAGAGCGGCGCGAGCGACGTGCTGATCGCGACCGGCGGCCGCAACGAGATGCGCGGCTACCACGTCGAGCTGCGCGTCTGGAACGTCGCCAGCGACCGCGAAGACCACGCCGTGGCCGAGTGCAACGTCTGCGCCGCCTTGCAGATGGTCGACAGCGTCAAGGGGGTCGCCAGCGCGCTCCTGGATCGCATCCCCACGCTGCACGCGAACCTGGCGGCGGTCCCACCCCCGGCGCTGCCGGCCGGACCGCCCCTGCTGGCGGCGCCCGACACCGCCCCGCACCACAGCAGCGCCCGCCGCGTCGTCGGCTGGACGCTCATCGGCGCCGGAATCGCCGGCGGCGTCGCCAGCGGCGTGCTGTTCGCGCTGAACGGCCGCAGCACGAACTGCAAGACGGTCCCCAGCGGGACGGATTGCATCAGCACGAACAAGTACGTTCTCCCCGCGTCGATTACGGCCGGCGCCGCGGTCGCGGCCATCGTTGGCGGCATCGTCCTGGTTCACAGCTCGAATCACGAGTTGCACACGGTCACCATCGCCGCCTCCCCTTTCGGCCTGTCGCTGGGAGGTAGCCTGTGACCCTCCGCTCTCGGAATCTGGCAGCGCTGGGCCTGATGATCGCGGCGGCAGGCTGCACACAGCTCAAGCCGGGCCGATGCGAGAAGAACTCCGACTGCGCCAGTGGTCGGTGCGACACGACGACCTACTACTGCATGACGGCCGACGGTGCAGCCGGAGCAGCAGGAGGAGCGGCTGGAGCCGCCGGCGGGGGCGGCGTGGGCGGCGCGGCCGGGTCGGGTGGGGTGGGTGGATCCGTCGATGCCTCCGTCGACAAGCCGCCGGCCCGCTGCGACGCGGAGGCGGGTGCCATCAGCTGCACCGCGGACAAACCGATCTGCGACGCGACTTCCGGGAAATGCCGCACGTGCGGCGACCAACCGGACGATTGCAAGAACCTGAACCCGGCCCTGCCTGCGTGCCTGACGGGCGGCGGCGACGGCGGTGGCGGTGGCGTCTGCGTTCAGTGCGTCGCGATGAGCGACTGCGGCGGCACCACCCCGGTCTGCACGCCCGCCCACACCTGCACGGCCTGCAAGGCGGACTCGGAGTGCGCGGGCAGCGGACCGCACGTTTGCATGGCGGACGGTCATTGCGCCAGCGACGACCAGGTGGTGATCGTCGACGAGGCGCGCGGCTGCCCGGACGGCGGAACGTCCAACAACTTTTGCACGCTGGCCGACGGCGTCGCCCACCTGTCGCCGTCGCGAAACGTGCTGATCGTGGTGGGCGGAACCAGCGATCGGCTGATTCTGTCCACGGTCAACGTCAAGCCTGTCGTCATCGGTCGGATGAACAGCGCGGGCGATCCGGGAAGCATTCCGGCGACGTCCGGCACGGCCCTGACCGTCAACTCGGATACGGTCGTGATCCGGGATCTGACGGTGAACCTCGGCGGCTCGAGCACCAGCCGCGGGATTGCCGTCACCGGCGCGACGACGGCCGCGACGATCCTTCGGGTGACGGCATCGCTGGGAACCGGGTTGGGAATCGACGTCGAAAACGGCGCGGCCGTCACCGTCGATGAGTCCTATGTCAAAAGCAATTCTAACGGCGGCATCCTGGTCAACGGAGCGACGGCCACCATCCAGAACAGCGTGATCGCGTCGAACGGCGGGTACGGCGTTCAGCTGAACAACGTGGGCACGGCAACGACGTTCTGGTTCAACACCGTCGTGGATAATCCGGTCGCCGCCGTTTGCACGCTCGGAGCGGGTGTCCTCCTGCAGGACTCGATCGTCGTTGGCCCGCAGACGAACTGTAACCTGGTGAACTCGAACACCAGCGCGCCGACGTTCGAAACGACGCGTGCCTATCATCTCACCGGTCACTTCCCCTGCCCCACGGCACCGGCCTCGTTTCCGAACCACGACCTCGACGGGGAGCCGCGCGCGGCGACCCCGGACTGCGGGGCCGACCAATTCATGACGAAGGGATGATCGCCGGCGCATGACTGACACCGCACCACCGAGCTCGTTCGGGCCCTACCTGCTGGTGCGCGCCGCGGGGGCGCTGGGGCGGCTGGAGATGGCGGTGCGGACGGACGTGCGGGATCCGGAGGTCTGCATCCTCAAGCGGCTGCCCATCCGGGCGGTGGCCGCGGACGCGGCGGCGCGATTTCGACGGCACGCGCAGCTGGCGGCGCGCCTCGAGCACGAGAACGTGGCGCGCACGCTGCGCGTGGAGACGATCGAGGGGCAGGTCTGTGTCGCGCGGGAGCTGATCGAGGGGCTGACGCTCTCGAAGGTGCAGCGGGCGCTGGGCGCGCAGCCGGCGCCGCTCATCGCCACGCTGCACATCGTCCAGCAGATGGCGCGCGGGCTGGCCTACTCGCACGACCTCGAGATCGTGCACGGCGAGGTGGCGCCCGAGAACGTCATGATCGCGTTCTCAGGGCAGGTGAAGCTGATCGACTTCGGGATCGGCCGCCCCGCCGGCGACGCGGAGCCCGGGCAGGCCGGCGTGGTGGTCGGCCACCGCGGCTTCCTGCCCCCCGAGGCCGCCGAGCTGCCCGAGCCCGATCGGGCCGGTGACATCTACGGGCTGGGCGTGGTCCTGTGGGAGCTGCTCACGGGGCGCCGCGCCGACGACGCGCAAGAGCTGCCGCTGGCCGACGTGCGCACGCTGAACCCCGACGTCCCCGACGAGCTGGCGCGCATCGTCGCGCGCGCGACCGCGCTGGCGCCGCAGGACCGCCCGAGCGGCGCCGACGAGCTGGGCGCCGCGCTCACGACGTTCCTGCCGGCGGGGACCGACCCGCAGCAAGAGACCGCCGCCCTGCTGCGGCGCTGCTTCGACGTCGACACGCTGCAGCCGTTGCTGGCGGCGGAGATCCTGGCGGCCAAGCGCCGCGTGACGGGCGAACCGCTGGAGAGCGGCACACCCCCCCGCGCCACGACGCCGCTCCGGCTGTCCGGCCGCGGTGTCGCGCCGGCGCCCCGGAGCGACACCCTGTCGCTCCCGCGCCGCGACCGAGGGCCGCTGCTGACGCTGGCGGTGGCGCTGGCCGTCGCCGGCGCGGGAATCGCGGTCCTGCACCACCACGCCGAGGAGCCGTTGCAACCGGCGGCCGCCGTCGCCGTCGCGCCCCCGCCGCCGCCGCCCGCCGAGGTCCCGGCGCCGCCTCCCACC
>CAZJMY010000457.1:0-2955 GCA_964546845.1 uncultured Myxococcales bacterium | reverse complement strand
CCGCCCGACTTCAGCCAGACCTTGCGCTCCAGCGCGCGGTCGATCTCGATCTCGATGCCGTAGCCGTCGAAGATCGGGTCGTTGCCCTCGTACAGCTCAATCTGCCCCGTGAAGTCCGGCATCATCGCCGCGATGAACTTCTTCACGCGGTCGTACTCGCTGCGCGAGTCGATGATCATCTTCTGCACGTCGGGCGTGAACAGGTCGCGCACCGTCCGCAGCAGCAGGTCCAGGTCGTTGTAGATCAGCGCCGGACAGCGCCCGCTCTCGGAACGGCGGACCACCTCGTTCCAGAGCTTGATCAGGAACTCCATGTCCGACTTCAGCTCGCGCTCGGACACGCCGTCGGCGACCGTGCGCACGATGAAGCCCGACCCGGGCGGCCGCATGGAGTCGACGATCTCGCGCAGGCGCCGCCGCTCTTTGTCCGAGCTGATGCGCCGCGAGATGCCGACGTGGTCGACCGTCGGCATGAACACCAGATGGCGCCCCGGCAGCGAGACGTAGCGCGTCGTCCGCGCCCCCTTCGTGCTGATGGGCTCCTTGGTGACCTGGACGACGATCTCCTGCCCTTCCTTCAGCAGGTCCTCGATGCGGGCACCGCTGCCGACGCGCGCCGCGTCAGCCGCGTCCTCGTCCTCGTCGTTGTGCCCGCCGCTGGAGTCGCCCGCGAACAGGCGCTTGAGGTCGTCGGGCGTCCCGCGCACGTCCGAGACGTGGAGGTAGGCGCTCTTCTCGAGGCCGATGTTGACGAAGGCGGCCTGCATCCCGGGGAGCACGCGCTCGACCCGGCCCTTGTAGATGTTGCCGGCGATGCCCCGCTCGCGCTTGCGCTCGATGTACAGCTCGCCGAGATAACCGTCCTCCACGAGCGCGACCCGGGTCTCGGGTCCGTCGGCATTGATGACGATCAGGCTATCGGAGGCCATACGGCAACGAAGCTGAGGCTAAGAAGAAAAGGCGTGTGCACCGGAGGCACAGGCTGACGGAAATGTCAGGGTTCATCACGAAAACTTCGGGGGGGCGGTTCGACGCTTAACACGTAACTTCCACCAAATCAACGAGATCGCCACAAATTGCCCCTTCGGCACATCACTTGCTCACCTTGTGTGACGGAAGCGTAGAGACCAGTTTCGGCTCGCCTCGACGCTCCTCTCCTCCCCTCACACCGGCTCCGGCCGGTGTGACCTAGCCTTCCGGTCCGGGGTTTACTGGGAACTCAGCCCGGCGCCGCTTTAACCACTATCCCTTCGCTTAGCCTCACCGTTCCCGCTTCTGCCTATGACCCCCGCCGGTTGAACCCGCGCGGGGGTCGTTTCATTTCAGGTGGACTGCGTAGACGTAGACCCACGCGCCAACGAACAGCAGCGCGTCGATGCGATCCAGCATCCCGCCGTGCCCCGGGATCAGATGTCCCGAATCCTTGACGCCCGCCGCCCGTTTCATCAGCGATTCCACCAGGTCGCCGATCGGGCCGATGACGCCGGCCGGGATGGCGACCGCCAGGCAGTCCGTGACCGACAACCAGGGCGCCAGCGTCGCCTTCAGCAAGAACATGATGCCGACCGAGGCCGCCATGCCGCCCACCGCCCCCTCGACCGACTTGGCCGGCGAGACCTTGGGGTAAAGCTTGTGGCGGCCCAGCGTCCGCCCGGCGAAGTAGGCGCCCGTGTCGTTGCCGAAGGTGACCGCCACCGCCAGCAGCACCCAGGCCCGCCCGTGGTCGGCGTCCCGCTGCAGCAGCGCCAGCGGCGCCGCCAGCCCGCCCACGTAGAGGACGGTGAACACGGCGGCGCCCAGGCGGTGGCCGGCGGCCGGGATCTCGCCGGGGTCGAACAGCACGGCTGCCGCCGTCGCGGTCAACGCCGCCAGCGTCCAGGGGAAGGCCAGCCCGGGCGCGAAGTAGAGGGCCGCCGTGAAGGCCACCCCCAGCGCCACGATCGTGGCCCGGAAGCGCGGGGTCGAGCCCGTCAGCATGATGGCGGCGCACTCGTGCAGCGCCAGGCCGGCGACCAGCAGCACCAGCAGGCCGAAGCCGACGGGCGGCGCCCACAGCACCAGCAGGGCCAGCAGCGGCAGCGCGACCACGGCCGAGAGCGCCCGCAGCGCGAGGTTCGACATGGCGGCTAGCCGGCGCTGCGGATCTGTTCGCGGGTGCGGCCGAAGCGCCGCTCGCGCGTGCGGTACGACTCGAGCGCCAGGTAGAGCTCGGTCTTGCCGAACGCGGGCCAGTAGGTCTCGGTGAAGTAGAGCTCCGCGTAGGCGGCTTCCCAGAGCAGGAAGTTCGAGAGGCGCTCTTCGCCCGACGTCCGCACCAACAGGTCCAGCTGCGGCAGGCCGCCCGTCTGCAGGGCGCCCGTCAGCTTCTCTTCATTGATCTCGTCGACCGTCAGGCGGCCCTCGGCGACCGACTGCGCCAGCTCGCGCGCGACGGCGGTGATGGACTCGCGGCCGCCGTAGGACAGCGCCAGGCACAACGTCATGCCGCGGTTCCCGGCCGAGTCGCGCATCAGCGCGTCCAGCGGCTCCTTGGCGAACGGCGGCAGGCGGTCCACCTCGCCGATGGCGATGAGGCGGATGTCGTTGTCCATGATCTCGTCGCGCTCTTCGATGACGTAGTCGCGCAGCAGCTGCATCAGCGTCGCGACCTCTTCGACGGGGCGCTGCCAGTTCTGCGCCGAGAAGGCGTACAGCGTCAGCGCGCGCAGGCCGATCTCGCGGGCGGCGCGGACGACCTCACGCACCGCCTTGGCGCCCTGGCGGTGCCCTTCGACGCGCGGGAGCCCGTGCTCTTGAGCCCAGCGGCCGTTGCCATCCATGATGATCGCCACGTGGCGCGGAAGCTTGGTGGGATCGATCATTCGGCGGGTCTCGGGTACCACAAACAGCGCAGATTGTCGATGGGGCTGTGATCGACTAACCTTCCTCGGATGAAGAGCGCCGAGGACGTCGAAT
>CAZJMY010000456.1:0-1925 GCA_964546845.1 uncultured Myxococcales bacterium | reverse complement strand
CCGATCTTCTCCATGGCCGCCTTGAACAGCTGGCGGTCCTCGGCCTTCTCGATGGCCTCCACCTGGGCGCCGATCAGCTTGATGCCGTACGCGTCCAGCACGCCCGCGCGGTGCAGGTCCAGCGCCAGGTTCAGCGCCGTCTGACCGCCCAGCGTCGGCAGCAGCGCGTCGGGGCGCTCGCGCTCGATCACGCTGGTCAGGACGTCGACCGTCAGCGGCTCCACGTAGGTTCGGTCGGCGATCTCGGGGTCGGTCATGATCGTCGCCGGGTTCGAGTTCACCAGGACGACCCGGTAGCCCTCTTCCTTCAGCGCTTTCACGCCCTGCGTCCCGGAGTAGTCGAACTCGCAGGCCTGCCCGATCACGATCGGCCCGGAGCCGATCAGCATCACCGTCTTGATGTCGTCTCGCCTCGGCACTTTCAGCTAACCCTTCGTCTGTTTCTTCACGATGCGCGCGGGCTCTTTCCCGCGCGCCTCAATCTGGAACGTCTCCGGCAGGTGCTTTTCCACCGCCGCCCGCTTGTCTCCGGCCAGGGTCCACCCGAGCTGGGCGAACCCGTCCGCAATCCGGATCCGCAGGCGCTTGCTCTCCTCCGCGTCGGAGGCGAAGACGTCGAGCAGCGGCCCGCTGGCGGCGGCCTCGTCCTCCTGCCGCAGCAACGCCTCGGCGGCCGCGTAGCGCACCCCCTCGTCCATGTCCGCCAGGTAGGGGGCGACCAGGGCCGGGACGCGCGCGTTCTTGATGCCCGCCAGGTGGTTGAGGAGCTGGATCTTCTTGGTGGGGTCGCGTTCGTACCCGGGCTCGTGCCGCGACATCACGTAGGCGACGACGTCGACCACCTCGTCCTTGGTGGCGACGATCTTGTCCAGGAGCCGCAGCGGCCACGAGATCGAGTCCGCGGACAGCAGGTACTTCTTCAGCGGATCCAGGACCACGCCGCCCTTGGCGACCAGGGTCTCGAAGACCCACTCCTTCTCCTGCTCGTCGTCGATGGTCTTGTCGTAGAGCATCCCGAATCGACGCAGGAGGGCATAGAGCGCCTCTGGCGAGCCGTCGCTGGCCCGCGACTGCAGCGCCTTCATCCGGTCGGGGGACTGCGCGTACTTGTTCAGAGCGCGGCTCGCGTTGCGTTCACGCGTCCGCTCCTTGGAAAAAATGTCCAGAAGGCCCATCGGTTACCGCGCGGGAGTCTATACGATCAGGACGCCGTGCTGGGAGGGTTCCTTACACCTCACCTGCACCAACTTGGGCGCGGCTCAGTTGCCCGTCGAGGCGTCTGGCGGCGTTGCGTCGGGGGTACTGCCGTCACCGAGCGGACAGAAGCCGGTCGCGCCCTCCTTGTGGCAGAACTTGTCGGCGCCGCAGGTGTAGCCGTCGGGGCAGACGCCCGCCTCTGCGCACGAAAAGGCGCAGATCGGCTGGTTGGGGCTGAAGCAGGCGCCGGCGCCCAGTCCGAGGCCGAAGACCAGCGCGAGCGCCACCCGAAGCCGCGATCTCAGAAGCGCCATCGCCAGCCTCCGATCGCGGCGAGGCCGCCCGAGGCGGGCGCGACCACCGCCACCGGGGCGGAGGCGGGCGTCAGCACGCCGTCCAGGATGAAGAAGGTGATCGACACGGCGCCGGTCGCGGCCGCCGCGACGAGCGCGACGCGCGCGTTGTGCGCGTCGTCGTGCCCGTCCTTCAGCGCCGAGTTGTAGGCCGCCGCGACGCTCGCGAACTCGGGCGGCGGGTTGCGGTACCCGATCAAGCGGTTCGCGTCGCTCTCGTGCGAGCTGGCCGAGGCCCCGAAGAACGCCGCGGTGCCCAGCAGCGCGACGGTGACCCCCGCCGAGACCATGGCCGTGATGTTGTAGCGGTTCCAGCCCGAGTCCTCCTCGCCGGCGGCGGGCTTCTCAGCATCCGGCGCCGCGGGCGCGGCTGCG
>CAZJMY010000455.1:0-7099 GCA_964546845.1 uncultured Myxococcales bacterium | reverse complement strand
GTCCGCGCCGCAGCTGACCGGGGAGCCCCCGGCCCTCACGCTCGCCGCGGCGGCGCTCTCGCACCCCGGCCGCCAACGCACCGAGAACGAAGATGCGTTCGGCAGCTTCGTCGACGGGCGCCTGTTCGTGGTGGCCGACGGGATGGGGGGGCACAACGCCGGCGAGGTGGCCAGCGCGATGGCCGTGGACGCCATCGCCAGCTTCTTTCGCTCGTACCACAACGAGCCGCAGCAGGCCTGGCCGTACCCGGTCGACCGCACGCTGTCGCTGGCGGCCAACCTGCTGCGCAACGGGATCAAGGTCGCCAACGACCAGATCCGGGGCGCGGCCGCCGCCGATCGCACGCGCACGCGGATGGGGACCACCGTGGTGGCCATGGCGGTCGGCGAGGAGCGGCTGGCCGTCGCCCACGCGGGCGACAGCCGCGCCTACCGGTTCCGCGCCGGCAACGTGAAGCGGCTGACGCGCGATCACTCGGTCGCCGAGGAGATGCGCGCCGCGCGCCCCGAGATGACCGACGATGAGCTGGCGACCTTCGCGCACCGCAACGTGGTCACCCGGGCGCTGGGCAGCAAGGACGAGATCGAGCCCGCCATCTACGTCGGCCACGTCCAGCCCGGCGACCTGTTTCTGCTGTGCACGGACGGGCTCTGGGGGTCGGTCTCCGACGGAAAGATCGCGACCATCCTGGGGGAGGCGGCGGATCTCCCGACGGCGTGCCAGCTTCTGGTCGATGCGGCGAACGACGCCGGCGGGCCCGACAACGTCACCGTCCTCCTGGTCCGCGCGGGTTGAGAGCCGGCGCCCCCGTGCCCGATGATCCGCGCGCTGCTGGCTGAGAAGCGGATCCTGGTCTGCGCCGGCCCGGGCGGCGTCGGGAAGACCACGAACGCGGCGGCGCTGGCCGCGCTGGCGGCGCGCCTGGGCAAAAAGACGCTGGTCTGCACGATCGACCCCGCGCCGCGGCTGGCCGACGCGCTGGGCGTGGGCGGCCTGGGGCCCGAGCCGCGCCCGGTCCCACCGGCCGCCTGCCGGGCGCTGGGGATCGCGGAGGACGGCGAGCGCCTGTCGGCGGTGCGGCTGGACACCGCGCGCGCGTTCGCCAGCCTGGTCGAGGAGCAGGTGCGCGACGCGGCCATGCGGCGCCGCATCTTCGAGAACACGATCTACCGGCAGATCACGACCAGCCTCACCGGGTCGCAGGAGTACGCGGCGACGCTGGCGCTGTTCGCGCTGGCACGCGAGAAGACCTACGACGTCATCGTGCTGGACACGCCCCCCACGGCCAACGCGCTGGACTTCCTGGACGCGCCGAAGCGGATCGCGGCGGCCGTCTCCAGCCCGGCGATCAAGTGGTTCGCGCGTCCGACGGGCGGGGGGCTGTCGTTCCAGCGGCTGCGCATGGGCGGCGCCCTGGTGTTGCGGCGGGTCGGCAAGCTGGTCGGCAGCACGTTCCTCGAGGATCTGGCCGCCTTCCTGGTCGACTTCCAGGACGTCCTGTCGGGGTTCCTGACGCGCGCGCAGGCGGTCGACAGCCTGCTGCGCAGCGCCGAGACGGCGTTCCTGCTGGTGCTGGCCCCGGTGACCGCCGCCGTCGACGAGGCGCTGTACTTTCACGGCCGCCTGCAGGCCGCCGGCGTGCCGGTGGCCGGGTTCGTCGCGAACCGCGTGCAGCCGGCGCCGGGCCTGACGGACGCGGCGGCGCTGGCCGAGGCCATCGCCGCGACCGGCGCGTTGCGCGACCTGCCGGCGGGCGCGGTCGCCGAGGCGGCGGACCGGCTGGCGGCGCTGGGCCAGGCCTTTCAGGCCACCGCGGCGACGGAGCGGCGCGCGCTGGAACGGCTGGCGGCGCGCGCGCCGGGGACGCCCATCATCCGGATCCCCCTGCTCGATCACGACGCAGACAACCTGGCAGAGCTGCGGGTCGTGGGCGACTCGCTGCTTTCCGGCTAGGTTCGGCGCGCCGGACCGCGTCCAGCATCGCCTGCAGCGCCGGCTCGGCGCCCTCGGGGGCCGCCAGCAACAGCGCGACGGCGTCGGCCCGGCGGGCCAGGCCGTAGAGCCCTTTCGACGACGAGAAGACGACGCCGTCCGGACGGGTCGCCTCGCTGGCGGGCTCGCTGACGCCCTTTTCGGCCTGACGCTCGAGCACGACGCGGGCAGCGCGCGCGAAGTCGTCGGCCTCGGCCGCGTCGTCCCACAGCGTGAGCCAGGCCAGCGCCGCTCCGGGCGCTGCCGCGTCGGTGCCGCTGGCGCCGCCGGCTTCGGGCGACGGACCGTAGAGAGCCGCTCGATCGCCGCCCCAGCCGGCGGCGGCGCGGGCCGCGACCTCGGGCGCCCAGGCGGTGGTCAGCCACGCGCGCGCGATCAGCTCGCCCGCGACATCCGTGGCGGTTGGCCGCCCCAACCCGGGCGAGGCCGGCAGCGCAGACGGATCGACGGCCACCGGCCCCTCGCACGACTCATATTTCTCCGGGTGCAGCACCTGTTCGGTCGAGCTCGGCGGATCGGTCCACAGCGCGTCGACGACGTTCCAGGGGTGGTGCGCGCGGGCGCGCGCCACGAAGAGCAGCCCGGTGACGTGCGTGAACGTCGCCAGTGTGGCCGGCCAGCCGCCCGCGGGGTCCTGCCCGGCTGCGCGCAGCCGGGCTGCCAGCGCGTGCAGCTGGGGGCTGGCCAGGAAAGTCTCGCGCGGGTCCAGGACCTCCAGGCCCGTCAGCATCGCGTCGCCTTCGACGACGGCCAGCCGCGCCCGCTGCGCGTCGCCGGTCAGCCGCGACCGCCCGTCGCTGGCGATGTCCATCAGGCGGCGGAACCCGAAGCGCTGGTCGGCGACGGCGTGCGCGACCGCGTGGGTCAGCGCCACCTGCTGCGCGTCGAGCGAGATCCACCCCGGCACCCACAGCCGCCCCGTGACGGCGTCGAAGCGAGGGGCCGCGGCCCTGTCTCTGGCCGGTTCGGCCGCGGCGGGGGCATCGGCGGTCGCGTTCTCGTCCTCGGCGTCGTCCGTATCCCGGGAGGGCGAGGGGATGCCCAGCCGCCGCAGCAGCTCGGCCTCGGGCGCGGCGCCGAGCTCGGCGGCGCCCTCGTCGTCGAGGCGGCGCGCCAGCCGCGCGGCTTCGGCGCGGTCGAGCACGCGCACGGGCAGCGTGCCATGGTAAGTGAGGTGGCGCGCCGAGGCGATCGCCGCGACCAGCCGGTCGGTCTCGACGCGCACGGCCTCGTCGGTCAACGGCAGCGGGGCGGCGACGGCCAGCGCGAGGGCCAACACCAGCTTGGAGGGGCCAACCACCGCGCGCAGTTTGAGGTAAATAGGCGGACCGTTCAATGAGCGTTTCACAGACGGATTACGGCGCCCTCACGGCGCCGGCGCGGCGCGGGTTCGCGCAGGCGCTGGGCGAGATCCAGCGGCTGCTGGCCAGGGGGCGCAGCGTCGAGCTGTACGGCGCCGCGGGCGCGCTGGGCGCCGCCTTCGCCGCCAAGCTGGCCGGCGACGATCGGGAGGGAACCGCGGGAGGGTTCCTGGACCCTCCCGCGAAGACTTCGCCGGGCAAAGCTCAGCTTCGTCAACGCGACACGCTGCTGTACGTCGTGGCCGACGAGGAGACGGCCGAGGCGCGCGCGCACGACCTACAGTTCTTCGTGGCGCCCGTGCACGCGGGCGACGACCCGCTGGCGCCCCCGTCCGTGCTGGAGCTGCCGGCCCCCGATTCGTCGCCCTACGCCGACATGCAGCCCGACCGGCGCACGACGCTGCGCCGCATGGCCGCGCTGTTCCGCCTGTCGCAGGGGTTCGCGCCGCGCGTGATCGTCGCGTCGGCGGCGGCGCTGTTCCGGCGGGTCGTGCCCCGGGGACCCTTCGACGCGCTCTGCGAGGTCATCAGGGCGGGCACCACGATCGATCGGGAGGCCACGATCCAGGCGCTGCTGCGGGCCGGCTTTTCCCGGACACCCGTGGTCGAGGACGCGGGGACGTTCGCGGTGCGCGGCTCGGTGATCGATCTGTATCCGCCCGTTTACCGACACCCGGTGCGCATCGAGCTGTTCGGCGACGAGATCGAGTCGATCCGGCTCTACGACGCGGCGACGCAGCGGACGCTGCGGCCGCTGGACGCGGTGCACCTGCACCCGGTGCGCGAGACGATCCAGACGGCGGGCGCCGATCCGCGCGCCAAGATCCTGGCCGCCGCCGACGCGGCCGTCTACCCGTCCAGCAAGACCCGGCACCTGCTGGAGCAGATCGAGGCAGGCGAGCTGTTCTTCGGCATCGAATCGCTGGCGCCGGCGTTTCACGAGCGGATGGTGCCGCTGTTCGACTATTTGCCGGCGGGTTCGCTGTGCGTGGTCGAGGACCCGGGGGCGGTGCTCGAGCAGGCGCGGCGGCAGGCGAGCCGCCTGCGCGAGGCTGCGGCCACCCGGCACGCGGAGCATCGGCTGGCGCTGCCCGCCACCGACTTCGTGCTGGGCGAAGAAGAGGCGACCGCGGCGCTGGCCGAACGCAAGCGGCTGGAGATCCGGCTCATCGAGGTGTCGGGGCGCGACGAGGCCGATGACGGCGAGGTCATCGAGGAAGAGGTCCCGCGCGTCCGGATCGAGGCGTCGCCCCACACGACGCTGCGGGCCGAGCTGAAGACGGCGCGCGCGCTGGTCACCGACGAGAAGAGCGATCTGGAGGTCGGGCGCCCCCTGCGCGAGAAGATCCGCGCCTGGCTGGACCTGGGTCACCGGGTCCGCATCGTGGCCCCCAGCCGCCATCACGCCGATCGTCTGCTGGGCGTGCTGCGGGCGCTGGGGTTGCCGGCGGCGCCCGCGCCCGCGGCGGAGACCCACGACCTGTTCGCGGCGGCGTCGAACCCGGCGCTGGCGGTGCTGCCGGGGTCGTTGCGGCGCGGGTTCGTGCTGCCCGCCGACCACCTGGTGGTCGTGGCCGAGGAGGAGATCTTCGGCGCCCGCTCGCTGCGCGAATCGCGGCCGGCCGGCAAGACGCCGGGGCTGGGCGACCTGGGCGAGATCGCCGAGGGCGACTTCATCGTCCACGACGAGCACGGCATCGGGCGCTACCGCGGGCTGAAGAAGCTGGAGGTCCGCGGCGTCCCCCAGGACTTCCTGCAGCTGGAGTACGACGGCGGATCGATCTACCTGCCGGTGTACCGCATCGGCCTGGTCCACCGGTACAGCGCCGGCGAGCTCGAGGCGGTCAAGCTCGACAAGCTGGGCGCCCGCACCTGGCAAGAGAAGCGCAAGCGCGTCTCGACCGAGGCGCGCAAGATCGCCGAGGAGCTGATGCAGCTCTACGCGCAGCGGGCGGCGCTGGCCGGTCACGCGTTCCCGGCGCCCGACGCCACCTTCCACGCGTTCGAGGAGACGTTCCCGTTCGACGAGACGCCCGACCAGGAGAAGGCGATCGACGCCGTGCTGGGCGACATGCAGAACGGCGTGCCGATGGATCGCCTCATCTGCGGCGACGTCGGGTACGGCAAGACGGAGGTCGCGCTGCGGGCGACGCTGATGGCCGTGCTGGGCGGCAAGCAGGTGGCCGTGCTGGCCCCGACGACGGTGCTGGCCGAGCAGCACTTCGTGACGTTCTCGGACCGGTTCGCCGATTTTCCTGTGCGCATCGCGGCGCTGTCGCGCTTCCGGACCAAACACGAGCAGCAGGCGACGCTGCAGGCGCTGACGCAGGGGAAGGTGGACGTCGTGATCGGCACGCACCGCCTGCTGTCGCGCGACGTGCGCTTCCGCGATCTGGGGCTGCTGATCGTCGACGAGGAGCAGCGGTTCGGCGTCACCCACAAGGAGCGCCTGAAGGAGCTGCGCACGCAGGTCGACGTGTTGACGCTGACGGCGACGCCCATCCCGCGCACGCTGCAGATGGCGATGGGCGGGCTGCGCGAGATCTCGATCATCGCGACGCCCCCGGCGGACCGCCTGGCCATTCGAACGTTCGTCTGCCGGTGGGACAAGGACCTGCTGGGCGACGCCGTCCGGCGCGAGCTGTCGCGCGGCGGACAGATCTTCTTCGTGCACAACCGGATCGAGAACCTGGCCGAGTGGGCCGGCAAGGTGCGGGAGATCTCCCCCGAAGGCACGCGCATCGCGGTGGCGCACGGGCAGATGGCCGAGGGGGAGCTGGAGAAGGTGATGGTCGACTTCGTCGACGGCAAGTACGACATCCTGTGCTGCACGACCATCATCGAGGCCGGCCTCGACATCCCGCGCGCCAACACGATGATCGTCAACCACGCGGATCGGTTCGGGCTGGCGCAGCTCTATCAGCTGCGCGGGCGCATCGGCCGCTCGCGCGAGCGCGCCTTCTGCTACCTGGTCGTGCCCGAAGAGAAGAAGATGACGCCCGAGGCGAAGCAGCGCCTGGCGGTGCTGCAGCGGTTCACGGAGCTGGGCGCCGGGTTCCAGGTCGCCACGCACGACCTGGAGATCCGCGGCGCGGGCGAGCTGCTGGGCGAAAAGCAGCACGGCGCCGTGGCGGCCGTGGGCTTCGAGACCTATGCGCGCATTCTGGAAGAGGCCGTCGCCGAGCTGCGCGGACAGCCCATCCGGCACGAGCACGACCCGGAGATCTCCGTCGACGTGCCGGCGTTCCTGCCCGACGACTACGTGCCGGACGCCGGGCAACGCCTGGCGTTCTACCGGCAGCTGGCGCAGGCGCGAAACGAGGACGACGTGCGCGCCACGCTGGAAGAGCTGCAGGATCGCTACGGCGCGCTGCCCGAAGAGGCGCGGCTTCTGGGCGAGGTGATGATCGACAAGACGCTGGTGCGGGCGCTGGGCGCGCTGGCGTACGAGCTGGGGCCGGCGCGGATGGTCGTGTCGCTGGGCAGCGAGACGCCCCTGGATCCGCCGCGCGTCCTGAAGCTGGTGCAAGGCAAAGGGAGCCGCTTCAAGCTGACCCCGGACATGCGCCTGTCCTACGCCTTCGACGAGGCGGAAAAGCAGGACCGGATGGCCGCCGCGCGGCAGCGATTGCTGCAGCTGGTCAGCTTGCGGACGAAGCCCAGGACTTGAGCTACGCTTCGGGCATGTACACGCTGCTGCATCTCGCGACGCTGACGCTCACGGTGCTGGCCCTGGCGCGGGTCT
>CAZJMY010000454.1:0-4971 GCA_964546845.1 uncultured Myxococcales bacterium | reverse complement strand
TCCGGCGCGGCCTGCACCGGCGGCGCTCCGTTGGGGTCGGGCGGCGGCGGGGCGGGGGCCTGCGCGCGCGCCGCACCAGCCGCCGCGAGGACCATGCCCAAGCTGACCCAGGCAGCGGTGAGGCGAAGCGGAGAAGTCATGGGGGCTCCTTGAGCGAGGATCGTCCTGCCATTGTGACGGAATCGCAATGGAAGTCTGTGATCCAGCGCGCGGGCCCCCGCGCCGCCGCGGTTACGGCTGCTTCTTCGATGCCGCGGCAGGAGTGGCTTCGGCCTTGTCGGCCTTGTCGGCCTTGGCCTTGCCCTTCTTGCGCGGCTCCTTGCCCTTGCGCCCGCCGGCGCCCGAGTCGCCGCCAGCGGCCTCGGCCGGCTTCGGTCCGTTGACCTTGAACTGCTGGTTGGCGCCGGTGCCGGCGGCCATCTGCGCGACCTTGCCGACGGCGGCGTCGCCGCTGCCCGTCTCGGTGACCGTCAGCGCCTTGCCGCTGTGGCGCGCGACCAGCCGCACGTTGCCCGCGTTGCCGACCGCCAGGATCCACTGCTGGTTCTGGCCGCCGTTGCACTGGTACTGCTGGATGCCCGTGTTGTCGCCCATCGCGAAGGCCGGGACGTCCAGGCACTTGCCGCTGTCGACGTTGATCACCGTGTAGTAGCCGCCCGGGACGGTCTGCAGGTTGAACTGCTGCGACTTGCTGCCGTTGCAGCTGGCGGTTTCGGCCGGCGCGGCGTCATCCTTGCTGCCGCCGCCGAACTGCAAGCACTTCCCGGACGCCGTCGCGATCGTGTAGGCGACCGCCGGGTCGATGCTGACCGCGGCACGCCCCGGCTCCGGCGGGACGACCGCCGCCGGCTCGACCGGCGGGGGAGGCGCCTTCTTGTCGTCGTTCTCGACGCAACCCGATACCACCGCCGCCCCGAGGACGGCCGCCTGAATCCATGTGTATGAAGTCCGAACGTTCCTCACTGAGAACCTCCCGGCCAAGGTCCGGCAGCGTTAACCAGGATCGGACCAAAAGTCCAGCGTCACGGATTGCGCCATTCTGGCCGCAGCAGCCCCAGGAAGATGGCGTCGCGCGCATCGCCCTGCGTTTGCCAGCGTTCGCGCAGGCGGCCCTCGCGCTGAAAGCCCAGCTTTTCCAGCAGCCGCAGCGAGGCGGCGTTCTCGGGGTCGACGTCGGCCTCCAGCCGGTGAAGCCCCAGCCGCCCGAAGCAGAACCCGAACAGCACGGCCAGCGCGTCGGCGGCCAGCCCTTGGCCCCAGCGGTCGCGCCGCAGCAGGAACCCGACCTCGGCCCGGCGGTGCCGGAAGCTGAGTGCCCCCAGCTTGCACGTGCCGATCATCTGTCCAGGTTGCCGCGGCCCCGCTTGCGACGGGTCCGACGCCGCCTCGGCGATTGCCCAGTGAAAGCCGCGGCGGCGGAAGAAGTCCTCCTGCATCTCGTCCAGGAACGTGCTCGCGGCCGCCAGGTCCGCCAGCGGCGGGCGACTCCAGTACCGGACGACCTCCGGGTCGCCGAAGATCGACAGGATGCCGGCCGCGTCGGCCTCGTCGACGGCGCGAAGCACGATCCGCCCGCCCGTGAGGCGCGGCACCTGGTCGCCCCAGGCAAAAGGGACGGGAGCGGCGGAACTCGCGGCACGTCCGGGCAAGCCAGGTCAGACTACCTTGAAGATGGACGCCGACTCCAGAATCCAACCCGTCCTGGGGCTGCCCGGCCCCCGGCAGGATCGCCCGGCCCGGCCGCCCTGGCGCGACTTCGGCCTCATTCATCGCAACTTCAGCGGCAGCATCCTGTCCGGGCTCACCTTCATCCACCGCACGTACGGGCCGTTCGTGCGCACGCGGCTGCCGATGCACCTCTACTTCGTCGCCGACCCGGCGGTCATCGACGAGATCCTGGTCAAGAAGGCCGACGCGTTCCGCAAGGATCGGACCAGCCGGCTCATGGGGCGGGTCATCGGCAAAGGGCTGCTGGTCAACGAGGGCGAGTCCTGGCGCCGCCAGCGGCGGCTCATGCAGCCCGCGTTTCACCAGCGCCACCTGCAGGGCTACGCGACGCAGATGGCCACCGCCGTGGAGCGGGCCGCCGGCGCCTGGAGCCCGGGCGAGGTGCGCAACGTCCACGACGACATGATGGCGGTGACGATGACCATCGTCGCCGAGGCGCTGTTCGGCACCGGGGTCGCCGGAAACACCGACCGGGTGGGCCACGCCATCGCGGAGATGATGGAAGAGTTCGGCCGCATCCTGGGGCTGGCCGCGCGCTTTCAACCGCCCGCCTGGGTCCCCACCCGCGTCAACCGGAAGCTGCGGGCGGCGGCCCGCCAGATCGACGGCCTGATCCTGGGCATCATCGCCGAGCGCAAGAAGAGCCACGCGCAGGGCGATGCCCGGCGGGACGACCTCCTGTCGCTGCTGGTCGACGCGCGCGACGAGGACGGCGCCGGCATGAGCGACACGCAGATTCGCGACGAAGCGATGACGCTGTTCCTGGCCGGACACGAGACGACCGCGCTGGTGCTGACCTACGCGCTGCATCTGCTGGCGCAGCACCCCGATCGCCAGGCGCGCCAGGCCGACGAGGTGACGCGTGTGCTGGGCGGCCGCCGCCCGACGTACGAGGACCTGCCCGCGCTGGCCGAGACCGAGCTGGTCGTGCTGGAGACGATGCGCCTCTACCCACCGGCCTGGGTGATCGCGCGCCAGGCGCTGACCGCCGTCGAGGTGGGCGGCTTTCGGTTCCCGCGCGGCGCCGAGTTCGTCATGTCGCCCTGGGTGGTCCACCGCGACCCCACGCTGTTCGCGGAGCCCGACACGTTCGACCCCGATCGGTGGCGCGACGACCTGGCCAAGCGGCTCCCGCGGTTTGCCTACTTCCCGTTCGGCGGCGGGCCGCGCGTCTGCATCGGCAACCGCTTCGCGATGATGGAGGCGAAGCTGGTGCTGGCGGGGCTCCTGCAGCGGTTTCGGTTCGAGCCGTCGCCGGACACGCACCTGGAGCTGCGGCCCAGCGTGACCCTGCGACCACGCGGCGGGTTGCGCCTGCGGCTGGCCGCGCGCGCCTGCTGACCGTGGGCCGGCCTCAGTTCTGGCCGGCGACGACCTGGTGAACGAAGCGGAGCTTGTCGATGGCGACGTCCGAGAGGATGAACGGGTAGCTGTCGGCCGTCCCCATGCTGCGATTCAGGCTGTTCATCGCCATCGTGACGGGCACCCAGCCGTCCATCAGCTCGTCGAAGTCTCTGAGATCCAGCTTGCGCGCGGCGACCTTCGGGGCCGGCGGCTCGGCGACGGGGCGCGGGCGCAGCTCGAGGCCGTAGGCGCGCGCCGTCTCCAAGGTGTCGACCATGTGCAGGTAGTGCGCCCAGGTCTCGGCCCAGTCCTCCCAGGGGTGCATCGACGCGTAGGCGCTGACGTAGCGGGTCCCCCAATCGGCGGGCGGCCCGTTGTCGTAGTGCCGCTGCCGGGCCTCGTCGTAGCTGGCCCGTTCGTCGCCGAACTTGTCGCGGAAGGCGTCCAGAAACGCCGAGTCCTGGATCAACCGGTCCCAGTAGTAGTGGCCGATCTCGTGCCGGAAGTGTCCCAGCACGGTCCGGTAGCTCTCGCCCAGCTGGACGCGAATCTTCTCGCGGAACGGGTCGTCGGCCTCGGCGATGTTGATCGTGATGAGCCCGTCGCTGTGGCCGGTGAAGACCTTGGGTGTGCCGGCCCCCTCTTTGAGGAAGTCGAACCCCAGGCCGTGCGGGTGCTCGGGGCCGCGCGGCTCGACGGGCAGGCGCAGCTGCAGCAGCGTGTAGATGACGCGCCGCTTGGCGACCTCCAGCCGGCGCCAGGCGGCCTTGGCGGCCGCGTCGGAGAGGTCGGGGATGACGTGGTTCAACCGGCAGGGCAGGCAAAACGGCGATTCGGCCGCCTCCGCCTCGGGGATCGCCCAGTTGCAGACCTCGTAGTCGACGGAGTTCTTGCACAGCCGGTAGCTGGAGGCCCCCTGCCCCGGCGTCGCGGCCGGCACCAGCAGCTTCCAGGTTCGTTCGGGCCCCGGCGGCACGCTGGGGTCCGCCGGCTCGATGGCGGCGACGAGGGCTCTATCCTCTAGGTAGGCGAGGGTTGCGCCACAGCGGGTGCAGACGACGCTCTCGAAAAACAGGATCTGGTGACAGCGCTGGCAAGCGAAGAGTTTCATGGGCGAGTTTTCACGTTCTTGACCTGCCGGCAAAGCGGCGGTCACGACAATGTGGGTACGGTACGCTCCGCAGTCCAGCACATATGTCCATTCGAGTCGCCCTCAGCCACCGTTCTCGGTACCGGTACGATCGTCCGGTCACGCTGGAGCCGCATGTCATGCGGCTTCGGCCGGCGCCGCATTGCCGGACCGCCATCCTCTCGTACTCCCTGCGCGTCTCGCCGGCGGAGCACTTCCTCAACTGGCAGCAGGACCCGTTCGGGAACTACCAGGCGCGGCTGGTGTTTCCGAAGCAAGCCGAGGAGCTGGCCGTCGACGTCGACCTGGTCGCCGAGATGGTGGCCATCAACCCGTTCGACTTCTTCCTGGAGAAGGAGGCCGAGACCTACCCGTTCAGCTACGAGCCCATGCTGGCCCGCGAGCTGAGCCCGTACCTGGAGCTGGAGGCGGACGGCCCCCGCCTGGACGATCTGGTCGTCGAGATGCGCCGGCGGTTCGTCAAACCGGAGATGCGGACCATCGACCTGCTGGTCGACATCAACCGGGACATCTCGCAGCGCCTCCGGTACGACCTGCGGATGGAGCCGGGCGTGTTCGCGCCCGACGAGACGCTGACGCGCGGCCACGGCTCGTGCCGCGACTTCGCCTGGCTGGAGGTGCAAGTGCTGCGGCGGCTCGGGTTCGCGGCGCGCTTCGTGTCGGGCTACTCGATCCAGCTGCGCCCGGACGTGATCCCGCTGGAAGGGCCGGCCGGCGTCTCGCAGGACGTCGCCGACCTGCACGCCTGG
>CAZJMY010000453.1:0-2042 GCA_964546845.1 uncultured Myxococcales bacterium | reverse complement strand
GGCCGCCATCGCGGCCAAGCACGCCGGCGAGCTGGCGAAGATCAAGCTGTTCACCGTCGACAAGGTGTTCGGCGGCTGGCAGAAGGCGCAGGCGACGCACTTCGCCGACGGCGGGACGTTCGACCAGATCTACCAGCCGGGGTCGTGATGAGCGTCGCCGCCGTTCCAGCCGTGGGCGCGCCGCCCGCGCGACGGTCGGCCCGGGGCAGCCTGCCCGGGTTCGGCCTGTCGCTGGGCGTGACGGTGACCTACCTGTCGCTGATCGTGCTGATCCCGCTGGCGGGGTTGGTGTGGCGCACGGCGGGCATGGACGCGGCGGCGCTGACGCGCGCGGTGATGTCGCCGCGCGCGCTGGCCGCCTATCGCCTGAGCTTCGGCGGGGCGCTGCTCGCGGGCGGGATCAACGTCGTCTTCGGGATGATCCTGGCCTGGGTGCTGGTCCGCTACGACTTCCCGGGGCGCACCCTCGTCGACGCGGCGATCGATCTGCCGTTCGCGCTGCCGACGGCCGTGGCCGGCATCGCGCTGACCACGCTGTACGTCGAGCAGGGGTGGATCGGCCGCTTTCTCGAACCGCACGGGATCAAGGTGGCCTTCGCGCCGGCGGGGGTCGTGATCGCGATGGTGTTCGTCGGCGTACCGTTCGTCGTGCGGACGGTGCAGCCGGTGTTGCTGGATCTGGATCTGCACATGGAGGAGGTCGCGGCCACGCTGGGGGCCTCGCGCCTGTACACTTTGCGGCACGTGATCCTGCCGGCTGTTCTGCCGGCGGCGCTGACCGGTTTCGCGCTGGCGTTCGCGCGCGCCGTCGGCGAGTACGGCTCGATCGTCTTCATCTCGGGCAACATGCCGGGCAAGACCGAGATCGCGCCGCTGTTGATCGTCACGAAGCTGGAGCAGTTCGACTATCACGGCGCGACGGCGATCGCGCTGGTGATGCTGCTGGCGTCGTTCGTGGCGCTGTTCGCGATCAACGCGCTGCAGGCGAGGATCCGCGTGAAGGACGGGCGATGAAGGATCCGCGGCTGCTCCGCTGGTTCCTGCTGGCCCTGGCGTTCGCCTTCCTGACGCTCTTCGTCGGGCTGCCGATCGTGGCGGTGTTCGTCGAGGCGTTCCGCAAGGGAGCGGCCGCCTACTGGGAAGCGATCCGGGACCCCGAGACGATCTCGGCGATCAAGCTGACGCTGATCACCGCGGCCATCTCGGTACCCATGAACCTGGTGTTCGGCATCGCGGCCGCCTGGCTGATCGCGAAGTACAGATTCCCGGGCAAGAAGGCGCTGCTGACGCTGATCGATCTGCCTTTCAGCGTGTCGCCGGTCATCGCCGGGTTGATCTTCGTGCTGCTGCTGGGTGCGCGCGGCGTGTTCGGTCCGTTTCTGGAGGCGCACGACATCCACGTGATCTTCGCGGTGCCCGGCATCGTGCTGGCGACGACGTTCATCACGTTTCCGTTCGTCGCGCGCGAGGTGCTGCCCATCATGCAGGACCTGGGCAGCGACGAGGAAGAGCAGGCGCTCACGCTGGGAGCGAACGGCTGGCAGATCCTGTTCCGGGTCACCCTGCCCAAGGTGCGCTGGGGGATCCTTTACGGCGTCATTCTCTGCAACGCGCGGGCGATGGGCGAGTTCGGCGCCGTCTCGGTCGTGTCCGGCCACATTCGCGGCCAGACCAACACGATCCCGCTGCAAGTCGAGATTCTCTACAACGAATACAACCTGTCGGGCGCGTTCGCGGTCGCGTCCCTGCTGACCGTGCTCGCGTTGCTGACGCTGCTCGGAAAGAAACTGATCGAATCGCGCATCCGCGTGCGCGCTTAACGAGGGACACGAGTATGAGACGATCGATGACGATGGTGTTGGCTCTGGCGCTGGGTGGCACGATGGCGGGCCTCGGCTGCGGTGACTCGAAGGCCATTCCTGCCGTCGACGGCGGCGCCGGCGGCGCAGCCGGCAAACCCGCCGCTGGCGGCGGCGCCGGTGGCGCAGCGGGCAAATCCGCCGGTGGCGGCGCCGGTGGCGCGGCGGGTAGCGCCGGCGGAC
>CAZJMY010000452.1:0-4271 GCA_964546845.1 uncultured Myxococcales bacterium | reverse complement strand
CGGTGGCTGCGCGGGACCATGCCGGCGCCCTGCAGCGCGCCCAGGTCCACGGTGCCGTTCTCGAACCGGTCTTCCAGCGCGCCCACGTTCACCGCGAAGATCTCCTGGCGGAAGGGGTTCTTGAACCCCTTCTTCGGGAAGCGGCGCTGCATGGGCATCTGACCACCCTCGAAGCCCAGGCGGGCGCCGTGGTGGCCGGTGCGGGCCTTCTGGCCCTTGACGCCCTTGCCGGACTGCTCGCCCGTGCCCGACCCCGGGCCGCGCCCGATGCGCTTGCGATTGCGCGTGGCGCCCTTCGGGCCCTTCAAATTGTGCAGCGTCGTTCCCATCGTGTTCCTCGGCTCCTAAACCTATTCGGCTTTTTCGACCCGGACCAGGTGAGAAACGGCGCGGATCATGCCACGCACCGCCTCGTTGTCCGGCAACGTTCTGGAGACGCCGAGCTTACGCAGCCCCAGCGCCCCGATGGTCCGCTTGTGCTGGACGGGGCGGTTGATCCCGCTCCGAATCAGCGTCACACGCAGCGACTTCGACATGGCTGATTACTCCCGGATCTCTTCGAGGCGCTTGCCCCGCAGGCCGGCCGAAACTTCGGCGCTGCGCAGCTGCTGGAGCGCGTCGATGGTGGCGTGAATGACGTTGTGCGGGTTGGAGGTCCCGATGCACTTGGTCAGGATGTCCTGAACGCCGGCGACTTCCAGCACCGGGCGGACGGCGCCGCCGGCGATGACGCCGGTACCGGCGCTGGCCGGACGCAGCAGCACCGAGCCGGCGCCGAAGCGCCCCTGCACCTCGTGCGGGATGGTGCCGCCAACCAGCGGAATCAGGAACAGGTTCTTCTTCGCCTGCTCGGTCCCCTTGCGGATGGCCTCGGGAACCTCGTTCGCCTTGCCGAGACCGGCGCCGACGTACCCGCGCTGGTCACCGACGACGACGAGCGCCGAGAACGAGAACCGGCGGCCGCCCTTGACGACCTTGGCGACGCGGTTGATGAAGACGACGCTGTCGACGAGCTCGCCGACCTCTTCGTAATTGATGGCCATCTCGATGATCTCTTTCTTCTAGAACTTGAGCCCCGCTTCTCGCGCGCCGTCGGCCAGCGCGGAGACGCGTCCGTGGTACTTGAAACCGGCGCGGTCGAACACGACCTTGTCGATCCCCTTCTCAAGGCACTTCTTGGCAATCGCGGCGCCGACCTTCTTGGCCATCGCCTTCTTGTCTTCGTCGTCGCTCGCCTCGATGCCCAGGTCGGAGGTTCCAACCAGCGTCTTGTTGAGCAAGTCGTCGATGACCTGCACATAGATGTGGCGCGAGCTGCGGAAGACGGCGAGACGCGGCCGCTCGGCCGTGCCCTGGATGCGCTTGCGCAGCGAGCGGTGCCGCTTCTCGCGGCTCTGTTTCTTGGTGCTGATGACGAGCATGGTTGCCTTTTCCTATCGACTCGACGTTGTCCGGGCGACGGACTAGCCGCCACCGCCGGTGGCGCCGGCCTTGCCGACCTTCCGCTTGATGACCTCTTCGACGTACTTCACGCCCTTGCCCTTGTACGGCTCGGGGGGACGCAGCTCGCGGACCTTCGCCGCCGTCTGCCCGACCAGGTCGCGGTCCGCGCTGCTCAGCGTGACGCGGTTCTTGTCGACCTTGGCGGTGACGCCCTTCGGCAGCTTGAACGCCACCGGGTGCGAATAGCCGAGCGCCATGTTGATGGTGTCGCCGGCGACCTCGGCGCGGTAACCGACGCCGTTGATCTCCAGCTCCCGCGTCCAGCCGTCGGTCACGCCCTTGACCATGTTGGCCAGGTGCGCGCGCATGAGGCCGTGCTTGGACCGGTTCTCGCGCGAGTCATCCGCGCGCAGCACCGTGACCTTGTCGGCCTCCGTCTTGATCGACACGCCCTCGGGCAGCGGCTTCGACAGCTCGCCCTTCGGGCCTTTGACGCTGATCGCGCCCGCCTTCTGGGTGAGGGTCACCCCCTTGGGCAGCGGCAGCACTTTTCGTCCAATGCGTGACATGGGGTTTCTACCTATCTCCTACCAGGCGTCCTTACCAGACTTCGCAGAGCAGCTCGCCGCCCAGGCCCTGCTTGCGCGCGGCGCGGTCGGTCATGAGGCCCTTCGACGTCGACAGGATGGCGATACCCAGGCCCGAGCGGACCTTGGGGATCGTTCCGTGGCGCACGTACATCCGCTGGCCAGGGCGCGAGCGCCGGCGCAGGCCGGTGATCGCGTTGGTCCGCGGGTCGGCCCAGCGTAGCTTCACCACCAGCTCGGCGGAACCGCCGTCCTGGGGTGCCCGCACGTCGTAGCCGGCGATGTAGCCCTCGTCTTTGAGGAGCTCGCAAATCCGCATCTTCAACTTGGACGCCGGCGCCAGCACATCTGCATGGCGAGCCAGAATCCCGTTGCGAATGCGGGTCAAAAAGTCCGCGATGGGGTCGGTCATGGGCATTCGATCACCTACCAGCTCGATTTGATGACGCCAGGAATGTCGCCCCGCAGCGACAGCATGCGGAAGCAGACCCGGCAAAGGTCGAACTTGCGCAGGAACGCGCGCGAGCGCCCGCACTGATGGCAGCGGTTCCGGTGCCGCACCCGCCACTTTGGCGGCTTCTTGTTCCCGGGGAGGTCGACGGTCTTCGCCATGGTCAGTTCCTGAAGGGCATGCCGAGGTGACGCAGGAGCGCGCGCCCCTGATCGTCGTTCGCGGCCGTGGTGTTGAAGGTGATGTTCATCCCCTTCGGTTTGTCGATCTTTTCGTAGTTGATCTCCGGGAAGATGATCTCTTCGCGGATGCCGAGCGTGTAGTTGCCGCGCCCGTCGAACGCCTTGGGCGAGACGCCCTTGAAGTCGCGCACGCGCGGCAGCGCGAAGTTCACCAGACGGTCGAGGAACTCGTACATCTGGTCGCGCCGCAGGGTCACCATCGCGCCGATCTTCTGGCCCGCGCGCAGCTTGAAGATCGCGATCGACTTCTTGGCGCGCGTGACGACCGGGCGCTGGCCGGTGATGGCCCCCAGCTCCTCGACGGCGGTGTCCAGCAGCTTCGGGTTCGACACCGCTTCGCCAAGACCCATGTTGATGGTGATCTTGGTGAGACGGGGCGCCTCCATCGGGTTGGCCAGCTTGAACTCGTCGATCAAGCGCTTCTTGACCTCCGTGTCGTACAGCTTGCGCAGGCGGGCCGGCTGGTCGCGCTTGACGCGCTCCATCGCCACCTCTTTGGCAGCGGCCGCGCCCGGCTTGCCCTTGCCACCCTTCGCCTTCACCTGGGCGCGCGCCGCCTTCTTGGCAGCGATCTCCGCCTCTTGCTCGGGCGTCATCTCGGGCTTTCCGCCCTTTGGAGCCTTCTCTTTGTTCTCGTCAGCCATTGTCCGACCTCAAAATTCCTTGCGCGGGCGCCTTGTGTGTCTTGTCAGGCCGTCTCGAAGACGGTTCCGCACTTCACGCACACGCGGCGCTTGTCCTGCCCCTCGTTGTGCTCGTGCTTGGCGCGGCGTGGAGCGACGCACTTGCTGCACCAGAGCGCGATGTTCGAGGCGTGCACCGACCCCTCCTTCTCGAGGATCCCGCCGCGCGGGTTCCGCTGAGTCGGCTTGGTGTGGCGCTTGACCATGTTGATCCGCTCGACGACGACGCGGTCCTTCTCGGTCAGAAGGCGCAGCACGCGACCGCGCTTGCCCTTCTCCTTGCCGGCGATGACGACGATCTGATCACCCTTGCGGACGTGCATGACTACAAAACCTCCGGGGCGAGCGAGATGATCTTCATGAACCGCTTGGCGCGCAGCTCGCGGGCGACTGGCCCGAAGATGCGCGTCCCGACCGGCTCGTTGTCCTTGTCGACCAGTACCGCCGAGTTCGTGTCGAACCGGATGTACGAGCCGTCCTGCCGTGACACCTCTTTCTTGGTGCGCACGATGACCGCCTTGGCGACGTCGCCCTTCTTGACCTTGGCGTTCGGGATGGCCTCTTTGATCGAGACGACGATGACGTCGCCCAGCGAGGCGTACTTCCGCTTCGTGCCGCCGAGCACGCGGATGCACATGATCTTCTTGGCGCCCGAGTTGTCGGCGACGTCGAGCGTGGTGGTGGTCTGAACCATGGTGAATTAAGCCTCTTGCGGACGCTCGATGAGCTTTTCGACGCGCCAGCGCTTGTCGCGCGACAGCGGCCGGCTCTCGACGATCTGCACGCGGTCGCCCGTCTTCGTCTCGTTCTTCTCGTCGTGCGCCTTGTACTTGGTCCGGTTGGTCAAGTACTTGCCGTACTTGCG
>CAZJMY010000451.1:0-8974 GCA_964546845.1 uncultured Myxococcales bacterium | reverse complement strand
CGGGCGGCACGGCGGGCGCGCCGGCCACGGGTGGCACGCCCGGGACGGGCGGGACGACGGGCTTGGCCGGGTCGCACGGAACGGGCGGCACCCCGGCCACGGGCGGGACGGCGGGGCACGCCGGGAATCCCAGCGGGACGTGCAGCACGGGGATCCCCGCCGCGGGACGCGCGGCCGACACCTCGACACCGACGACGGTCGTGGGCAGCGGCACCGCGGCCAGCTGCACGTTCAGCGCGCTGCAAGCCGCCGTCACGAAGGGCGGCGTCATCACCTTCAGCTGCGGGGCGGCGCCCGTCACCATCGCCGTGACCGCGACGTTGAACCTGCCCATCAACGTCAACACAGTGATCGACGGCGGCAACAAGGTGACGCTGGACGGCGGGAACGCCGTGCAGATCCTGAGCTTCCACAGCGCGAACTTCCAGGCGCTGGACACGGTCGTGACGCTGCAACACCTCAACCTGGTCAACGGCAAGGCCACGCCGACCGCGGCGATCCCGACGGCGCCCGCGCCCTGCTCGCAGGGATGGAACGACGGCCAGGGGGGCGCGGTGTGGATGCGCGACGGCAACCTGGTCGTCGTCGACTGCGTCTTCAGCAACAACCACGCGGCGCCGCGCGGGCCCGACACGGGCGGCGGCGCCATCTACATCACGGGCAGCAAGCACGGCGCGACCATCGCCGGCAGCACGTTCAGCGGCAACCAGGGCAGCGTGGGGGGCGCCATCTATTCGCTGTGGGCCGAGCTGGACATCTACGACACGGTCTTCAGCGGAAACGTGGGGACCGGCGACGGCGCCAACAGCGACGACGCCACCATGTGCTCGGTGATCAACAACGGACAGCACGAGGTCGGCTCGGGCGGCAACGGCGGCGCCATCGCGGCGGACGGCAACAACTTCAACATCGTGCTCTGTGGCGACGACTTCGAGAGCAACCTCGCGGGCACGGGCGCGTTCGGCGGCGCCCTGTGCTTCACCAGCGACAACCTGGCGGGCACGCTGTCGATCATCGACACGAAGATGGCCGGCAACACCGGTGGCCACTGGACCAACGTGACCAGCGGCAGCGTCACCAACGTCGGCACCGCGATCGGCGTCAACGCGAAGAGCATCACGCTGTCGCGGTCCACGATCCAGGGCGTGAACTGACGGCGCCGCCCGTCCCACGAACAACGACGACATCACGCTGAAGGCGGACAGCATCACGACGCTGGTGAACGGCCCGAAGCCGTAGCCCGCCGCGGGCGTTGCACGGCGCCAGGGCCGGCCGGTATCTTGTCGCCCGTGCCGCGGCCCGCCCGAACGTCCCTGCTGTGCGCGGCGGCGGTGGCCGTCGCCGCCGCGGGTTGCCGGCGCGCGCCCTCCGGCACCACCGACGCCGAGGTCGCCGCCTACCGCGAGCCGGCCGCGCGCATCGCCGAGGCGACGCGCGACGGGGACGGCGCGTTCCGGCGGGTGGCAGCACTGGCCGATCTGTTCGGACCCCGGCCGACCGGCTCGCCCGCGCTGGCGCAGGCGATCGAATGGGCGCGCGACACCTTCGTCGCCGACGGACAGGAGAACGTCGCGCTGGAGCCGGTGCGCGTGCCCGTCTGGGTGCGCGGCCACGAGGCGGCCGAGATCGTCTCACCGTCGCCGCGCAAGCTGGCGCTGCTGGGCCTGGGCACCAGCGTGGGCACGCCGCCCGAGGGGATCACGGCCGAGGTGCTGGTGGTGACGTCGTTCGACGAGCTGGCGCGGCGCGCGGCGGAGGCCAGAGGGAAGATCGTGCTTTTCGACCGGCCCTTCCCGACCGGCGTCGACCCGGCGGCCGCCTACGGTCAAACGCTCCCTTACCGGACGGAGGCGGCGGCCCGGGCCGCGGCGCACGGCGCCGTCGCCGCGCTGGTGCGCTCGCTGGCTTCGGCGAGCCTGGGCGCGCCCCACACCGGCGCCATGCACGACGGACCCGGGCCGCACATCCCGGCCGCCGCGCTGTCGGTCGAGGACGCGGCTCTGGTGGCGCGACTCGCGGCCCGCGGCCCCGTGCGCCTGCACCTGACGATGGCCGACCAGAACCTGCCGGACGGCGACTCGTTCAACGTGATCGCCGATCTGCGCGGCCGCGAGCGCCCAGACGAGATCGTCGTCATCGGTGCCCACATCGACTCGTGGGACGTCGGCCAGGGGGCCCAGGACGACGGCAGCGGCTGCGCCGTGGTCATGGAGGCGCTGGCGACGCTGCGGCGGCTGGGCCTGGTCCCGCGCCGGACGGTGCGCGCCGTGCTGTACACCTCCGAGGAGATCGGGGTCCGCGGCGGCCACGCCTACGCCGACGGGCACGCGGGCGAGCTGGCGCGGCACGTGGCCGCCTTCGAGACCGACATCGGCGCGGGCTTCCCGCTGGGCTTCCGCATGGACGCCGCGCCGGCGGCGGTCGCCGAGGCGCGCGCGCTGGTGACCCTGCTGGCGCCGATCGGCGCGACGTCGCTGCAGCCCGGGTTCGCGGGCGCGGACGTCGCGCAGATGCGCCCGGCGGGCGTTCCGCTGCTGGGCCTGGTCTCGGACCCGACGCACTACTTCGACGTGCACCACTCGGCGGCCGACACACTGGACAAGATCGACCCCGCCAACCTGGGCCGCAACGTCGCCGCGATGGCGACCATGGCCTTCGTCGTGGCGGACCGCCCGACCCGCTGGCCCGCCTCGCCGCCGCCGGCGCCCGCCTCCCCGCCGCCCGACGCCGGGGCGGATCGCTGACCGGGACGCCCTCGTTCATCAAATCCAGACAAAACGGAAACAGCCCCGTTCGCGGCCGCGTGGTCTCATTGCGCCATGAGCGTCGGAGTCGACCCGCGTCGTGACGAGGACCCGGAGGCGCGCGCGCGGACGGCGGGCAGCCGCCGCGCCAGCCTGCAAGCCACCGACTTCCGCGCCGCCGTGCTGGACCACGTCGTCCACACCTGCGCCAAGGAGCTCCGCGACGCCTCGGCGCTGGACTTCTATCACGCGTTCGCGCACACGGTCCGCGACCGCCTGGTCCACCGCTGGCTGGCGACCCAGCGCACGCACGTCGAGCGGGACGTCAAGCGGGTCTGCTACTTCTCGTCGGAGTTCCTGACCGGCCGCAGCCTGGGCCTCTGCCTGATGAACATGGACCTGCACGAGGCCGCCGTCGAGCTGGCCGCCGACTACGGCCTGGACCTCGGCCAGGTGCTCGAGTGCGAAGGCGACCCCGGGCTGGGGAACGGCGGCCTGGGACGACTCGCCGCTTGCTTCATGGACTCGCTGGCGACGCTCGAGCTGCCCGCGATCGGGTACGGCATCCGTTACGACTTCGGCATGTTCGAGCAGAAGATCGAAGGCGGCCGCCAGGTCGAGCAGCACGACAACTGGCTGCAGCTGGGCAACACCTGGGAGCTGCCGCGCCACGAAGACGCCCAGACGGTCCGTTTCGGCGGGCGCGTGGTGTTCCAGCACGACCGCGAGGGGCGCTTGCGCGCCGACTGGGTCGACACGCGCGCCGTCATCGGCCTGCCCTACGACTCGTTCATCGTCGGGCACCGCACCGACACGGCCAACACGATGCGCCTCTGGGCGGCGCGCGCCACGCGCGACTTCGACCTGCAGTTCTTCAACGAGGGCGACTTCCGGCGCGCCGTCGAGGAGAAGATCGACACCGAGAACATCTCCAAGGTCCTGTACCCGAACGACCAGAGCGACGAAGGCAAGGCGCTGCGCCTCAAGCAGCAGTACTTCTTCGTGGCCTGCTCGATCGCCGACATCGTCCGCCGGTACAAGCTGCGCCACGCGACGTTCGACGCCTTCCCGGACAAGTTCGCCATCCAGCTGAACGACACCCACCCGTCGATCGCCGTCGCCGAGCTGATGCGCGTGCTGGTCGACCTGGAGGGGCTGGACTGGGACGTGGCCTGGGACCTGACCGTGCGCAGCGTCGGCTACACGAACCACACGCTGCTGCCCGAGGCGCTGGAGCGCTGGTCGGTGGCGCTGTTCGAGCGCCTGCTGCCGCGCCACCTGCAGATCATCTACGAGATCAACCACCGCTTCCTGCACCAGGTGCAGATCCGGTGGCCCGGCGACGACGAGCGCCTGGCCCGTATGTCGATCGTCGACGAGGCCGGCGGCAAGCAGGTGCGGATGGCGCACCTGGCGACGGTCGGCGCCCACAGCATCAACGGCGTGGCCAAGTTGCATTCGGACCTGGTGAAGTCGCACCTGCTGTCGGACTTTCACGAGCTGTGGCCAGAGCGGTTCAACAACAAGACCAACGGCGTGACGCCGCGCCGCTGGATGCTGCACTCGAACCCGCGGCTCACTCGCCTCATCACCAGCCGCATCGGGTCGGGGTGGATCGACCTGCCGGAGCTGTCTCGCCTGCAGGCGCTGACCGCCTTCGCCGACGACGAGGACCTGCTGGAGGCGCTGCGCGCCGTCAAGCAGGCCAACAAGCGCGACGCCGCGGCGATGATCCGGCGCCGCACCGGCGTCGAGCTGCCCAACGACGCCATGTACGTCGTGCAGATCAAGCGCTTCCACGAATACAAGAGGCAGCTGCTGGCCTGCCTGCACATCGTCGCCCACTACCTGTCCTTGAAGCGCAACCCAGACGCCGTGGTCACGCCGCGCGCGTATCTGTTCGCCGGGAAAGCCGCGCCCGGCTACGTGATGGCCAAGCTGCACCTGCGCCTGCTGAACGACGTGGCGTCGGTGATCAACGCCGACCCGGCCGTGCGCGGGAAGCTGGCGATGGCCTTCGTGCCGAACTACGGCGTGTCGCTGGCTCAGGCGATCATCCCGGCCGCCGATCTGTCGGTGCAGATCTCGACAGCCGGCAAGGAGGCCTCGGGGACCAGCAACATGAAGTTCGCGCTGAACGGGGCGCTCACGATCGGGACGCTGGACGGCGCGAACGTCGAGATCCGCGACGCCGTCGGCCACGGCAACTTCTTCCTCTTCGGCCTGACCGCGCCGGAGGTCGAGGCGGCCCGCGCGGCCGGCTACGATCCGCGCGCCGCGATCGCGCGCAGCCCCGCCCTGGCCGAGGCCATGGAGCTCATCGGGTCCGGGTTCTTCAGCCTGGGCGAGCGCGACCGCTACCGCCCGATCCTCGACGGACTGCGCAACCACGATCCTTACTTCGTGTGCGCCGACTTCGACAGCTACGCCGCCGCCGAGGGGTCGGCCGCGGAGGCGTATCGCGATCCGCTGGACTGGTCGCGCCGCGCGCTGACCAACATCGCGGGCGCCAGCCGCTTCTCCAGCGATTCGACGATCCGGCAGTACGCCGCGGAGATCTGGGACCTCCAGCCGGTCAAGACCGACTTCAGCCTGCTCGGCTAGCCGGGGTCATCACCCACACGCGCAGCAACGGTCGAAAGCGATCCACCAGCGCCGGGGACAGGCCCAGCGCGGCGATCGAGGTGAACGCCGGCGTCTCGTCGACCTGACTGCGAACCGCCACGTCGAACCCCACGCGGCGCAGGAAGGCGTCCAGCTCGCCGGCGTCCTCGAACGCGGCGCTCTCGAGCTGGCGCTGCGTGACGCCGGCGACCGCCTCCCGCAGCCGAGCCCGTTCTGGCTGCACGTTTCGCGCGTCGGCCTTGAATGTGAAGTCCGGCGTCATCCAGCACCCTCCCGCGAACTCGCCGAGCAGGCGCCGGAGGTCCGTGGCCAGGGACTCGACTTCCTCTTTCGACAGGTACTGGATCAGCCCCTCGCAGAGCACGACCAGCGGCTTGCCGCGGTCCAGGATGGCGGCCGCCGCGCGAACCTGCTCCGGGTCCAGCACGTCGGCGGCGGTCACGACGTGGCCCGGTTGGGCGGCCACCCCGTGCTGCCGCCGGAGCTCCTCGAGGAGCGCCCGTTTCGTCTCGATCACGCCGGGCAGATCCGCCTCGACGTACCGCAGGGACCCGTCCAGGGTGAGATCGAGCCCGCGCAGCGAGTATCCGCTCGCGAGCTCCAGCACCTGCGACGCGCCGGACTTTCGAATGAGCTGGGTGATGCTCTTGTACCGCGCCTCGAACATGGGGGCGTAGAAGGTCAGCTTCTCTCGCTCCAGACCGTGCTCGCGCAGGATCTGCTCGAAGGCGCTGTCCGCGTCGATGCGCCTGGCGGCCTCGGCCGCGAAGGCGATGTCCGAGAACTGCCGGTAGTAGGCGGCCAGCTTCGCCGTCACGCTGATGCGGGAGGGGTCGGCGGACATTCGAAGATTTTACCCGCGGGGGAGCGCGAAGCTCAGGTTCTCCTACCTGGGTGCCGATGAAAGCGCGCCGGGGACACCTTTGCCGACGGAGGACACGTGAATCGACCCAATCGTTCGTTGCACCTGGTGGGCTCGCTGGCCGCCGCGATGGCGGGCGCCGCCGCCGTGACCGGCCTGGCGGCGCGCGCCGAGGCCCAGATCGTGTTCGACACCGCCGCCTGGAGCAGCGGGGCCAACAACCCCAACTCGACGGCCACCGCCATCAGCACCTTCGACGGGCTGACGGCCACGGCGACGCCGGGCTACGGCTGCCTGAACGTCACCTCGCTCAACGGCCTCAACAACCAGAGCGTCAGCGGCGGGGGTGGCAGCAACATCGCCTATCACGAGGCGGTGGCGTTCACCGTCGGGCCGACGCAGGTCGGGACCTGGCAGTTCCGCTGGGGGCCGGACTTCGGCCGGGGCGGCACGCTGCTGGTCGACGGCGTCGAGCTGCAGTCGCGCTGGACGGACATGTGGTGGAGCGGCAGCTTCAGCGACCCCTCGCAGTACCTGGCCGGGATGGCCAACCTGACCGCGGGGACGCACATCGCCGAGGTCTTCGGGTTCGAGGACTGCTGCGACGGCCCAGGCAACGCCCAGTTCCTTTCGCCCGACAGCCTGACCTGGCGGGACATCTCGACCGCCAACCTCACCGTGGTGGCCCTGCCGTGCGGCAGCGCCAGTCTGCTGCTGACGGACACGGTGTCGCCCAACCCCGTCACTGACGGCATGACCGTGACCTACACGCTGTTCTACGAGAGCACGGGGACCCTGGCGACGACGGCGGCCACGCTGACTCACGAGCTTTCGTCCTCGCTGACCTTCGTGTCGGCGTCGAACGGCGGCGTCTACGACCCCGGGACGCGCCACGTGACGTGGAACCTGGGCCCGCTGGGCGTCGGCATGTC
This sequence comes from uncultured Myxococcales bacterium, assembly GCA_964546845.1. Classification (GTDB taxonomy): domain Bacteria; phylum Myxococcota_A; class Polyangia; order Fen-1088; family Fen-1088; genus JADGRB01. The sequence goes on along the minus strand of CAZJMY010000451.1, from coordinate 1,811 downwards.
GGGGACGGTCACCGTCACCGCCACGGTCAACCCGGGTCTCCCCGACCAGACGCCCATCATGGACCTGGCCCAGCTGAGCGCCAGCAACGTGGCCGCCACGGCCAGCGCGACGTCCACCGTCGTCGTCGACAACGCGGCCCCCACGCTGAGCGTCGGCATGACGCCCGACCCCGTCAGCGCGGGTGACCAGCTGACGGTCGGCCTGACGTACGGGAACGGCGGCTCGGCCGACGCGACCAACGCGACGCTGATCGACGTGATCCCGGCCAACACGACCTTCGTCCAGGCCATGGGCGGCGGAATCTACGACACGACCACCCGCACGATCACCTGGCTGCTGGGCACGATTCCCGCGCACGGCGGCGCCACGGTCAGCTACGTGGTCAGCATCCCCAACCCGGTCGCGAATCACACGCCGCTCGTCGACATGGCGTCGCTGATGACCGACCACGCCGCCGCGGCGACCGGCCACGCCACCGCCTACACCAGCAGCGCGCCGGTGCTGACCTTCACGGACGTCCCGGACGCCAACCCGGTCGGCGCGGGCGCGCCTCTGTCGTACACGCTGTCGTGGAAGAACATCGGCTCGGACGCGGCGAACGACAGCGTGATCCAGTGGGCCCTGCCGGCGCACGTGACGTTCCAGACGGCCAACAACGGCGGCAACTACGACAGCGCCACCAACAAGGTGGTCTGGAACGTGGGGACCATCCTGTCCGGCAGCATGGGCGGCGTCACGGTGACGGTGCTGGTCGACAGCCCGCTGCCGACCGGAACCCAGCTGATCGATCAGGCGTCGCTGCTGACGTCGAACGGCGGCATGCCCATGGCGAACACCACCGTCACGGTCAACAGCGCGCCGGCGCTGGTGCTGTCCGAGACGGGCGCGCCGAACCCCGTCGCGGCGGGCGGCCAGCTGGTCTACACGCTGGCGTACGGGAACGCCGGGTCGGACATGGCCACGAACGCCGCCATCGTCGCGGCGGTTCCGCCCGCGACGTCGTTCGTCTCGGCGACGGGCGGCGGCACCTACGACAGCGGCGCGAACAGCGTGACCTTCAGCCTGGGCGCGCTGGCCGCCAGCCCGAACCCGCTGGGCTCGGTCACCTTCACGGTGAAGGTGGCGGCGCCGCTGCCAAACGGCACCACGGTGACCGCCAGCGCGATGCTGTCGGCCGACAACGCGGCGGGCGCGCCGGCCATGGCCACGGACACGGTGCAGAGCGCGCCGACGCTGTCGCTCACGAACACGGGCATGCCGAGCCCGATCGATCCGGGCAGCCTGCTCACGTACACGATCGCCTACGCGAACAACGGAACGGACGCGGCGCACGGCGTGACGATCGCGGACACCCTGCCCAGCGGCGTCACGATCATGAGCGCCAGCAACGGCGGGGCCTACGACTCGGGCACGAACACCGTCACCTGGTCGCTGTCGGACCTGGCGGCGGGCGCCAGCGGCTCGGTCACGTTGACCGTTCTCGTGAACAGCAACGCGCCGGCCGGCATGCTGACTGACACGGCCGTGCTGTCCGCGGCGAACATCGCCAGCCCGATCTCGGCGGACGCGATGACGGCGGTCAACGCCGCCGCCACGGGCGCGGCCGGCAGCTCCGGCACCGGCGCCGCGGGGGCCTCGGGCACGGGTGTCGCCGGCAGCTCCGGCACCGGCGTCGCCGGCAGCTCCGGCACCGGCGTCGCCGGCAGCTCCGGCACCGGCGTCGCGGGCGCCTCGGGCACCGGCGTCGCGGGTAGCTCCGGCACCGGCGTCGCGGGTAGCTCCGGCACCGGCGTCGCCGGCAGCTCCGGCA
>CAZJMY010000450.1:0-5755 GCA_964546845.1 uncultured Myxococcales bacterium | reverse complement strand
TATTTGCGCCTAACGGCTGCTTCCAGGAACCGGAGGTCACTCATGCAGCTCGATCCCAATGACTTGCTCACCCCGAGCGACGCAGCCCGCGTCCTCGGACTGTCGGCGGACTCCGTCCGCGTGCTGTCCGACAATGGCCGCCTGCCGGCCATGAGGACGGTCGGCGGACGTCGCCTCTTTCGGCGGGCGGACGTCGACAAGCTGGCCGTCGAACGCGCCGGTCAGGTCTCGCATCCGTTGCGGACCTCGCCCGTCGCGAAAGCAACCGACGGCTGAGAGCTGCGAGAACAGGAGCCCTGGGAGGGGTTCCTGGACCTCCGCGACGACACCGCTGGGCGATCCCAGCTCTGTCGACGCGGCAGGCGTAGGGCTGGCGGGGATCGCCCCCAGGGTGGTCCCCGCTTCGCCTATCTCGCTCTCAGCGCCAGCCCCCAGCTGAGCGCGATCCCCGCCACCGTGGCGAGGGCCAGCAGCGCCTGCGCGATCGCGCGCGGCGCCCGGACGTTCAGCAGGGCCAGCCCCGCCCCGACGGCGGCGCCCAGGCCCAGGCCGAAGAGGTGGGCGTAGGTATCGGCCCCCGCCCCGACCCCCAGCATCGCGTAGAGCCCCAGGCCCGCTCCCAGCGGCACCCAGGCGTACAGCCGCCGGGTTTCGCCGCGCAGCCGCCGGACGACCTGCAGCCCGGCCATCAGGCCCAGCGCCGCAAACGTCGCCGTGGAGGCCCCGATCGACACGAAGTCGGTCCGGTGGGCGGCAGCCGTCAGCAGGTTCGCGGCGACCGCGCAGGCGGCGATCGCGAAGAGCCCCGCGCCCCCGCCCAGCCAGCGCCCGACCGCCGACCCGAAGATGGCAGCGGCAATCACGTTGCCGACCAGATGCAGAAGGTCGGCGTGCAGGGTCAACGCGGTCACGGCGCGCCACACCTCGCCGCGGAAGATCGCGGCGGCGTCCGCGGCGCCCGCCCGGAACCAGCGCGACCCGGGCCCGACCGCTCCCGTGAACAGGAAGGTCCCCGCCAGCGCGATGCCGATCAGCAGGCCCAGCGCGCTGGGCCCCGTGTCGGGCGCGGGTGGCACGGGACGTGGCGCCCCTTCCGCGTCGTAGGCGTCCAGCGCCGCGGAGGCGGCGGTCGCGTCCGCAGGCGCCACCAGAAGCACGAAGGCGCCTTCGCGTTCGGCGAGCCGGTACTCCGTCCCCGCGGCCGCCAGCACCAGCGCCCAGTCGCCCGCGCGCGTCGGATTGGCCGTGGTGCGCACCGGGACCTCGCTGGCAAGCGACGGCTCCTCGATCATCCCTGGAGCGTAGCAGGTTGCCCCTTTCCGATCGGGCGTGGCTGGCGCTAAGAATGCGTCATCGCGCTGGATGCCTCACCGACTGCCGCGCCGCTGACGCTCGCGTTTCGCGGCGGAACGCTGGAGCTCGCCGGGCTGCCCGCCGGCGCGGCCGTCCCGGCGGGGTGCGTCTGGGACGCGCGGACCGCCTGCTTCCGCGCCCCGGCCGCCAGCTACGCGAACGTCCGGCGGGCGCTGGCGCGGGACGGGCACGCGGTCGACGACCGGGCGCGGCGCTACGCCGAGCTGCCCGACGGCCTGCGGGTCCGGCTGACGCCGCGGCCGTACCAGGGCGAGGCGCTGGCCGCCTGGCGGGCCGCCCAGGGCCGGGGCGTCGTCGTGCTGCCCACGGGCGCCGGCAAGACCCACGTCGCCTGCCTGGCGATCGACGACCGGCGGCGCAGCACGCTGGTGCTGGCGCCCACGCTGGACCTGGTCCGGCAATGGTACGACGTGCTGCGGGCCAGCTTCGGCGTGCCGGTGGGCCTGATCGGCGGGGGAGAGTACGCGATCGAGTCGCTGACCGTCTCGACCTACGACTCGGCCTACTTGCACATGGCACCTCGGTGACCGGTTCGGCCTCCTCGTGTTCGACGAGTGCCATCACCTGCCCGGGCCGGCCTATGCGCTGGCCGCACGGGCCGCGGTGGCCCCCTTTCGCCTGGGGCTGACCGCTACGCCCGAACGCGCGGACGGCCGCCATGCCGACCTGACCGAGCTGTGCGGGCCGCTCGTCTATCGCAAGGACATCGTCGACCTGTCGGGCGACTACCTGGCGCCCTACGAGACCGTGCGCCTGATCGTCGAGCTGGGGACGCAGGACCGCCTGGCGTACGAAGAAGCGCGCGGCATCTACCGCGACTTCCTGTCGCGGTACGGCATCCGGATGTCCACGCCTTCGGGATGGTCGGACTTCGTGATCCGCGCGGCGCGGGGCGAGGACGGGCGGCGCGCCATGGCTGCCTACCGCCGCCAGCGCGAGATCGCCTTCGCGGCCCCGGCCAAGCTGGACTACGTGGGCCTCCTGCTGGACCGGCACCGGGACGACCGCATGCTGCTGTTCACGCAGGACAACGCGACCGCCTACACGCTGGCGCGCCGGTTCCTGATCCCGATCATCACGCACGAGACCCGGATCCGCGACCGCAGCGAGATCCTGGCCGGCCTGGCGGCGGGCGAGTACGGCGCGATCGTCACGTCGCAGGTGCTGAACGAGGGGGTCGACATCCCCGAGGCGAACGTGGCGGTGGTCGTCTCGGGCAGCGCGTCCGTCCGCGAGCACGTCCAGCGGCTGGGGCGGATCCTTCGGGCGCGCGAGGGGAAGCGCGCGCTGCTGTACGAGCTGGTCACCGCCAACACGGGCGAGACGTTCACCAGCGCGCGGAGGCGGGACCACAGTGCTTACCGCTGATCTGGTCACCGTGCGCCGGCGCGGCGACGAGCTGCGGCTGCTGCCTGGCGACGACGAGCGGACGGCGCGCATCCGCACCATCGCGTCCGCCCTGCTGGACGAGGCGCGCGCCCAGATCGGCCAGTCGCGGGACGCGGTCGAAGAGGCGCTCCGCGAGATCGCGAACGCCTTTCCGGACGATCGGCGTCTGTCGGCGGCGGTCACGAAGCTGGTGCGCGACGGGCTGCAGTTTCAGGAAACGGACGCCCAGACCTCGGCGGAGCTGCGGCGCGACCTGTTCCGGCGCGCGGCGGCCGCCCGGCGGGTCGGTTCCTTCGACCGCGCGCGCCTGCTGCAGGAGGCGGGCGCCCCCCGCGGCCTCGACGGCGGCGGGGTCGAGGAGGCGCTGTTCGCCGACCGGCCGGGCGCGCAACGGCTGCTGGCCGTCGACGCCCCGTCGCCCGCCGCCATGGCGGCCGGCTTCGGGCTGGCGGAGGCCCAGGCCGTCCTGCTGCGCGCGACGAAGGTCGTCGCCCAGGTGCGCGCAGCGGACGCCGGCACCTACCGCCACCTCTTCCGCGCGCTGAAGTTTCTGCGACTGCTCCCCGTGATCACGCGCGGCGATCGGACTGCAGGCCGGCCCGACGACGCCCACGGCTACACGATCGAGATCGACGGTCCGCTGAGCCTGTTCCAGGCCAGCAACAAGTACGGGCTGCAGCTGGCGCTGGCGCTGCCCGCGATCGCGGCCTGCGACGCCTGGGCGATCGAAGCCGACGTGCGCTGGGGGGCCGACCGGCGGCCGCTCGTCTTCCGGCTGGCCGGGCGTGCGGCGGCCGGGATCCGGCCGGCGCCCGCGCTCCCCGACGAGCTGGCCGCGTTCGTGGCCGCCTTCGAGCGCGGCGGAACCGGCTGGAGCGTCGACCGCGAACCGGCGGTGCTGGACCTGCCGGGCGCCGGCATCTGCGTCCCGGACCTGGCGTTCACGCGCGCGTCCGACGGGGCGCGCGTGTTCTTCGAGCTGCTGGGGTTCTGGAGCCGCGAGGCCGTGTTCCGCCGCGTCGACCTGGTGCGCGCCGGGCTGCCGCAGCGAATCCTCTTCGCCGCCAGCAAGACCTTGCGGGTCAGCGAGGAGCTGCTCGACGAATTCCCGACCGCCGCGCTCTACGTCTTCACACGCGCGATCTCCGTGCGCGCCGTCCTCGAGCGCCTCGAACAGCTGGCCGCGGGGTGACCGTCGACTGATTCAGTGACCGTGCGGCTGGCCCGTGCGGTACTTGCCGTCGCCGTCGACGTCCAGGAACACGGGGTTGGTGAGCGCGAACGGGTACGCGGTGAAGGTCTTGCCGTCGCCGACCACGGGAAAGAGCGGCTTGTCCCCGTCGACGCGCACGACCACGTAGCCGTCGCGCGGGGTCGTCAAATCCAGCTCGCCGTGGAACCGGTTCGGCGCCTCTCCGTGTGGAACGGCCCACCGCTGGACCTCCTGCCCGTTCAAGTACAGCGTCACGCGGCTGACCGACACCCAGGGCGCCGCCTGCACGGTCACGGAGGCGTGGGCCTTGCCTCCGCGCGCGGGAACCAGGTCGCCCATGGTGCCGTCGTTCACGAGCAGGCGCACGAACGGGCCGGTCGTGAAGAACGCGTGATGGAACCGCACCGCCTCGGCGACCTGCTTCGGGTCGGCGCGCTCGGGGCGATCGTCGCGGACCTTCACGTAGTTCCGCGGGTAGCCCCCGATGTTGAACGTCAGGTGGTGCGTGTCCGAGTTGCCCGTCGCGGTGACCAGGTGGTCGTGGTTCAGCAGCGCGAACCAGTCGTCGACGACGCGGTCGACGCTGCGGCGAACGGGATCCTGATACCCGTTCATGACCTCCAGGGCGTCGAAGTCCCACGAAAACCCGCGGCGGCCCGCCCGGTCGTTGCGGGCGTCGAACTGGCCCAGGTCGAAGTAGCCGATCTCGGCGTCGATGCGGGGGTGGTGGACGTTGATGATGGCGCCCGGCGCCTCGCGGCGGACGTCCTTGAAGAAGTCCTCCGGCACGCGCCCGTGCACCAGCACGGCCCCTTCGCCGGCGCGCTCGGCGTCACGCGGCAGCGGAAAGGCGCCGAAGTGCCCCCACCCGTTGGTCGTCAGCTCGTCGCCGACGGCGCTGGCGATGTAGCGGCCGGCGTCCAGCTCGCGGATGTACGGGTCGTAATCCGAGATGACGTTGTGGTCGGTGGCGACGATCATCCGCACGTCGTCGGCGACGAACTCGAAGATGCGGTCGTGCATGGGGACGCGCGAGTCCGACGACCGCGCGGCGTGGACGTGGAAGTCGGCCGAGAGCCAGCCGTGCGCGTCGACGACGTGGTTCAGGCGGGCGGCGACGCTCGCCCCCCGGGCGGTGACCTTCAGCCGCTTGACCGTGGCAATCTCCCATTCCGGTCCGCGGCTGACGGTCACGTCGTAGGTGCCGATGGGGACCCGGGCGACGCCGGCCCCGGCGATGGACATCACCCGGTTGAAGGCGGCGATCGCGCCGTCGCCCTCCTGTCGGGCGATGTCGACGCGCGTGAACTCGGGATCCCGCGTGCCGTCGACGCCGATGAACGTCAGCTTGCACGGGATCGGGCGGCCGCTCTCGGCGTCGCGCACGTCATAGGCGACGCCCGCCTCCGCCGCCAGCTTGGGCGGAGGCGCGGCCGGCGACGCGAGAACGCCGACGACCGCCGACAAGCCGACCGCGTACCACGCGGCGATCGCGAGGGTCCGCTTCCAGGTCCCCCGGCCGGGCATGGCTCTGCGCTACGACTTCGTCGGCTCGGTCGAGGGCGGCGTGGGCGCCGGCGCATTTTGCGACTCGGCAGGGCGAGGCGCCGGGGGCCTGGCCGCCGGGGGCGCCAGGTCGGTATCGACCGAGCTTGTGTCGGCGATCGGCCAGCCTTTGGCGTCGCGGCGAGGTCCGCCGGAGGGGCCATCGCCGCCGGGCCGCGGCCCCTGGCCGCCGCGCATGAACGAGCCGCCACGCGGGCCACCGCCGCCGTGACC
>CAZJMY010000449.1:0-1232 GCA_964546845.1 uncultured Myxococcales bacterium | reverse complement strand
AGCGGACGCGCCAAGGAGCACAAGGACTGGGGGCTCAAGCGCAAGGATCGGCGTGACGTCGCGACCGACCAGCTGCTGTTCAGCAAGGTCTTCAACTACGTCAACCAGGTGCTGGGCGTTCCGCAGCCGGAGCTGTATCTGCGGCCGGAGTCGCCGGGCGAGCTGGATCTGGCGAACGCGCGCGAGAAGACGCACCTGATCCCGTCGTTCGTCGTCGGGTCCAGCCTGCTGCAGGGGCGTCCCGAGAAGGACCTGGCCTACGTCATCGGCAAGAAGCTGACCTTCATGCGGCCGGATCACTTCGTCCGCTGGCCGACGGTCGTGCCGACGGTCGCCGAGCTGAAGGTGCTTTTCCTGGCGGCGCTGAAGCTGGTTCACCCGAAGCTGGAGGTGAAGGCGGACGTGGCGCAGGCGGTGAACAGCTACCTGGACCTGCTGTCGAAGACGGTCCCGCCGCAAGCGCGCGAGCAGCTGGTCGCCGTCGTCCAGCGCTTCGTCGCCGGCAAGGGCGAAGCCGACATCCACCGGTGGGCGAACGCCGTCGACCTGACCGCCACGCGGGCCGGGTTCCTGATCTGCAACGACCTGGACGTCGCGACCCGGCTGGTGCAGACCGAGCCGGTCTCGATCGGGGTCGCCGACCCGAAGGACAAGGTGCGGGATTTGATCCTGTGGTCGATCTCCGACGAGTACTTCGCGGTCCGCGAGCACCTGGGTCTCGGGATCGGGCAAGGGTAGAAAGGCAGCGGGGGGCGCGAAGGCCGCCTCCCGACGCTGGCTGTCCGATGACGATGTCGACCTGGGCGGTGCTGGTTCTGGCGGCGGTGGCCGCCGGGGCCGGCGCCTGGCTGGGGCGGCGCGCGGCGTGGCAGCGCGCGCGGTTGATGTCGGCGGCGATCGACCAGATCACCGCGGCGATCGCCCGCACCGCGCAGACGGAGCGCGCCGAGATCTTGCGCGCCGCCGAGGTGACCGGGCTGGAAGAGGCCCGCGCGGCGGCCGCTTCGGTCGAGGCCGAGATGATCGCCCGGCGCGCGCAGCTGGAGGCGCGCGCGGCGACGCTGGCGCGGCGGCAAGCCGAGCAACGCGAGCGCATCGCCGGTGCCGAGGAGGCCGCGGCCCGGACGGCGGCGGCCAAGGCGCGGCTGGCCGCGCTGGAGGCCGAGACGCGCGCCGCGCGGGAACAGCGGACGGAGGCCGATGCCGCGGCCCGCGCCGCGCTGGAGCGGGCC
>CAZJMY010000448.1:0-10117 GCA_964546845.1 uncultured Myxococcales bacterium | reverse complement strand
CGGCTTGGCGGCGGGCGCCGGAGCAGGCGCCTTCGGCGGCATGGCCGCGGCCGGCGCCGGCGGCGGGCCAGCGGTGGGCGTCTGCGCGACGGCGACGCCGGCGAGAGTCGCCAGGGCGCCAAGAGCCACGGATGTTCCGATCGTGCGGAAGTGCTTCATGGGGGGGCCTCCTCGGCTGGACCATATCCGAAGGGGCAAAGCAGCCCAAGCAGAAAGGCGACTCAGATCACTTGACGGACACGATGGCGTCGCGCAGGGAGCGGACGAATGCGGTCATTTCCGGAATTGGATCGCGCCCGGTCTCGGCCCCGCGCGCCGCGATCTCGACGGCGGCGCTCCCCACGACGACAGCGTCCGCGAACTGCGCGACCTCGCGCGCCGCCTGCGGCGTGCGAATTCCGAACCCGACGGCGACGGGGACGCGCCCTCCCCCGCGGGCGCGGATGGCGGCCACCTTGTCGCGCGGCCCCTGCAGATCCGCCAGCGCCGTGCCGGTCGTGCCGGTCATCGAGACGTAGTAGACGAAGCTGCCGGCGGCGGCCAGCGCCGCGTCGATGCGCGCGTCCGTCGACGTCGGCGCCAGCAACGGCACGTAGTCCAGCCCCTCGCGCGCCAGCGACGCGCGCAACGCCGGATCGGCGTCGGGCGGATAGTCGACGCACAGCACGCCGTCGGCGCCGGCCGCGCGCGCCCTCGAGGCAAACGCGTCGGTGCCGGTCACGAAGATCGGGTTCGCGTACCCGAACAGCACCAGCCCGACGTCGGGGCACGCGGCGCGCAGCTCCGCGCACAACGCCAGCGAATGCCGCAGGCCGCCTCCCTTCGCCAGCGCGCGGTGCATCGCGGCCTGGATCGCCTTGCCGTCGGCGGAGGGGTCGCTCCAGGGGACGCCCACCTCGATGACGTCGGCGCCCGCGTCGGCGGCCGCCTTCATGAGGCGCAGGCTGGTCTCTCCGTCGGGATCGTCGGCGGTCAGGTAGACGATCAGCGCCGCGCGCTTCTGGGCGCGCGCCGCCGCGAACCGGGCCGCCAGCCGCGGCGCGGCCGTCACAGCGCCCCCGCCAGCCCCAGCCGCTGGCTGATGGTGCCCATGTCCTTGTCGCCGCGGCCGGAGACGTTGACGACGATCAGCGAGTCGGCGGGCAGCGCCGCGGCGACGCGCGGCAGGGCCGCGATCGCGTGCGCGCTCTCGAGGGCGCACAGGATCCCCTCGCAGCGGGCCAGCCGCTGGAAGCCCTCCAGCGCCTCGTCGTCGGTGACCGCCAGGTACGACGCGCGGCCCGTGTCCTTCAAGAACGAATGCTCGGGTCCGACACCCGGGTAATCCAGCCCCGCCGAGATCGAGTGCGCCTCCGAGATGTGGCCGTCGTCGTCGCACAGCACGTACGAGCGCGCGCCGTGCAACACCCCGACGCGCCCGCGGGCCAGCGTGGCCGCGTGCCGGGCGGTGTCGACGCCGTCGCCCGCCGCCTCGACGCCGTAGAGGCGCACCTCCGGGTCGGGGACGAAGGCGTGGAACAGGCCCATCGCGTTCGAGCCGCCGCCGACGCAGGCGACGCACGCGTTGGGCAGCCGGCCTTCGACCTCTTGAATCTGGGCGCGCGCCTCGCGGCCGATGACCGCCTGCAGCTCGCGCACCAGCAACGGGTACGGGTGCGGCCCCGCGACGGACCCGATCACGTAGTGCGTGTTGCGCACGTTCGTGACCCAGTCGCGCAGCGCTTCGTTCATAGCGTCCTTCAGGGTCGCGGTGCCGTCCTTGACGGCGTGGACCTTGGCGCCCAGCAGCTTCATCCGCAGCACGTTCAGCGCCTGCCGCTCGACGTCGACGGCGCCCATGTAGACCTCGCACGGGATGCCGAACAGCGCGCAGGCGGTCGCCGTCGCGACCCCGTGCTGGCCGGCGCCCGTCTCGGCGATGACGCGCGTCTTGCCCATGCGGCGGGTCAGCAGCAGCTGCCCGATGCAGTTGTTGATCTTGTGCGCGCCCGTGTGGCAGAGGTCCTCGCGCTTCAAGTAGATGCGCACGTTGCGGCCGGCCTCGCGCGAGATCTCGGCCGAGAGACGCGCCGCGAACCCGAGGGGCGTGGGTCGCCCGACGTAGTCGGACAGCAGCCGATTGAGCTCGTCGTTGAACGCCGGGTCGACGGACGCCGCCGCCCAGGCCGCCTCGAGCTCATCCAGCGACGGGATGAGGGTCTCGGAGACGTAACGTCCCCCGAAGAGGCCAAAGCGTCCGGGTGTGGCAGCGGCGGAGATCGACATGGACGAAACCTATATCGCGGCGCGCGCCGCCGCCACGAAGGCGGCGACCTTGGCCGGATCTTTCGCGCCGGGCCGCCGCTCGACGCCGCTGGCCACGTCGACGCCGTCCGGGTGGGTGGCCCGGATGGCCGCCGCGACGTTGTCGGGCGTCAGGCCGCCCGCCAGCAGGAACGGGCGCCGCGCCGCGCGCGCGATGACCGGCCAGGGCGCCGCGACGCCGCCCCCGCCGAAGCCGTCGACGAACGCGTCATACAGCCACAGCGACGGATTCCAGCCGGCAACGGCGGCAATCGCCGCCTCGTCACGCACCCGCACCGCCTTCACGAGGCGGGCCGGATTCAGATCCGCGTAGTCGGCAGCCTGCTCGTCGCCGTGGAGCTGCGCGCGATCGAGCCCCAGCTCGTCGAACGCGCGCGCGATCTCGGCGGCCGGCGCATTGACGAAGACGCCCACCTTCTGCACGCCCGCCGGTACGGCGCCCAGCACGGCGCGGGCGGCCCGCAGCCCGACGTGGCGCTTCGACCCCGCCCACAGGTTGACGCCGATCGCCCCCGCCCCCGCCTCGACCGCCATCGCGGCGTCCTCCGCGGTTGTGACGCCGCAGATCTTGATCAGGAGCGCCATCTCAGCCGGCCAGCGCCTTCAGCGCGGCGGCCGGATCCGGGGCGCGCATCAGCGTCTCGCCCACCAGCATGGCATCGACGCCCGCCGCGCGCAGGCGCGCCACGTCCGCGGCGTCGCGGATCCCCGACTCGGCGACGACGATGCGGTCGGCCGGGACGCCGGCGCGCAAGCGCACCGCCAGCTCGCGGTCGACCGTGAACGTCCGCAGGTCGCGGTTGTTGATCCCGACGATCGTGGCGCCCGCGTCCAGGGCACGGGCCACCTCCGCGGCGTCGTGGGCCTCGACCAGCGCGTCCAGCCCCGCCTCGGCCGACGCCGCCAGCAACGCGCGCAGCGTGGGGTCGTCCAGCGCCGCGACGATCAGCAGCACCGCGTCGGCGCCGGCGGCCCGCGCCTCGACGATCTGATAGCGGTCGACGACGAAGTCCTTGCGCAGGACCGGCAGCGGGCAGGCCGCGCGCGCGGCGCCGAGATCCGCCAGGTTGCCCCCGAAGAACGGGCCGTCCGTCAGCACGGACATCGCGCGCGCCCCGCCGGCGGCGTACGCGCGGGCCATCGCGGCCGGGTCCGCCCCTTCGGCGATCCAGCCCGCCGACGGCGAGCGCCGCTTGAACTCGGCGATGCAGGTGATGGCGCCCGGCTGCCGCAGCGCGCGCGCCAGGCTGCGCGCGGGCGGCATCTGTGCGGCCGCTGCCTCGACGGACGCCAGAGGGCGACCCGCACGCCGCGACTCCAGGTCGGCGCGCGTCCGCGCCAGGATGTCGTCCAGGATCATGACGCCGCGGCCGGGCGCGGCGCGATCCGCCGCAGCTTCTCGAGAACCGCCAGGGCGCCGCCGCCCGCCAGCACCTGGCCGGCGGTCGCCGTCGCGGCGCGCAGGTCGGGGGCGCCGCCGCTGACGTAGATGGCCGCGCCCGCCGTCATGAGCGTCGCGTTGCGGGCCGCCTCCGGACCGCCGCCGCCCAGCACGTCCAGCGCGATGCGCGCGTTGTCGGCGGGCAGACCGCCGCGCAGGCCGGCCGGGTCGCTCTCGTCCAGGCCGAAGTCGGATGGTTTCAGCTCGTACCCGCGCACCTTGCCGTCGGTCAGCTCGGCGACGAAGGTGGCGCCCGCCGGCGCGAACTCGTCCAGGCCGCCGGCGCCGTGCACGACCATGGCGCGCGACGAGCCCAGCGCCGCGTGGGCCTGGGCCAGAAGCTCGCAGCGCTCGCGGCTGAAGATGCCGTTGACGTGGAAGCGCGCCCGGCACGGGTTGGTCAGCGGCCCCAGCAGGTTGAACAGCGTGCGGACGCCGACCTCCTTGCGTGGGCCGACGGCGTGCTTCGTCGCCGCGTGGTGCGCGGGCGCGAAGAGAAAGGCCAGCTTCGCCTCGCGCAGGCAGCGCGCCGCGATCTCGGGCCCCGGCGCCGGGTCCAGCCCCAGCGCCTCCAGCACGTCGTGCGACCCCGACTGCGACGACTGGGCGCGGGTGCCGTGCTTGGCGACCACCACCCCTGCCCCGGCCACCACGAACGCGGCCAGCGTCGAGACGTTGATCGACCGCGACCCGTCGCCGCCCGTCCCGCAGGTGTCGACCAGCACCGAATCGCCGGCCGCGACGCCGACCATGCGCTGCCGCATGGCCCGCGCGGCGCCGACGATCTCGTCGACGGTCTCGCCCTTCATGCGCAGCCCGACCAGCAAGCCGCCGATCTGCGCGGGCGTCGCCTGCCCGTCCATGATGGTGCCGACCACCTCCGCCATCTCCTCGGCGGTCAGATCCTGGCGGTCGATGATCCGGGCCAGCGCCTCGCGCACGTTCACGGCCGCCCTCCGCGCGCGATGAAGTTGCGCAGCAGGTCCTTCCCGCACGTCGTCAGGAACGACTCGGGGTGGAACTGGACGCCCTCGACGGGCAGCGTGCGGTGGCGGACCGCCATGATCTCCTCGTCGGCGGTGCGGGCGGTGACCTCCAGGTCGGGCGGCACGCTGCTCTTCTCGATCACCAGCGAATGGTAGCGCGTCGCCTCGAACGGGTTCGGCAGGCCGTGGAACACGCCCTTGCCGTCGTGGAAGATCTGCGAGGTCTTGCCGTGCATGACGCGCGGCGCGCGAACCACCTGCCCGCCGAAGGCCTGCCCGATCGACTGATGCCCCAGGCAGACGCCCAGGATCGGGATCTTGCCGGCGTAGGTGCGGATGACGTCCAGGCTGATGCCCGCCTCGTTCGGCGTGCAGGGGCCGGGAGAGATGACGATGTGCGACGGCGCCAGCGCGGCGATCTCGGCGGCCGGGAGCTCGTCGTTGCGGATCACGCGGATCGCGTTCGCGCCGTTCTCGACGATCTCGCTCAGGTACTGGACCAGGTTGTAGGTGAACGAGTCGTAGTTGTCGATGACCAGCAGCATCTACTTCGCCTCCGCGCGAGCCATCTCGACGGCGTTCAGCACGGCGCGCGCCTTGTTGACGCACTCGAGGTGCTCCTCGGCCGGGACGCTGTCGGCGACGATGCCCGCGCCGGCCTGCACGTGGATGGTGTCGCCCAGCGTGACCAGCGTGCGAATGGCAATCGCCAGGTCGGCGTTGCCCGCGTACGAGATGTAGCCCACGGCGCCGCCGTAGATCCCGCGCCGCGACGTCTCCAGCTCCTCGATGATCTCCATGGCCCGGATCTTGGGCGCCCCCGAGAGGGTGCCCGCCGGGAACGCCGCCCGGATCACGTCGGACGGCCGCGTGCCCGGGGCGACCCGCCCGCGGATGTTCGAGACCAGGTGCATGACGTGCGAGTAGCGCTCGACGGACAGGAGCTCGCTGACCTTGACCGTGCCGGGCGCCGACACGCGGCCGACGTCGTTGCGCCCGAGGTCGACCAGCATGACGTGCTCGGCGCACTCCTTGGGATCGGCGCGCAGCTCGCGCTCGAGCGCGGCGTCCTCCTCGGGCGTGGCGCCGCGGCGCCGCGTGCCCGCGATCGGGCGCAGCTCGATGTCGCCGCCCTCCAGCCGGACCAGCGTCTCGGGCGAGGCGCCGGTCACGATGGCCTCCGGAAATTCGAGGTGAAACATGTACGGCGACGGGTTGATCACCCGCAGCGCCCGGTAGACGTCGAACGGGTCGACCCCCGCGCGCGGCGTCTCGAAGCGCTGCGAGTAGACGACCTGGAAGGCGTCGCCCGCCAGGATGTACTCCTGGACGCGCCTGACGCCGGCCTCGTACGCGTCGCGGGCCACCGTCGAGCGCGGCGTGGCGGTCGGCGGCCGCGGGTCCAGCACGCGCAGGGGCGGCGCCGGCCGGGCCAGCTGCTCGAGCACGCCCTCGATCCGCGCGCAGGCGGCGTCGTAGGCCCGCCCCGGATCGCCCTCGGAGACGTCCGCGGCGGCCACCACCTTCACGGTGCCGCGCAGGTTGTCGAAGATGACCACGGTGTCGGTCAGCGCGAAGCAGACCTCGGGCAGGCCCAGCGTGTCGGGCTTGGTCGAGGGGAGCCGCTCGAAGCTGCGGACCGCGTCGTACCCCAGCCAGCCCACGGCGCCGCCGAAGAAGCGGGGCAGCCCCGGGGGGACGGCCGGCGCCAGCTTGGAGAGGTAGTCGTCGACGAACCGGAGCGGCGCGTCGGCTCGCACCTTCTCGACCGTGCGCAGCTCGCCGCTGGGCTCGGCGGTCAGGATCTCGACGGCGGACCCGCGCGCCCGAACGACGGCCCGCGGCCGCACGCCCGCGAAGCTGTAGGCGGCCCACTTGTCGCCACCCACGACGCTCTCGAGCAGGAACGAGTAGGGCCCGCGCCCCAGCTTGGCGTACGCGGACACGGGGGTGTCGCTGTCGGCGACCACCTCGCGATACACGAACGCCAGCCGGCCGCGTCGGGCCAGGTCGAGAAAACCAGCACGATCCGGGACGAAACGCACGAGCCCGACACCATACCACGCCGGACGGTTGGGCCCGGATTCCTCCGCCGAAAACGGGTAAGCGGCGGGGATTCGGTTATCATCCGTCGTCCGGGTGGCGCGCGCCCGGTCCACCCTCGTGCACCACGACGATTCCCCACCGGCCCCCGGACTCCGCACGCGTCGGTTCGTCGCCTGGACACTGCGGCACGGCACGCTGATCTGGGTGGTCGCGATCCTGCTGGCGGTCCCGGCCGCCTGGCGAACGGTGACGCTGTACCAGCACCTGCGCAGCGACGTCGAGGAGCTGCTGCCCCGCGACGCGCCCAGCGTGGTGGCCATCGGCGAGCTCCGGCGGCGCATGGCCGGGCTGCAGTACCTGGGCGTCATGGTCGACGTCGGCAGCCCGCGGAACCTCCCGGCGGGCGAGCGCCTGCTGGACGACCTGGCCGCCCGCGTCCGCCAGTACCCGAAGAGCGAGGTCAGCGACGTCCGCGTGGGCTTCGCCGCCGAGAAAGCCTTCGTCGAGGCGCATGCGGGCAGCCTGATCGACCTGCAGGATCTGCGGACCATCCGCCAGCGGATCGAGGACCGGCTGCACTGGGAGTACGCCAAGAAGACCGGCACCCTGCTGGACGAGGACGAGCCGGCGCCCCCGCTGAGCTTCGACGACATCGAGCACAAGTACGCGGGCCAGCTGGGCGGCGGCGACCTCGAAGGCAACCGGTTCTCCAATCGGTCGCAGGGCCTGACGCTGATGATCATCGAGGTGGGCGGATTCTCGACGGGCGCTTCGCAGGCGGCCGCGCTGATTCGCCATATCCAGGAGGACGTGCGCGCGCTGGGCGGGACCGACCGGTACGCGCCCGGCATGCGCATCGGGCTGGCAGGGGACGTCGCCATCTCGGCCGAGGAGATGGCGGCGCTGGTCCAGGACCTGACGCTGTCGTCGGTGCTGGTGGTGACGGCGGTGCTGCTGGCGCTGTTCGTCTTTTACCGGTGGGCGCGCAGCCTGCCTGCGCTGTTCCTGCCGCTGGGGCTGGCGGCGGTGTATGCGTTCGGGCTGGCCAGCCTGCCGCCGTTCCGCATCACCGAGCTCAACTCGAACACGGCGTTCCTGGGGTCGATCATCGTCGGGAACGGCATCAACTTCGGCATCATCCAGCTGGCCCGGTACGTCGAGGCACGCCGCAACGGTCACACGGTCGAGGACGCGCTGGGGATCGCGCTGTGGGGGACGCGCTGGGGGACGCTGTCGGCCGCGATGGCGGCCGGGATCGCGTACGCGTCGCTGGTCGCCATGCAGTTCCGCGGGTTCCGGCAGTTCGGGGCCATCGGGGGATTGGGGATGGTGTTCGCCTGGCTGACGACCGTCGTGCTGATGCCGCCGCTGCTGGCCTGGCTCGACCGCGGGTCGAACGGGCCGCAGCCGCACCGGTCGTCGGGGCGCATCATGGGGACGGTCGCCAACCTCGTGGCCGCGCGACCGCGCCTGTTCGTGGGGCTGGCGGCCCTGCTGACCGTGCTGTCCATCTGGGAGGTGCGGCGCTTCGGGCGTGACCGGCTCGAGTTCGATTTCTCGCGGCTGCGGCGGCGCGACACCTGGGTCGCCGGTGAAGGCTACTGGGGCAAGCGGATGGACACGCTGCTGGGGCGCTACCTGACGCCCACGGCGATCCTGACGGACAGCGAGGCCGAGGCCCGGGCGGTGACGGCGCGGCTGCGGGCGCAGGCGGCGCATCCGCCGCTGGCCAGCATGATCGCCTCGATCCGGACCTACGACGACATCGTGCCGCCCGACGAGGCCGAGAAGCAGGCCGAGCTGGCCGTCATCCGCCGCAAGATGACCCCCAACGTGCGGGACAGCGTCAGCGCGGCCGACCGGCAGAAGCTGGATCGATTGATCGGGCCGCCGGCCGAGCCGGGCGCGGGGCCGGCGCCCGCGCATCCGGTGCGCGCCGAGGACGTGCCCGACGTGTTGACGCGCGGGTTGCGCGAGCGCGACGGGGCCACCGGGCGCGCCGTGCTGGTCTACCCCAACCCGGCCGAGAGCTGGTGGCGCGGCGAGACGATCGCGACCTTCGTGAAGCTGCTGCGCGAGGCGGCGCAGGCCCCGACGGCGATCGGCGGGCGCCCGGCGCGCGTCGCCGGCGGACCGGCGCTGTCGTTCGACATCATCTCGTCGATGGAGCGGGATGGGCCGCTGGCGTCGGTGCTGGCGTTCCTGGGCGTGGTGGCGACGGTGCTGATCATCTTCCGGCGCGGGCTGGCGACGCCTTTCGTGATCGGGTCGTTGATCGTCGGCGTGCTGTGGCTGGTCGCGCTGACGATGAAGCTGGGGATCAAGATCAACTTCGTGAACTTCATCGCCTTCCCGATCACGTTCGGGATCGGCGTCGACTACGCGGTCAACGTGATGGCGCGCTACCTGCGCGACGGCGGGCGCGACGTGGGCGGCGCCATCCGGGGCACGGGGGGAGCGGTCGGCCTCTGCTCCCTGACGACGGTCATCGGTTACTCCTCGCTGCTCATCGCCCAGAACGTGGGCCTGTTTCTCTTCGGCGTCCTCGCCGTCCTGGGCGAAATCGCCTGCCTGACGACCGCTGTGGTGGTCCTCCCCGCCGTCCTCATCCTCATCCGCCCCACCGCCGGCCCCACCCTCCCCTCCATGGAATGGGACCAAGCCACCCGCGCCTCCGAACCCACCCCCTCCCCCACCCCCCCCTTCCCCTCCCCCGACAGCCCATCAGCCTCCGCCGAAACCCAAGAGGGCTAACTATCGAGCGCGACCGGGGTCGGGCTGCTGTTACCGAGCGCGACCGAGTCGGGGCTGCTTCGGGGGTCGGGTATGGCGCCCGGGGCACCGGGCAGCCTAACTGACCGCGAAGACGCGGTCAGATGGCGCCCTCCTACTTCGCGCTGGCGTCCTCGGCGAAGACGCCGAGGAGCGCGCTCGTAGGTGCCCCGGTCCCCATACCCGACCCCCTCGCGCGCCCCTTCCCACCTCTCATTGCGCGCCCATGCCATGCCCCGGCCCGACCTCCCCATCTTGAACGTTCTCCAACGCCGGCGGATGTCATCTCGTTCGGAGCCCATGGGACGTCATGAACTAGGTGGAGGCTGGGTAGCGCCCAATGAGAGGTCGGGAGGGGCGCGCGAGGGGGTGGGGGGGGGGGGGGGGGGGGGGCCCGGGGGGCGCGCCCCCCCCCCCCGGCGCGGGGGGCTGGGCCCCTTCCCTTGGGGGGGTGGGTGGGGCCGGCGGGGGGGCGGATGAGGATGAGGACGGCGGGGAGGACCACCACAGCGGTCGTCAGGCAGGCGATTTCGCCCAGGACGGCGAGGACGCCGAAGAGAAACAGGCC
>CAZJMY010000447.1:0-11626 GCA_964546845.1 uncultured Myxococcales bacterium | reverse complement strand
TCGTGCGCCCGAAACACGATCCCCATCCCCCCGCGCCCCAGGATCTCCCGGAGCTCGTACCGCTCCAGCACGACGTCGCCCGGCGAGAACGCGGGCGCGCTCGCCCGCGACGACGGCGCGTCCCGACGGTCCCGCACCGTCCAGCTGCCCCCCGACGGCCCATCTTCCCTGGAGCCCCTCACCGCGCTTCCATGGCTGGGTTGACCCGCCGCCTATCCTACTCGCGAGGGGGCCTGCTTTTGCCGCGAAACTTTTCGGGGTCAAGGCCGAGGCGCACCAGCCAGCGCCAGACCACGTTCCACTTGCGATCCAGGGTCCGGGCGACCTCGGCGACGTTCCCGTCGTTGTCGCGAAGCAGCTGTTCCAGCTCGGCTCGTTCGGGCGCGACACGCGGCGACCGGCGAGGAACCGCCACGAGCGGGCCACGCTCCAGCGCCGCTCTGACGGGGGCCGAGAGGTGTTCCAGCCGCAGCTCGCCGTCTTCGGCGATGGCGAGCGCGTTCCGGATGACTTTCTGCAGCTCGTGAACGTTGAGCGGCCAGCTGTAGAGGCACAGCGCCCGCAGCGCGGCGGGCTCGACGCCGGGCACCCGCTGGGCGACGGAATGCGCGACGAGGGCCGGGATGTCCTCGGGCCGCTCCCGCAGCGGCGGCAACAGGTTCGGATCGGCCGCGAGCCGCGCCAGCAGATGGTCGCCCGTCGCGCCCGGGCCGGGCACGGCGTCGACCTGCGTCGTGCCGGCGATGAGGCGAACGTCGACGCGGCGCCGCACGCCCCCGTCCCGCACCAGCCGGAAGATCCGGGCCTGCGCGGCCGCCGGGATGGCGCCGACGTCGTCCAGCAGGAGCGTTCCGCCGTCCGCCGAACCGATCAGCCCTGTTTCGGCCGACACCGGCGTCGGAGACGCGCCGGCAGGCTGCCCGAACAGCTCACTTTCGAGCTGGGCCTCCGGCAGCGACGCGCAGTCGACGGTCACGAACTGTCCCGGTCGCCCGGAAGCTCGGTGAATCGCGCGGGCGCAATCCTCCTTGTCGATCCCCCGCTCCCCGACCAGCAGAATCTCCGCGTCCGTTCGCGCCAGCCGGCGCAGGCGCGCAAACAGCAACGCGAGCGACGGCGACGACGTCGGGACGCTGCCGAAAGGCGCGGCGACCTCTTGCTGCAGGGCGCGACCGGCAGCGTCGGAAACGCAGCGATAAATCGCGATCTGTCCGCCAAAGAACAAGACGCTGCCTTCGCGCAGCCGGGCGGGCGCGGTCAAGCGCCTGCCGTCGACGAACGTCCCGTTCAGGCTGGCAAGATCCTCGACGACGTGCCCCTGCTCTTGCCGCGTGATCCGGAGGTGGCTCCGGGAAAGCATCTCGTCGTCGACCGCATGAAAACGGTCCCGGGTCGCCCCGGAGCGGCCGCGCCCGATCGTGATCTCCCCGTCCGCCGGCAACGCAACGGCGTCGCGCCGCGCCAGCGACACCAGCAACAATGTCGGCGTCCCGGCCCCACCCTCCCGACCTGCGCGCTCTTCCGGCTGAGTCTGCGAGCCACTCGTCTCGGCCTGCATCACTCTGTGTGGATACACCAGTCGACGACGAGCGCGCCAGCCGCCTGGCGGCCCGTCCGACCTGATCAGCAATAGCTTTTTGCCGACCAGGATCGGCCCGCGCGACGGATTCCTCGATCTGTTACCCTGAGGGCAGGAACCTCGTGCCGACCCGCCCCCTGCTCGTCGTTCCCGGCCTGTTCAGCAGCGAGCTCTACGACGAGCGGCTGGGGTTCATCTGGGGACGGCTGCGCCAGCTCTACTTCGGCCCGCCGCTCGCCACGCTGGACGGCGTGCGCGGCCGGCCGCTGGGGATCCTCCGCGGCATCCCGTTGATGTTCGGGATGACGTACGACCTGCTGGGGGCGCTCGAGCGCGCGCTGATCGACGGCGGCGGGTACCGCCTTGGCGAGACCCTGCACTACTTCGTCTACGACTGGCGGTTGCGCGTGCTGGATCTGGGCGTCGAGCTGGCGGCCGAGATCCGGCGCCTGGCCGAAGCCGCCGGCAGCGACATCGACGTGCTTGGTCTGTCGAACGGCGGCCCCGTCATCCGCGCCGCGTTCGCCGCCGATCGCTCCCTGCCCGTCGAGCGCGTCGTGACCTCGGGCGGCGCGCACGCTGGCGCGCTTGAAACGCTCGCCTGCCTGAACGCGGGCTTCCAGTTCGCGCCGCTCGGCCGCCGCGTCACCCCCGAGCAGTTCGCGGCCTGCCCGGGCGGGCTCGACTCGATCCCGCCGCCCGCCGCCGCGCGCTTCTGGCCCGAAGACTCCGGCCTGGACCTCTATGACGTGGAGACCTGGCGGCGGCTGCGCCTGTCGGTGTTCCGCCGCCACCCGGACGACCCCACCTGGACGCGGGTCCTGGCCGACCGGCTCGCCGGTGTGCGCAAGCTCTACGAGACGCTGGCCGGCGCCGCGGCCCCGCGCCGGCTGATCTGCATCTGCGGCACGGGCCTGCCCACCCAGGTCCGCGTGGTCGTCGAGAAGGGACGCGCCGTGCTGCCCGGCGAGGGGCGCATGGAGGGGCTCCCGAAGGAAGCGCTGGACCCCGACGGGGACGGCGCCATCACCGTCCCGGCCGCCAGCGACTGGCGCGGCTCCGAGCCGGAAGTCGTGCGCATCGGCGTGACGCGGCACCGGGACATGGTCCGAACGCGCCCCGCGTTCGACGCGATCCTGACCGCTCTGCGCTGAACCATGCGGAAGACGCTGCAACAGTTCCGGGTCTTCCTGGAGAACAACCGCTATACGGCGGCCGCCACCATGCGCCTCTCGCGGCGGACCCGCGCCGCGGTGTTCATCTATCGCCTCGCGATCCGGATCCTGGCCCAGTGGGCGCGCGACAAGTGCCCGCAGCAGGCGGCCGCGCTGGCGTTCCAGACGGCGCTCTCGCTGGTGCCCGTCACCGCCATCGCGTTCTCGATCCTCCGGTCCGTCGGGTCGCTGGACGCCGAGTCACACCTGCTGCAGTTCTTTTCGGAGCACGTCTTCCCGCAGCTTCCCGACGTGGCCGACCGCATCCAGGAGTTCGCCGGCAAGGTCAGCATCGGGGCGCTGGGCGGCGGCGGGCTGATCTTCACGATCATCACCTGCTACTCGCTCTACAGCTACGTCGAGCGCATCTACAACGACATCTGGCGCGTCGCGCAGCGGCGGACGTTGGTCGGCAAGTTCCTGACCTTCTACGCGATGGTCACGCTGCTGCCGACGCTGGCCGGCTTCTCGCTGTACTGGTCGGGACGCCTCATCGAGTCCGACGGCTTCTCGCGCTTCTTCATGCCGTTCCTGATCGAGATGACGGCGCTGGTCCTGATGAACAAGCTCCTGCCCCGCGCCAACGTGAACTGGAGCGCGGCGCTGGCGGGAGCGACCGTCACGGCGCTGGTGCTGGAGGCCATGAAGATCCTCTTCGTGCGCTTCGCCGAGCGGATGCTGCTGCGCAGCTACAGCAGCGTGTACGGCCCTCTGGGTCTGGTGCCGCTGGCGCTGCTCTGGCTGTACGCATCCTGGGTGCTGGTCTTGCTGGGCGCGGAGATCGCGCACGCGCTGCAGAACCTGCGGCTGCTGGAGGCGGAGGATCGCCGGCAGCGCGACGACGAGCCCATCAACGGCCTGCTGGCCGCCCAGCTGCTGGCCGCCGTCGCCGCCACGCACGAGGCCGGCGGCGCCGGACACCCGGCCGAACGGCTGGTGACGGAGTTCGGCCTCACCCCGCACAACGTCGACCGCATCGTCTCGCGACTGAAGGCGCGCGGCCTCATCGCGGACGTGCGCGGCGACATCAACGGCTACATCCCGGGGCGGGCCGCGTCGGCGATCCACCTGGACGAGGTGCTGTCGGCGTTCCGGTCCACGGACATCGAGCTGGCCCACGGGGCCACCTCGCCCGCGTTGCAGAACCTGGTCCACGACCTGGACGACTCTCGCCAGCGCCGCGTCGCGGGCCTCACCATCGCCGACTTGATGCCGGCCCCGGGCGGCAAGCCTCCTGAGGAGGCTGTGCCGCTCACGATCGTGCCGCCCGGGGGAACCGAATGAGGCGACCTACTTCGCGGCCACCGGCCCGACCGGCTGCTGTCCGCAGACGACGGCGGTGAGATCGTCCTTCCGGCGGCCCAGGTCATTCAGGGTCCGCTGCTGACCGGTGAACTGGTCGAACGCCGACGTCCCGGTCAGGAATGGCGACAGCGTGGCCTCGGACCCGATGCCTCGCGGGCCGATCATCAGGAACGTGGTGTTGGTCTCGGGCCCATGGCAGCCGTTGCAGGTGTTCAGCGACGCGTGGAACCGCGCCTCCGGATTCGCGATCCCCGGCCCGCCCCACTCGATGAGGTCGTTGAAGACCGACCCCGCCAGGAAGTTCCGGTTCTCGAACACATTGGGGACCGTGTTGGAGGGCGCGCCCGGGACGACGGCGATGATCGCCTGTTCGTTCTGGTTGACGAAGTCGGCGAACGTCGGCGTGCCGTTGAAGCTGAGGTCCGGCGTCTCCTTGATCGTGACCTCGTCGAAGAATCCGGTGGTCGGCGACAGCTGGAACTCGCGCAGCTCCCAGCGGCCGTTGTTCGACAACTGCAGGTCGTTGGTCCGCAGCTGCAGCACGTGGCTGCCGTTCACCTTCGTGACCGCCGTCGGATCGCGATCGGTGAACCGGCGCGTGATCGCCTCCAGCGCCGCGTTGTACTGGTCGGCGGGCACCGACCCCAGCGCATGCCAGCGGTTCGCCCATTCGGTCACCGCCTGCGGATTGGCGGCCGGCAGGTCGTACTCGATGATGACGGTGAAGTCCTCGCCGAAGAACGCCCCCTTGGGCTGCAGCGCGTACACCATGCGCCCCTCGCCCGCCGACCCGTTGTCCGGATCGCGCAGGTCGAAGCGGTTCACGATCGCCTGCAGGACGAATGGCGGCTGATCCAGGTCCAGCTCGCCGGTCGGCGTCTTCGGCCACACGTCCAGCACCTGCTGCTGCATCGAGGGACGCGCAGCCACCGTGAACCCGTTGACGCTCTGGTCCGTCAGCCAGTGCTGGAACAGCGCCAGCGCCAAGGCCGGTGCCTGGTCCGCCGACGGGGCCAGCTGCCGCAGGATGTGCCCGAACGACCAGGCCCCGTCGCCGGTGGTGCGACCCGGGTCGTCCACGACGCTGGTGCTGGTGATCATCAACTCCTTGCGCTTCGAGACGAAGCACCCCGTCGGGGCCTGCAGCTCGAAGTTGAACTGGCCGCTGAGCTGTTCGAACGAGGTCTGGGTGAACGCAACGACGCCGACCTGGACGACGTGCACCCCCGGATCCGCGTCCTCGCTGCCGCTGACGTCGGCCCCGAAGGTCACGGTCTGACCCGGCGACGCCGGCTGGAACGTCGGGAACTCGAAGTTCACGGTGATCCCCGTCTCGAAGGAGTTGAGGAACGCGTTGTACTGCCGGGGCGCGCAGAATCCGCTGTCGTTGTCGGTCACCACCACGTCGAAGTGCACGTTGGTGTCAGGCGGCGTCGGGCCGCTGGCGGCCGGATTGACCGACAGGCTGGACGGCCGGTGGAAGCAGGCGAGCGCCGTCAGGTCGTCCTTGCTGATGGGCTGGGTCGACACGAAGACCTCGTCGAGGGTCCCGTCCAGGAACTGAGCCTGCGTGGTGGCCCCGAAGCGGAGCGGCGCAAACACGTTGCGCAACGTCCCACCCGCGAAGACCTGCCCGAACTGCTGCCCGTTGATGAACAGGAACACGAACGTTCCGTCGTACATGCCGGCCACGTGCGTCCAGACCCCCGCCGAGATGGGGGCGCGGGAGATGAAGGTCTTGCCCGTCGACATGACCACGGACATCTCGATGTTGCCGTTGTGAATGCCCAGCGAGAACGACGTCTGGTTGTTGAGGCGCTTGATGACGATGGGCTGGTTGCCCGAGACCGTGTTGGGGTGCACCCAGGCGGCGACCGCGATCCGGTCCGTGACCGTGAACTGCGGCTCGTCGGGGACCTGGATGATGTCCTTGGCGCTGCGAATCTGAACGCCGAGCCCGTTGAAGCCCGGAACGCAATCCGCCTTCAGCGCTTGTTGCGCGTTGGCGCCGAACCCGGACGAATCGACCAGGAAGTGCGACGTGGCCGAGCAATCGTCGAAGTGCCACGAGCCGAAACCGCCCGGGGCGGCTCCGCCTCCCGTGCCCCCGGTGCCGGACCGCCCGCCCATGCCTCGGACACCGCCGACGCCGGTGACGCCGCCCGCGCCGCTGACGGCGCCCCCGGTGCCGCTGATGCCGCCCGTGGGCAGACCACCGGTCCCGATGCTTCCGCCCAATCCAGGCTTGCCGCCCGTGGCGACGCCGCCGTCGGCGCCGAAGCTGCCGCCAGTTCCGATGCTGCCGCCCGCGCCGATGCCGCCACCGACACCGGAGCCGCCGCCCATGCCGGGCGCGCCCGCCCGCCCCGTGGCCACCGCCGCGGCCGCGACGAACGTCGTCTCGCCGTCGGCCCCGATCGTCGTCGTTCCGTCGGGCGTCCCGATCACCGCGTCGGTCAGCGGCTCGGTGTACTCGTCGTACGTGTCGGCGGCGAACTTCGGGTCGGTCTTGTCCGTACATCCCGCACCGATCCCGGTCACACCTGCGATCAGCCCTACAACTAATCTACTGATAGTTCGTTGTTTCACGCGGCTACCCTCCGTTTCCTGCCGAGCACCTGCTCGGCTCCGGCACGTGGAACGGCGCGCGCGCGATTTCTTTCTTCGACGATTGCGTGGACGTTCAGAAATGTTCGCAGCGTTGTCGCGCGATCGCGCGATAACGGTCGATCAAACGAGACGTTCGCGACGGACTTCGCGGAAGAACGTCGTTGCGGGATCCTGAACGCGCGTCGTCCAGGTGATCGTTGTCCCTTCGATCTCGAACACGTTGTAACGGGCCCGACGGTCCAGGCTGCCCGCGTAAGAGGCCGAACCGCCCCCGACGATCGGGATCGCTTTCCCGCCCGGGCCCGGAAGCTCGCCGCGCTCGTCCTGGTGGTCGTGGCCGTGCAGAACCAGATCCGCGCCCGCGCGCGCCAGCACCGCGGCCAAAGCCTCGCGATCGCGCAGGTTCCGGTGCTCGCCGCCTTTGTGAACGACCGGCGGGTGGTGAAGCAGAACGACGCGCATCAACGACGTCAGTTGCGGCGACCGCAACAGATCTTCGAGCCGCCGGAGCTGCGCCTCGCCGATCTCGCCCCAGGCTCCCAGATCGCCCGTGGCGACCGCGCTGGACACGCCAATCAACGCCAGCTGCTCGCGGACTTGAACGAAGGGATAGTACGCGGTGTCCGGATCGCGGTCGACGTCGCTGGTCTGGTAGGAAGCGAACAGTTTTTCGAACGTGCGATCCTTGACGACCTGCTCGACGTACGCGTCGTGGTTGCCGGGGATCACGGTGACGGCGTCCGGCGCCAGCCCACAAAGATCCAGCCACGCCAGCGCCACTCGCCACTCGCCGTTGATCGACACGTTGGAGAGATCGCCGGTCAGCGCCAGGTGATCGGGCGCCACGGCCCGCAAATCACGCCGCAGGTCCTCGAGCAAATCCATCTTGTGCTTGCGCGACCGGTTGACAACCAAGTTGGCCAACCCGACCGCCCGCTTGCTGGCAAAGTCGAGCGGGCGTATCTCGCGAAAGCCGCGGAAGTGAGGGTCGGTGACGTGGGCCAGGCGAAACATGGCGTCGTGCTCTCCTCTTTCTTTAGCCCAATCCGGGGCCGCCCGGGGCGCTCGTCGCGGGCGCCACCAGCTGAACGTCGGCCATCAGCGCGTAATGATCGGACGCGAACAGCCTCTCGCCCGTGGCGGTCTTGGCCGGATGGTCCAGGACGACGCGGACCTGGTGGATCGTTCCCCGCCGATCGCGACGAACGGGCGTCACGAAGATGTAGTCCAGCCGCCGGTCCTGCCGCAGCCAGTGCATGCTGGCCGTGTAGTCGTTTGCCCGCGCCCAGGTCAGCCCCGGCGTCCCGTCGCCGGCGACCGCCCAGGCATCCTGGTACGCGACCCGGCGCCCGCCGATCGTGTGCTGGCCCACCAACCACCGGATCTCGTCGTGCTCGGGGCCGGCGTTGAAGTCGCCCATCAACAGCTGGGGTGTCCCCTGCCCGTCGTCGTGGGCCGCGATCACGGCGTCCAGCACGGCGACCTGCTCCTCGCGTTTGATCCCCTCGTTGAGGCGATAGGACAGGTGCGCGGTGTGGACCCACACGCCGCCCGCCGCGCCGTCGAGGCGCACCGACAGCACGCCCCGCCCCTCGGTCTCCGTGCTGTGCGGCAGCACCCGAAACTCGTGCGCGCCGATCGGGAACCGAGAGATCACCGCCAGCCCTTCGTGCCCGCCGCCCCAGGCCGTCGTCGGGGCGAACCGGTGGCTCCAGCCGCGCGCTTCGGCCAGCGTGGCCGCCTGGTTGGGGACGCGCCCGGGGACGTCGCGCACCTCTTGCAAGGCGACCACGTCGGGCGCCAGGCGGGACAGCTCCGCCGCCGCCAGGTCCAGGCGTTCCTGCCAGGGCCCGTTTTCGCCCCACAGGTTCAGCGTGACGAACCGGGCGCTGCCCGCCGTCAGCCCGTCCGGCATGGCGTCAGTCGCCACGGTAGACGCACTTGCTGTCGTACGTCTCCCAGACCGTCACGGCGGAGAGCGGCGGGATGTCCGGCCGCAGCTCGCGCCACAGGTAGATGGCAATGTTTTCGCACGTCGAGTTCTCGAGCCCGGGGACCTCGTTCAGGTTCTGGTGATCGAGGCGTGCGAACAGCGTCGCCCATGCGTCGTCGATGACGCCGAAGTCGATCAGCCAGCCCGTGCTGGGGTCGACGGGACCGGCCACCGAGACTTCGACCTTGTAGCTGTGCCCGTGGGTGCGCGAGCACTTGTGCCCCTGGGGGACGCACGGCAGGTGGTGCGCCGCCTCGAAGCGATACTCCTTGGTCAGCTCGACTTTCACGCGCCCAGTATACAGGGACGCGCGGCGCGGCTCAGGGACCGAAGTCGATGGCGGCCCAGGGCCGCTCGGGCCGGGCGAACAGGTATCCCTGGCACAGGTCGCCGCCCAGTCGGATGAGCGCGTCGCGCTCGGCGGCCGTCTCGATCCCTTCGGCGATGATCTCGATGCCCAGGTCGCGGCAGAGCGCGACGATCGAGCCGAGCAGCTTCCGCTTCAGCGCCGACTGGTCGATGCCGCGAATCAGCGACATGTCGACCTTGACCACCTCCGGCTCGAGGTGGGCGAAGCTGGTGAGCCCCGCGTAGCCGGCCCCCAGGTCGTCGACGGCGATGCGGTACCCCAGCGCGCGCAGCGCGGCCACGCGCGCGGTCGCGTCGGAGATCTGCTCCAGGGGCGCGCGCTCGGTCACCTCCAGCACGACCTTGGCCGCGTGCCGGGACAGCGGCGCCGCCGCGTCCAGCAGCGAGTCGTCGTCCAGCTCCATCGCGTGCAGATTGATGAACAGCAGCCCCGGGATGGGATAGCGATCCAGCGTCTGCGCCACGCGGTCGCGCACCGTGCGACCCAGGTCCTGCACGCGCCCCAGCCGCTCGGCCGCCTCGAACAGATCGGGCGGCGACCGCAGCGTGGGCTCCTCGTTGCGGACCAGCGCCTCCCAGGCGAACGTCGTCCGCCGCGACCAGGAAATGATCGGCTGATACGCGATCCAGAGCGAGTCCAGCGCCGCCGCGAAGCGCGCCTCCAGACCGGCCCGGTCGCCGATCTTCTTCCCCTCCATC
Source organism: uncultured Myxococcales bacterium (assembly GCA_964546845.1). Lineage (GTDB taxonomy): Bacteria > Myxococcota_A > Polyangia > Fen-1088 > Fen-1088 > JADGRB01. The sequence continues at coordinate 1,857 of CAZJMY010000447.1, read as the reverse complement.
TGAAACATCTCCAGCGCGTCCCGCTTCACGCGCGCGATCTGGTGCAGCCGGACCGCCCGGGCCACGACCTCTTCCAGCTCGCGCGTGTCGATCGGCTTGATGAGGTATCGCAGCGCGCCGTACTCGACGGCCCGCACCGCGCTGTCGACCGCCGGCCCGCCCGTCATGAGGACGAAGGGGACGTCCAGGTCGTGCTCGCGGACCGACCGCAAGAGCTCGAGCCCACTCATCTGCGGCATGGTGATGTCACTGACGATCACGTCGAAGCGCTGGTGGCGGGCGGCGTCCGCGGCCTCTTGCCCGTCGTAGGCGCAGACGACCTCAAACCCGGCGTCACCCAGGCTGCGGGCGTAGGCCCGCGCGATCGACCGTTCGTCGTCGACCAGCAGGACCAGTCCCCGGCGAACCTTCAGCACCTGGTCCGGGGGGGCGTCGGGGGCGGAGACACCCGTTGCGCTCATCTGAATGGGCTCCCCATCGGCGTTGACGCGCCCCTCATTGAGGGGTTCGGAAATCTTCCCGGGTTTACGGCCTCCTGGTATATCTTCGCGCCCGTTCCGACGTCCTATCGGACCCACGCAAGCGAGGAGAACCCTTGGAGATGAGCGCCACCGAGCGCGAGGCCGCGGAGCCCCGCGAAACGCCCCGTCCCGACAAAACCCAGCTGGCCGAGTACTACCGCCAGATGCTGGCGATCCGTCGCATGGAGGAGGCGCTCGCCAAGGCCTACGCACTGCGCAAATTCGGCGGGTTCTTGCACCTCTACATCGGCCAGGAGTCCGTGGCCGTGGGCGCTCTGGCGGCGCTCAAGCCCGAGGACTACGTCATCGCGACGTACCGCGAGCACGCGCACGCCTACGCCAAGGGGATGTCGTCGAAGTCGATCATCGCCGAGCTGTTCGGCAAGGCGACCGGCTGCTCGAAGGGCCTGGGCGGGTCGATGCACCTCTTCGACGCCTCCAAGAACTTCCTGGGCGGCTACGGCATCGTCGGCGGGCATATCCCGCTGGCCGCCGGGACGGCCTTCGCGTCCAAGTACCGCGGCGACGGCCGGGTCACGCTCTGCTTCTTCGGCGACGGCTCGGTCCCGCAGGGGGCGTTCCACGAGGGGGTCGCCCTGGCGGCGCTCTGGCGGCTGCCGGTCGTCTTCATCTGCGAGAACAACCTCTACTCGATGGGGACCCCGCTCTACCGGTCGCTGTCGGTGGCGGACGTGTCGCAGAAGGCGCTGGCCTACGGCATCGCCCGCGACCGGTTCGACGGCGAAGACGTCATCCGCGTGCGCGACCGCGTGGCCGAGGCGGTGCGCCGCGCCCGGAATGAATCGCTGCCCACGTTGATCGAGATCCGGACCTATCGCTTTCGCGGTCACTCGATGTCCGACGCCGGCCTGTACCGCACCAAGGAAGAGGTCGAGGAGTGGAAGAAGCGCGACCCCGTGTCGTACGGGCGCGAGCTGCTGGTCAAGGCCAAGGTCGACGAGAAGGAAATCGTTGCCATCGAGGACAAGGTTCAGGAGGAGATCGAAGAGGCCGTGAAGTTCGCCGACGAGAGCCCCGAACTGGCCTACGAGAAGCTGGCCGAGTTCACTTACAAGGAGTAACCGAGAACATGCGCACGGTCGCGTTCCGCGAGGCCCTGAATGAAGCTCTCGCCGAGGAGATGGAGAAGGACGATCGCATCTTCCTGATGGGCGAGGAGGTCGGGCACTACGACGGCGCCTACAAGGTCTCGAAGGGGCTGCTCAAGCGCTTCGGCGAAAAGCGGGTCATCGACACGCCGATCGCCGAGGGCGGGTTCGTCGGCGTCGGCATCGGCGCCGCGATGGTCGGCCTGCGGCCGGTCATCGAGCTCATG
>CAZJMY010000446.1:0-5525 GCA_964546845.1 uncultured Myxococcales bacterium | reverse complement strand
GCCAACACGACCAAGACGCCGCCGCAGTGGCGGGGCACGACGCCGCGCTGGCTGGTGAGCCTGCTGCCGTGGACGCCCGTCGAGGCCGGCACCTACCGCATCAACCGCGTCCGGCAGGACAAGGAGGCGGAGATCGCCATCGCTTGCAGCCCCGGCGACAACGACGACCTGCCCGCCGCGTACATCGACTACGAAGATCCGCCCATCGAGCACACGCTGAGCACGGTGACGACGACGATCGAGGTGCAGACGCGCATCTCCGATCTCTTTCGCAGCCCGATGGACCAGGTCCGCGAGCAGCTGAGCGTGCTCATCGACATGATGAAGGAGCGCCAGGAGAACGAGCTCGTGAACAACCCGAGCTACGGCCTGCTGCACAACGCCGCGGCCTCGATGCGGGTGGCCACGCGCAAGGGGCCGCCCACGCCCGACGACTTCGACGAGCTGATCACGCGCGTCTGGAAAGAGCCGGCCTTCTTCCTGGCGCACCCGCGGGCCATCGCCGCGTTCGGGCGGGAGTGCACGCGCCGGGGCGTGCCGCCGGCCACCGTCACGCTGTTCGGGTCGCCGTTCATCACGTGGCGCGGAATTCCGGTGATCCCGTCCAACAAGCTGAAGATCACCGACGGCCGCACGAACATCCTGTTGATGCGCACCGGGGAGAAGAAGCGCGGGGTGGTCGGTCTCTTCCAGCCGGGCATTCCGGGCGAGGCCAGCCCGAGCCTTTCCGTGCGGTTCATGGGGATCAACGCCAAGGGCGCCGCCGCCTACCTCGTCTCGCTCTACTGCGCGGCCGCCATCCTGACCGAGGACGCGCTGGGGGTGCTGGAGGGCGTCGACGTCGAGCGGTACCACGAGTATGGCTGATCCCTGGTCGCCGCCCGGCGGCGCGCCGGCCGCGGATCCCGAGACGCTGGGGCAGCAGATCGCGCGGCTCGCCAACGCGCTCTTCCAGGCGCCGCCCGGTGCGCCGGCGGGGCTGCCCGCCGCGTTGCCGGCGCCGGCCGCGTCGCCGCCGCCCGTGCCGGCGCCGCCCAACGCGGCGATGCCCGGCATCCCCGGCCTGCCCCAGCCGCCGCCGCTGGTCGCGCCGCCGCCGAAGGAGAGCGACTTTCGGTCCGCGCCGGTGACGGCAGCGGGCGGCGGTCTCCCGTTTGCGTTCTCTTTGCCGTTGACCTTGCATGACGGCGCGCCGCCCCCGTCGGACACGCCGTACTTCCTGCAGCTCGCCGGGCCGCCCGTGCCCGCGCCAGAAGCGGCGACCCGCCCGGAGTCGCCTCGCCCGGATCTGGCGCCGCCGCCGGATCTGGTTCGCCCCTTCGAGACTCGCCTCTTCGATCCGCACGCGGTCCGCCGCGACTTCCCGATCCTGCGCGAGCGCATTCACGGCCGGCCGCTGGTCTGGTTCGACAACGCCGCGACGACGCAGAAGCCCCAGGTGGTGATCGACCGGCTCTCGTCGTTCTACGAGCACGAGAACTCGAACATTCACCGCGCCGCGCACACCCTGGCGGCCCGCGCGACCGACGCGTACGAGGGCGCGCGCGACACCGTCCGCCGGTTCCTGAACGCGCCGTCACCGAAGAACGTGGTGTTCGTGCGCGGCACGACCGAGGCCATCAACCTGGTCGCGCAGAGCTGGGGGCGCCGGCACGTGGGGCCCGGTGACGAGATCGTCATCAGCTGGCTCGAGCACCACGCCAACATCGTCCCCTGGCAGATGCTGGCCGCCGAGAAGGGCGCCCGGCTGCGCGTGGCGCCCGTCGGCGACGACGGACAGCTGCTGCTCGACGAGTACGAGAAGCTGCTGGGGCCGCGCACGCGGCTGGTCGCCATGTCGCAGGTCTCGAACGCGCTGGGGACGATCACGCCGATCCAGCAGGTGATCGCGTCGGCTCGACGGGTGGGCGCGCGCGTGCTGGTCGACGGGGCGCAGGCCGTCTCGCACATGGCGGTCGACGTGCAGGCGCTCGACTGCGACTTTTACTGCTTTTCGGGCCACAAGATCTTCGGACCCACCGGCATCGGCGCGCTCTACGGCAAGGCCGATGCGCTGGACGAGATGCCGCCCTGGCAAGGCGGCGGCAACATGATCGCCGACGTGACCTTCGAGCGGACGCAGTACCAGCCCCCGCCCGGCCGGTTCGAGGCTGGCACCGGCAACATCGCGGACGCCGTCGGCCTCGCCGCGGCGCTGGACTACGTGACCAGCCTCGGCCTCCCCAGCATCAGCCGCTACGAGCACGAGCTGCTCGAGTACGCGACCGCCTGCCTGACGGCCATCCCAGGGTTCAAGCTGCTGGGACGCGCGCCGGAGAAGGCCGGCGTGCTCTCGTTCGTCCTGGGCGACCTGCCGCCCGCGGAGGTCGGCGCGGCCCTGGACCAGGAGGGGATCGCCGTGCGGGCCGGGCACCACTGCGCGCAGCCGATCCTCCGCCGGTTCGGGTACGAAACGACGGTCCGGGCGTCGCTGGCGCCCTACAACACCCGCGAGGACGTCGACGCGCTGGCTGCCGCCCTGCGGCGGATGCAGGCCGGGAGGGCCCCGATCCACGGCTGAGCATTCGCCGCGCCCCCTCTTGAGTAACGACGTGGCGTCCATTATATTGGACGACATGATCAATGCGGTGACTGCCCAGGAAGCACGGGAGCTGATCGCTCGCGGGGACGTCGACGTGGTGGACGTTCGCGAGCCCGGAGAATGGTCGCGGGGCCACGTGCCGGGCTCGCGGCTCGTCCCCCTCAACCGCCTGCGGAGCGGCGTCCGGACCGAGCTGCAGCGCGACGGGATCATCTTCGTCTGCGCGGCGGGTGTCCGCAGCCAGACGGCGGCGCAGCTGGCGGAGGCCAACGGGTTCGCGCAGCTCTACAACCTGGTGGGTGGAACCCGGAGCTGGGTCGCCGCCGGTCTTCCGCTGGTTCAGGACTGACCCGCCCGTGGAGGTCGCGGCGGACGGCGCGATGCCGCGGGAGCGGGCGGACGCCGAGCCGCTGGTCGCGGTCGCCGCGAACCTGCGCCGCCTGCGCGTGAAGCGGGGGCTGTCACTGGAGCGGCTCGCGCAGCGCTCCGGCGTCAGCCGCGCCATGCTGAGCCAGATCGAGCTCGGGCGCAGCGCGCCGACGATCACCTCGCTGTGGAAGGTGGCCCGGGCGCTGGACGTGACCTTCTCGGCGCTCATCGCCGACGGTGAAAGCGGCGCCCCGGCGGTGGTCCCGGCGCGCAGCTGCCGGCTCATCACGAACCAGGCCGGGACCTTCAGCTCGCGCGCGCTGTTTCCGGCGGGCGAATCCCGGCGCGCGGAGTTCTACGAGCTGCGCCTCAAGCCGTCGGGCGCGGAGCACGCCCCGCCGCACCCGGCCGGCACGACGGAGAACCTGGTGGTGGCCTCCGGCGCCGTCGAGATCGAGGTCGATCGCGCGCTGCATCGGCTGGACACGGGCGACGCCATCCTGTTCACGGCCGACGTCCCGCACGTCTACCGGAACGTCACGCCGCGCGAGGCGGTGATGTACCTGGTGATGACCTACGCCGAGCGCGTGGGCTGAGCGGCCACGCCGCTCGTGGCCAGCACGTCCGCCTCCTGCGCCTCGCCGCAGGGTGACCAGACGGGCGACGGACGACGGCGCGCGACCGCGTCGGCCAGGGCGATGCCGCCGAACAGCCCCGCCAGCGTGAACAGGGCCGACCACCGCCCTTGCCCCAGCTGCGCGGCGATGGGGCCGGGGCAGACGCCCGCCAGCGCCCAGCCGATCCCGAACAGTGCGCCGCCCACCAGGTGCCGGCGCTGCGGCCGGACGGTCGGCCAGGACACACCCGCGCGGCCGGCCAGCGTGCGCGCGTCCAGCCGGCGCAGCGCCTGCAGCCCGATCGCGGCGGTCGCGACGCCCGTGGCGAACAGCAACCACAGGTAGCCGCGGCGCAGGAGCAGCGCGCCCAGGATCTGGTCGGGGTCGGTCATGCGGGTCCAGGCGAGCCAGAACCCGAACCCGACGCCGGCCAGCGCCGCCGGGGCTCGCAGGCGCCCCGTGGTCACAGCGGGCTCCCGCGCCACACCAACTGCGCGACGATCACCGCCGTGACGGCGAAGGTCATCGTCGTCGCCAGGCTGCCGGTCTGCAGGCGGCCGACGCCGCAGATGCCGTGGCCCGACGTGCAACCGCCCGCCCAGCGCGCGCCGAACCCGATGAACAGACCGGCCACCGACAGCCAGACCGCCTTCGGCAAGAGCGCGCCCGCGAACAGCCGGTCGACGGCCGGATACGCCCACCCGCTGGGTGCCGCCCGCGTGACGGCGGCGTAGAGGGCCGCGCCCGCGACGACGCCGGCGAAGAACAGCGCGCGCCACGTCGGCGCGGCGGCGGGCCGGCGCGCCCACCCCAGGAACCCGGCCGCGGCGCCGGTCGCGCCCAGCGGCAGGTTGTCCATCCACTGCAGGGCGACCGTCAGCAGACCGACGAGCAAGCCGGCCAGCGGCCATGGGCAGGCATGGGTCAGGAACGACATGGCCCATGTCTTACGAGACGTCTGTCCGTCAAGCAAGACGCGCCTCGCCGGCGGCGGTCGATAGGGGCAGCCCCTGAGGGAAAAGGGCCCAATTGACGGCTCCGTCGACGATGCCAACCTCTGCCTGTTGGGGGACTCTCCGTTACCAGACGCCGTGCGCCGGTTCATCCTGCGGCACATTCACACGCTGGAACAGCTCGAGATCTTGTTGCTGCTCCTCGAGTCGGCGCCGCGCGCGCTCGCCGACCACGAGATCGCCTCCAGCCTGCGAACCACGCCGGACTCGGCCCGCACGCGGCTTTCGCGGCTGCACGGCGACGGCCTGATCGCGCTCAGCGCCGACCAGCCGCCCAAGTATCTGTACCGCCCGCGCACCGACGCGCTGGGGCGGGACGTGCAGGCCCTGGCCGCCTGCTACCGGGAACGGCGGGTCGCGGTCATCACCCAGATCTTCGCGCCCGCCGCCGAGCGGGCGGTCTTGTTCGCGGACGCCTTTCGGATCAAGAAAGGAGACAGCTGATGGCCGCCGCGGTCTACCTGTTGTGCGCGCTGACGTCGATCCTCTGCGCCACGTTGTTGATCCGCGCCTACCGGACGAACCGCGCCCGGCTTCTGTTCTGGAGCAGCCTCTGCTTCATCGGGCTGGCGCTCAACAACGTGTTGCTGTTCGTCGACCTGGTGCTGGTTCCGCAGGTCGACCTGCGCATGGTGCGCAACGTGACCGCGCTGGCGGCGCTGTCCATCATGCTGTTCGGGCTGGTCTGGGATCAGGAGCGCTGACGTGCACCAGTTCATCCTCGGAGCTCTGACCATGGCCAGCTGCGTGATTGGCCTGTTCTTCCTGCGCTTCTGGCGGCAGAGCGGCGACCGCCTGCTGCTCGTCTTCGCGACGGCGTTCTTCGTGCTGGCGGTCGACTGGGGCCTGCGCGGGGCCTGGGAGCCGACCCTCGGGACGCGCCACTACTTCTTCCTGGTCCGCCTGCTGGCCTTCGTGTTGCTGGTCATCGGCATCATCGACAAG
>CAZJMY010000445.1:0-1875 GCA_964546845.1 uncultured Myxococcales bacterium | reverse complement strand
CGCGACGCCGGTCCCGCCGCCCGTGCCGCCCGCGCGCCCGCCGGCCGCCCCTCCCGTCGCCGGGGCGCCCGCCGTGCTGGCGACACCGCCGGTGCCGGGCGCGCCGCCGCTGGCCGTCGTCCCGCCGGTTGCGGTCGGGCTGCCCCCCTGTCCGGACGACGTCCCGCCGGTCCCGGTCGAGACGCTGCCGCCCGTCGAGGAGCCGCCCGTGCCGCCCCCCGGATCTCCGTTGCCGTTCGAGCAGGAAAGCGCCAGGGCCAGCGGCACGAGGCAAAGCGGGGCCAGAATTTTGAGAGGCAAGGGGGATCCTCCAGGGGGGCGATGATCCCCTATTCCCGGCGCCCGGGCCCGTGATCCTTTTTGGCGCGGAACGGCTGAGCGGCGCGGGGGGCGTGTGCCCGGTCACGGCGCCTGATTGTGATTCGCCGCCGGTACCTCGGGATCATCGGAGGAGGTGACTGATGGCCATGAACGACAACGACGATCCGTGCGCGGGATGCCGCGGGCGCATGGACCGGCGCCAGCTGCTGGTCCTGGTCGGGGCTTCGGCGGGAGCCGCGGCGGCCGTCGTGGCGCTGCCGGCCTGTGGCCCGACGACCGCCTCGCCGCCCACCGGCCCCGTGGCCGTCGGCAACGTCTCCGCGCTGACGGTCGGCACCATGCTCGTGATGTCCAACGTGGTGGTGGCCCGGGACGCGGGTGGCGTCTACGCGATGTCCGCGGTCTGCACCCATGAAGGGTGCTTGCTGAACGAGAGCAGCGAAACGATCGCCGCCGGGCTGAGTTGCCCGTGTCACGGCTCGACGTTCGATGGCGACGGGAACGTCACGCGCGGCCCCGCGCGGGCGCCGCTGCAGCACTACGCCGTCACGATCGGCGCGGACGGCTCGCTGACCGTCGACGGCAGTCAGCCGGTCCCCGCGACCACGCGAACCTGAAGGCGCGCGGTCCCGGGCGCGGGCGAACGGCCAGCGGCCCAGGCCGCGATGCGAGGGGCGTGCGGCCCCATCGCAGCTGGCGTCAGCTCACGGGCAGACGGCCATGCCGCCCATGAACGTGCAAGCGCCGCTGGCACACGTCCGGTTGGCCACGGGGCCGGTGCCGCAGCAGGCCTGTCCGGAGCCGCCGCAGGCCTGGCAGGTCGCGCCCCCGCCCGCCATGAACGCGCATTGCGCGCCCGTGTCGCAGGTGCCGCCGACGCCGCCGCAGCAGGGGCCGCCGACGGCGCCGCACGCGCTGCACATCCGGTTGGCGCCGGTGCCGGTGCACTCGCCGCCGGTCTGGCAGGCGCCGCCGGCGCAGCAGGCGCTGCCGACGGCGCCACAGGCCGTGCAGACGCGCGTGGCGACGGTCGCGCCCGCGCAGGCGAGGCCGGCCGCGCAGGCGCTGGCGGTGCCGGGGCAGCAAGCTTGACCCTCGGCGCCGCAAGGCTCGCACGACCGCGCGCCGCCCGTGACCGCCTGGCACGACAGGCCGGACGTGCAGGCATTGGCCCCGGTGCCGTTACCGCAGCAGGCGCCGTCCTTGGCACCGCACGCGACGCAGGTGCCGGTCGTCGCGGCGCCGGCGCGCATGCACACGGCGCCGGCGGCGGTGCAGGTCTCCCCGACGCCCGTGCCGCAGCAGGGCTCACCGACCGCACCGCAGGACGTGGTTCCCGACTCGCAGGAGCCGTCCATGCACATGCCCGCAGCGGCACCCCCGATCCGGCAGGTCGCGCCGTTGGCGGCGCAGGTTCCGCCCGCGCAGCAGCCACCGTTGTCGCACGTGTTCGCCGCACAGCAGGCCTGGCCCGGGCCGCCGCACGTCGGGCCCGGCGCTCCGGCGCTGCCGGCCGCGCCGCCGTTGCCGCCGCCTCGGCCCGCGGGCCCACCG
>CAZJMY010000444.1:0-18017 GCA_964546845.1 uncultured Myxococcales bacterium | reverse complement strand
GGCGGTGGTGAGTTTACTTTATCCGTGGTACCGATTTGACATGAACGCCGCCGCCAAGACGAGCTGTCAGCTCATCGAGAAGACGTTGCGCAAGAGCCCTGCGTTCAAGAAGGTCGACGAGGGGCTTTACGTCGTGAAGCAAGGGTCGTCGATCGTGATGATCAACGTCATCGCCTGGAACCCCGATCGGGCGGTGGTTCGTTGCGTCGCCCAGCTGGTCAAGGGCGTGACGATGGAGGTCCCCCTGGCGTTGCAGCTGCTGGAAATGAACGCGCTGCTGCGGTTTGGTGCGTTCGCGTACGTGCCCGCCGGCGACGTCATCATCTTCTCGCATACGCTGCTGGGCGGCGACACGCTGGACCAGGAAGAGCTGACCACCACCATCCGCGACGTCGCCATCATCGCCGACGAGTACGACGACCGCATCGCCGCGCGTTACGGCGGGCAGACCATGCAAGAATTGCTGGAAGAGAGCGTCGTCGAGCATTTCCGTTCGGCGCACGGCCGCGATCACTTCAAGGCGTAGGCGCGAAGGGCCGATTGACCGAACAGGCCGCCTCGTGACCGGCGCGAAGAACAACATTCTGGAGGCGGTCGGCGGGACGCCGATCGTCAAGCTGCAAAAGCTGGCGCGCCACGTGGCCGCCGACATCTACGTCAAGTGCGAGTACCTGAACCCGGGCGGCTCGATGAAGGACCGGGTGGCGCGCAACATCGTCACCGACGCCGAGCGCCGCGGCCTCCTCGGTCCGGGCGGCACGATCGTCGAGGCGACCAGCGGCAACACCGGCATGGGCCTGGCCCTGGTCGCGGCGCTACGCGGCTATAGCTGCGTCTTCGTGATGCCCGACAAGATGTCGCCGGAGAAGGTGGCCGGGCTGCGGGCATTCGGCGCCCGCGTCGTCATCTGCCCGACGGCCGTCGAGCCCGAGGACCCGCGCAGCTACTACCAGACGGCCAAGCGGATCGTCGCCGAGACCCCGGGCGCCTTCTACGCGAACCAGTACCACAACCCCGCCAACCCGGACGCCCACTACACGTCGACGGCGCCCGAGATCTGGGAGCAGACCAACGGCGAGGTCGACGTCTTCGTGGCCGGCATGGGGACCGGCGGGACGATCTCGGGCTGCGGGCGCTTCTTCAAGGAGAAGAAGCCCGGCGTCCGCCTGGTGGGCGTCGATCCGATCGGGTCGCTCTACTACGAGTACGTCAAGACCGGCCGCATGACGCGCCCCTTCGCCTATTACGTCGAGGGCATCGGCGAGGACTTCCTGCCGACCACCATGAACTTGAAGCTGGTCGACGAGATCGTGCGCGTCGACGACAAGGAATGCTTCCTGATGACGCGCGAGCTGGTCCGGCAAGAGGGGCTGTTCGTGGGCGGCAGCTCGGGCGCCGCGGTGGCCGGCGCCATCAAGTACGCCGAGGCCACCAAGCGCAAAGAGAACATCCTGGTGCTGCTGCCCGACGGCGCGCAGAAGTACCTGTCGAAGATCTTCGACGACAAGTGGATGCGCGAAAACGGCTTCCTCGACGAGCCCGATCCGCTGGGCACCGTCGGTGAGCTGCTGCGGCGCAAGAAGCAGCGCGCGCTCATCACGGCCAAGAAGGGCGAGTCGGTGCGCGAGGTCATCGCCAGCATGCGCGACACCGGATTCTCGCAGCTGCCGGTGCTGGAGAGCGAGGGCGGCCGCCTGGTCGGCATCGTCGCCGAGTCCGATCTGCTCGACTTCCTGGTCAAGGGCGAGGGCGGGCTGGATGCGCCCATCGACGCGCTGGTCGAGTCCGACTACGCGACCGTCTCGCCGGCCACGCGCGTGCACCTGCTGCGCAACATCTTCAACGACGCCAAGATGGTGGTGGTCGAGAGCGGCGACACCATCATCGGCGTCATCACGAAGATCGATCTGATCGAGTTCCTGGCCGAGCGACGGGCATGAAGAAGCCGCGCGCGGCGCCCGCGCCCAGGTTCGAGACGCTGGCGATCCATGCCGGCCAGGCCCCCGAGCCAGTGACGGGCGCCGTCATGACGCCGGTGTTCCTGACGTCGACGTATGCCCAGAGCGGCCCCGGCCGCCACAAGGGGTTCGAGTACTCGCGCACCCAGAACCCGACCCGCTTCGCGCTGGAGGCGAACCTGGCGGCGCTGGAGGGCGGCGCCTGGGGGCTGGCCTTCAACGCGGGCGTGGCGGCCTCGACGGCGGTGCTGTCGACGCTGGACGCGGGCGACCACGTCGTGGCCGGCGACGACGTCTACGGCGGCACCTACCGCCTCTTCGACAAGGTGTTCCGCCGGTTCGGGCTGACGTTCACGTACGTCGACGCGCGCGACCCGGCGGCGGTCGCGGCGGCCATCGAGCCCAGGACCAAGCTCTGCTGGATCGAGACGCCCACCAACCCACTGCTGCGCCTCGCCGACATCCGGGGCGTCGCCAAGGTCTGCGGTCCGCGCGGCGTGCGCCTGTGCGTCGACAACACGTTCATGACCCCGTACTTCCAGCAGCCGCTGGACCTGGGCGCCGACCTGGTCGTCCACTCGACGACCAAGTACCTGAACGGCCACTCCGACGTGGTGGGCGGCGCCGTCATCGGCCGTGACCCGGAGCTGCGCGCCCGGATCGCGTTCGTCCAGAACTCGATGGGCGGCAGCCAGCCCGCGTTCGACAGCTTCCTGGTCCTGCGCGGGACGAAGACCCTGGCCGTCCGCATGGAGCGGCACCAGCAGAACGCGCTGGCGATCGCCCGCTGGCTGGAGGCGCGCCGCGACGTCGACGCCGTCATCTACCCGGGCCTGAAATCCCACCCCGAGCACGCCCTGGCCCGCCGTCAGATGCGCGGCTTCGGCGGCATGGTCGGCTTCACCTTCGGCAACGGCCGCGGCGCGCTGGGCAAGGCCCGCCGCTTCCTGGAGCGGCTGCGCGTCTTCACCTGCGCCGAATCGCTGGGCGGCGTCGAGTCGCTGGCCGAGCACCCCGCCATCATGACTCACGCCTCGATCCCCGCCGACCGCCGCCGGGCCCTCGGGATCAGCGACGGCCTCGTGCGCCTCTCCGTCGGCATCGAGCACGCCGACGACCTGATCGCGGACCTCGATCAGGCCATGCGGGCCTGATCCGCGGACGCGCCGGCCACCGCCGCGCGGATCGCCTCGATCGCGCGCCGGAGCACGTCGGCGATCGCGGGGCGCGCCAGGATGGTCTCCACGTCCAGCCGGTCGCCCGCCATCGCCGCCGGCAGCGCACCCTCCAGCGTCAGGCCGCCCATCACGCGGATGGTCTCGAGCAACGCCGGGTGCGCGAAGGCCGAGCGCGGCGAGGCGTTCAGCAGCAGGATGGGCTTCCCCTCCAGCTCGCCGCTGCCCACCAGCCAGTCCAGCGCGTTCTTCATGACGCCCGACACGCCGTGCGCGTACTCCGGGCTGCAGATCATCAGCCCGTCGGCCTCGCGCAGCGCGCGCCGGAACGCCAGCACGGCCGCCGGCGCCCGCCCGGCGTCCAGGTCATCGAGGTCGGGGTTGAACGGCGGCACGTCGCCCAGCGCTTCGTACAGCGTCAGCTCGACGCCGGCCGGCGCCAGCTGCACCGCCGCCCGCAGCAGCGTCGTGTTCTTCGAGCTGCCGCGCAGGCTCCCCGAGATGGCCAGGATTCGCACGCCCATGGGTCAGGGCGGAAAGCCTGTCCCTCCCCGTCCCGTCTCGCAAGCCGAGACGATCTGGAGGGCAGCGCCGGCGGCGTACGCGTCGCAGGCCGCCCCGTGCAGCCGCAGGCGTCCGGAGCTGGAGCTGAACGTCCAACCCGCGTTCGAGTCGTAGGGGTAGCTCTTTCCGGCGACGCTGATCTGCAACGAGCCGGGCACGGGACCCGTCAAAGTGACCTCGCAGAGGGCGTACGACATGATGTCGGTGACGGCCTTGCTCAGGCTGGTGTAATCCGACGCCTGGTAGTACGCGGGCGAGTTCGGTCCGCCCGCGATGTAGAAGAGGCAGTCGCCGCCGGGGGAACCGCCGATCCGCAGCACGGCGGGCTGATGGTTGGTGTCCTTCGCCAGGGTCATCGCCTGTTGCTCGGCGTTCGTGCAGTCGTCGTACATCTTCACGCAGTTCCCCGAGGGCGGCCCGTCGGTGACCAGAACGACGTATCTCCCGCCGCCCCCCGTCGTGGTGCCGGCCCATTGGTCGGCTTTCGTGAGGGCCGCCGCGACCGGCCGATGATCGCTGCTCAGACACCCGGTCGTCGTCGGGCTGCACAGGAAGGCGTCGTTCGCGAAGTCCTGGAATCCGTAGACCCGCGAGACGTCCGTCGTGCAGCAACCCGTCTGCGCGGAGCAGCCGTTGTTCGTGTCCGGGAAGTCCAGGAACCAGAAGTTGATGGTCGGCCGCGTCGGCTTGCCGCCCCCGCCGGGCGCGCTGTACATGCCGACGGCCTGGCTCAGCGTCTGGGCGGCGGCCTGAAAGTGTGTGTTGTTGTCGCTGGTGCTGTTGTCGAACGGCTGGTTCATGTTCGTCGAACGGTCCAGCGCGATCAGCATCTGTGGTGGGTCTGCCGCGAACGCCACCGGCGTCGGCGGTCCGCAGCGGCCGTCGGGCTGCCCCCCGTCGGTCGTGCCCCCCGGACCCGACCGGCCGCCCCCTGCACCGGCCCCCGCGCTGCCTCCGGCGGCGGCGAGGCTTCCGGCGCCCCCGCCGCGGCTTCCGCCGCCGTCCGGGGGCGACTGATACAGATGCAGCGTCTGCTCGCAGCCGGGCGCCAGCGCCGCCGCCACTGCCACCAGCCAGGCGCGGCCCAGGTGCCGCATGGGCTCAGGGGCGCGAGGCGCCGCCGGCCAGCGCCTCGGCTTCGCTGCGGTATCGGCCGCTCGGGTAGGCGCGCAGGTACCCGCGCGCCGCATCCGCCGCGCCCGCGTCCCCGAGCGTCGAGAGGCACTCGGCGCGATGGAAGGTGGCCGCCTCGACCGCGTCGCGCGGGCGCGCCGCACCGGCGGCGACCTGGTACATCCCCACCGCGTGCCGACAGTCGCCGCGGGACCGGTAGAGGTCACCGGCCAGGCGCGCGATCTCGGCGCGCCGCTCGCTGTCGGGGCGCCTGCGGAGAAACTCGTTCGCCTCGACCAGCGCGCCGTCCGCGTCGCCGGACCGCGCGAGCGTTTCGATGATCGAGACGTCCGCCTCGACCCGCAGGATGCCGTCCGGATAGGTCGCGCGGTAGCGGCGCCAGGCCGACACGGCCGCGGCGGGCTGTCCCATCTTCTCGTTCAAGACCTTGCCGATCTCGTAGGCGGCGTTCTCCGCGCCCGGTCCGGTCCCCTGGGCAGCCAGCGCGCGATAGAGCTGCAACGCGCGCGGCGCATCGCCGGCGGCGACGGCGGCGCGGGCCGCGATCGCGGGGTCTCGCGGGTCGGAGGCGGCCGCCGCGCCGCTGTCCCCGGGCGACGACAGCGCGACGCTGCGGTGGTGTCCGTGGCGCGGGTGCGCGATGAACGACGGAACGACGAACGAGGGGGGCGCTGCGGGCGCAGGCGCCGTCGCCACGACGGGCGCGGCCGGAGCACTGCCAGTGCCGGCCGGCGGCGCGGGCGCGACGTTGAGGTCGGCCTTCGGGGCCGCGGTGTCGGCGCTCGGCGGGCGCGGCGGGCTCTGCCAGCTCTCGCCCGGCGTCAGTCGCGCCAGCGGGCGCTGCGTGGCCGATTCCCAGACCTCGACGATCCCCTCTTCCACGTCGACCAGCACGCCCGCGTCTTGGACAGAGATGCCGAACCGGGTGCCGACCACGACCACCCGATACCCCTCGGCGCGCACGACGAACGGGTGACCCGGCTGGCGGTGCGGGACGCTGAAGCGCACCTCGCCGGCCTCGACGCGCGGGGCACCGTCGTCGATGCGCATCACGCCCGAGCGGCCGATGATGGTCTCGACGCCGCCTTCCAAAGTCAGGTGCCGGGCGCCCGGACCGGCGACGGTCTCCGCGTGCGCCACGACCCGCGGCCGCGCCGACGGCGCTCGCTCGGCGGCGCGCGGCCACAGCCATACGGCCGCCACGATCCCCAGGACCGCGGTGCTGGCCACCCCGCCCGCGAACCAGAAGCTGCGGTGGGGGCTTTCGGGCTCCGGCGGATTGGCGACCGCGGCCCACCCGCGGCGCAGCGTCATGTCGTCCGGCCCGCGCAGCGCGGCCTGATCCAGCGCGCGCCGCAGCTCCGTCGAGACGCGGTCCGAGCCCTCAGGCCAGTGACGCTGGGTCACTTGATCCTCCGCTTGGCCATCGCCATCAGCTCGGCGCGGGCATAGTGCAGGCGCGACCAGGCGGTGTTCTCCGGACAGCCGGCGATCTTCGCGATCTCCTCGATGGGGATCCCTTCGATCTCGAACAGGACCAGGACCAGACGTTTTTTCGGCGAAAGCTTGCCGATCATCTCGTCCAAAATCTGCAGGCGCTCGCTCCGTTCGGACGGATCCGGCGCGGGTGGCGGCAGCGGCTCGCGAACCAGCAGCGTCGACAGCAGGCCGCGCACCCGGCGGCGGCGCGCGATGCGCCCCGCGTGTCGCGCCGCGATCCGGTAGATCCAGGTCGACAGCCGCGCTTCTCCCCGGAAGCGGCCCAGGCTGCGGTACACGGCGACGAAGACCTCTTGCGCCGCATCCTCGCGATCTTCCGTGGGTACGCCGAAGGCCGACAGGAACCGATGTACGACGGGCGCGTACCGGTCGTACAGCCCGCGCCACGCCGCCGCGTCGCCACGGCGGCAGCGGGTCACCAACTCCAGATCGGCGTTGGGGCCGCTGCTGCCGGACTGAACGGCGTGAATCAGGCCTGGGGTGTTCACTCTGCCTCTGAACCCATTAGTGACCCGACCCCCCTTAATTCATCAGTAGAACCAAACGCCCAATTCTAGCCCAAGCTCCCCGTGAAACCGCGGTGTTTCGAGCAGTCGCTGGGCAGGTGCGTCATTGGTGGAGCGAAAATCGTCATCCACCGCGGTGATCGGGACGCCGACGCCCCCGGCCGCCCTGGTCCGCAGGAAAACGTCGTGCGGCAGCGGAACGGTCCAGGCCACCGACAGATCCGCCTCGGGCGCTGCCGCCAGCTTGGAATCCTGGGCGTTTCCGCGAGTGGACGTCACGTCGATGACGTTCAGAGCGACCCCGAGGCCCGGCTCCAGGCGTCCAAAGCCGATCGGGATCGCGAGATAGGCGTCCATCGCGACAGGGAACTGCCACAGGGTCGCCTGGCCGGCCGGCGCGCCGTTCTCCGTCCACGTCATGCCCTCGGGATACCGCCCGCTGGTGGAAAACCGCAGGCCGACCCGCCGCCCCAGCGCCGCTTTTTCGACGGCGATCGCCAGGGAGGCTCTTGGCCGCGGCTGGCCCTTGTCGCCGGCGTCGCCGCCGATCCCGGCGGCCAGCCACCAGCTGGGCGGGCGCAGAGGCGCGCGAGGTCGTTCGGGCAGGCGCTCGGGTTCGCGCGGTGGCGGCGGTTCGTTGTCGCTGTCCCGCTTCGACGGTTCCGCCGCCCGCGCGGGCGGCTCCGGCGCCGCGGGCTCGGGTGCTGACGGTGGCTCGACGACCGGCTTCGGCTCGACGGCCGGCTTTGGCGCCACGGGCGGCTTGGGCGGCGGCGCCGGTTTCGGCGCGACGACCGGCGGCGCGGGCGGCACCTCGTACCCGACCTCGTGCCAGTAGCGGTCGACGATCAGCGCGGCGGTTTCGGCCAGGGCCACGCACTCCGCCGCCTTCGTTCGCGCCGCCGTCTCCGGCGCGACCCGCCGCCGCAGCAGCGGGCCGCCCTCCGGATCGCTCAGGTCGACGCGCAGCGTACCCGTTCCGTCGCTGGTGACGGACAGCCGCAGCGCGCCGGGGCCGGGCGGCCGGCCGAGCGGCTGCACCACGCCGGGCAGGTGCGCAGCCACGGCGTCGCGTACCTGATGCGGCGACGGGCAGCCGTCGTCCGGGCCCGCCGGCAGCAGGATCGCGATCGCGGTCGCGGACGCGAGGGCGACGAGCACGGCCCCATTATCTCAGGGACGCGTCGATATGCGAGACAACGCGTGCGATGCCGGTCGCGAACGTCTCCGGCGCGGGCAGCAAGCTGACCACCACGAAGGTGCCGCCGCGCATGTCGAAGAAGTACCCGGGATGCACCAGGACCGAGGTCTCGCGTGCCAGCCCGACGGCCCAATCTCCGTCGGTGGGGTGCGCCGGAACCCGCAAGATCGCCGACCATCCCCCCTCGACGGCAAGCGGCGAGCACGCCGACCGTTCCGGCAGCGCCGCGCGCAGCGCCGCCAGGTTGTGGGACACGCGCGCCGCAATCCGGCGGCGGATCTCGGCGCCCACGACCAGCAGCTCGGGCAGCGCCCGCTGCACGGGGGTCGAGACCGAAAGGTACGTGTCGGCGATCAGCTCGAGCGCCGCCAGCGAGCGGTCCGCGTCGGTCCCGCCGACGGCAATCCACCCCAGCTTGAGGTGCGGCAGCCCGCAGGCCTTCGACAGGCCGCCCAGGCTGAACACGGCGGGCGCGTCTGCCGCCTCGGGTGCGGCGGCCGCGCAGATCACCCGATCCACGGCCGGTCCGAACGGGTAGGGCGCGAACACTTCGTCGGAGATCAGGGCCAGCGCGCGGGCCCGGCAGAACGCCGCCAGCCGCTCCAGCTCTGGCCGCTTCAGATAGGAGCCGGTCGGGTTGTTGGGGTTGACCACCACCACGGCACGCGGCCGCCGCCCACCAGAGGCTGCGTCCTCGAGGCTGGCGAAGTCGACGTGCCACTCGCCGTCGAAGGCCAGCCGATAGCCGCTCGTCCTGACCCCCTCCAGCCGCGCGAGATACTCGAACAGCGGATAGCTCGGTTCGGGGAGCAGCACGGCGTCCCCCGGGTCGCAGCACAGCTTGAACAGGAACCCGTACGACTCGCTCGAGCTGGCCGTCAACACCAGCTGCGCGGTGCCCACCGCGACACCGGCGCGCCCGTATTCGTCTGCCACGGCCTGCCGCGCCTCGGGCAGGCCGAGGGGGGCCGGCTGATACGGCCCGGCGGCGCCGCGCGCCAGCGCGTCCACGACTTCCGCCGTCGGATAAGGCAGCCCGACGCGGGTGGGGTTGTTCTCGGTCAGATCGATCAGGTCGCCGCGGCCGGCCGCCTCACGGGCCGCCGCCGCCAGCTCGTTTTCCTTCGTGTCCCAGGACAGCCGCGCGGAACGCAGGGCTGCAGTATCACTGACCTTCCTTGGTGTGGCACTGGAAACAGCCGAAGCCCGTCTTGGTCTGCGGCGTGAACTCGGGCATCCCCAGCAGGTGCGCCATCTGCGGCTTCACCTTGGTCGCCATGAACTGCATGATGGCCGGCTTTTCCGACATGAGCTTCTGAAACCCGTCGGGCGTCGACGGCAACTTCGGCAGCTTGGGGTTCGGCATCGTGAACTTCCCCTGCATGACGCCGTCGCCGTGGCAGGTCAGGCAGGTCATCGACTTGTAGCGGTCGCCGTTGAACGCCGCGAACGTCTGCTTCATCTGCGGCATGACGACGGTCTTCATGTACTGCTTGCGCTGGTCCTTGCTCATCGCGGCCCAGTCGACCGCCGGTTCGCCGGAGGTCGCCGGCGCGGTTTCGGCCGGCGGGGGGGCTGGCGTCGCGGCGGGCGCTGGGGCTGGAGACCCGGCCGGTGCGGGCGCAGGCGCCGCCGGCGTGCCTGCCACCGTGGCGGGCGGCGGCGTCGACGGCTGGCTCGCCGCGCACGTCATGGCCGACAGCGCGGCCCCGAAGATCACGATCCAGCTCCTGCGCATGGGCGTCTCCTGAGTTCGCATAGAAGTGCGTCTATATATCCTCGGCCGTCGTCGACGCGCAACCTGCCTAGGCGGACTGACGACGACGACGTAATATCAGCTTGATGGCGCTCGACCTGCGCGATCTGTTGCGGAATGAGGTACGCGTTCACCCGCGAGTGGCCCAGCAAGGGCTGTTCGGCGGTGCTGAGGTGCGCGTCCGGATGGCCGCGACGATCCCGCCCCTGGTCCCGTTCGGCGACTCGGATTACCACGGCGCCGTGTGGCTGATCGACTGGGACCACCGGCTGCCCTCACGCCAGGCGATCCTTCGCCTCTACGCCTGCTACACGCCGGCGGCGCGACTGGAGCTGGACGAGGCGCTGGCGGCGCGCCAGCGCGAGATCGACGCCGAGGACCTGTTTCCCGAGTTCGACGTGCCCGACTTCGGTGGTCTGCCCGCCGACGAGGCCTACGAGGCCGAGACCGACCTGACGGCCAGTCCGGGACGGCTTCGACTGGTCAGCGAGTGGCGGCGGCAGATCCAGCCGGCGGCCGCCGCCCACGCCATCGAGATCGTGCGGGCGTCGGCGCCGTTTCGCGAGCTGCGGGTCAACGGCCGCGTTCGACCGCCGGGGCTCGGCGATCTGGAGCCCACGGAGTGGTCACCCCCCTGCGAGAGCGGCCACGTCCGGTGGGCGCTGGACGTCTGGTACCTGCTGACGTTCAACGGCATGATCGGCGAGGGGCGCGCGTTCCTGGTCGACCTCGTCGAGCGCCAGGTCGTCCGCGAGCGCGACTTTCAGTTCCGCGCCGGCTGAGCCCCGCCGCGGCGGTCGCTACTTCGCGATGCTGCCGCCCTTGGCCTTGCAGTCCTTCTCGCTCATCTCGATCCAGCCCTTGCCCTTGCAGGCGTTCTGGCCGGCGCAGCCGCTGGTGGCGGTGGCGCACGCGCTCTTGCCCTTGCAGCTGTTCACGCCCTGGCAGTGGACCTTGGCTGAGTCAGCGGCCGAGGCGGCCATGGTGGCGCCCGTGCTGAACAGCCCCGCCGCGATGGCGGCGATCATCGCTCCTCGGTTCGTCATGTCGTCTCCTCGGGTCGTCGAGTTCGGATAGTCGAGCTCCGGGCCAGTTTCTAGCCGACTTTTGCGGGACCGTCCCTCTTTTGGGGAGCCCGGGCATGGCCATCTTACGGCACAGGCTGGACCCTTGGCTGGTCCTGCCGAAGGGGGCAACCAAATGGCTGAGAAAAAAGAACAGCGGCAGGACGCGCCGGGGCGGAACCAGGCGGAGATCGCGGAGGAGGTCGACGAGGCGTCGGACGAGTCGTTCCCCGCCAGCGACCCCCCCAGCTGGACGATGGGGCGCAAGGAGCCCGAGCGGCCGGCCGATGAACGCGCGCCGCGCGAAGCGCCGCGGCCCGATCGCTAGCCCGGGGCGGCGCGCCACGGTGATTGCCCTAGACCGGGCCCGCGCCGTGCATAGGGTCGTTTCCGTGGGAACGATCACCGAAAAGACATCCGCTGAGCTCACGACCTCGCGTCCAAGCATCGACCTCGACGTGGGGGGAAATGACTTCCTGCTCCGCGGCAAATTCGCGGCTTGGGAGTCCGGCCTGGCTTATGGGCCGGATCTCGACCGCGTCAACGTGCGGCTGGCCATCGATGCGACCAGCGGCGTCACCAGCGGCACCGACCTCTTCGCCTTTTATAGCCGCGACGTTCAGCCGATGGGCAATGGCGCCTATCGGGCGGTCGGTGTCTTTCGCGGGGCGCGCGGGCCCCGCCAGGCCGAGCTGTTCATCGAGAGCCCGCCCGGCCACACCGCGCTGATCGCCGTGAACTTCGCGGCGACCAAGCAGGACTTCGGGGACGGCTGGCACGACCTGATCGAGAACGCCGTCCCGATGGGCGAACGATCCGAAGAGGGTCCGGCCCGCATGGCCCACGCCTGGCTCGTCGCCCCGCACCTGGCGGCCGCGTGAGCGGTCGCCGGGCGGCCATGGTGTTGTAGGCTGGAGGCGTGCGCCGCTCCGTCCTGCTGCAGGTCCTCATTCATTGCCCTCACCTGGGGCGGACGGTCTCCGCGACGAGAAACGCGGCGACCGACCGCCTGGTGAGCTGTTCGAACGCGGCCCAGTGTCGGGATGCGGACCCTCCCTCGGCGCTGCCCGAGGCGGACCGGCCGTTCCCTCGCGGCTGCGCCGTCTATCCATCTCTGGCCAAGTGAGCACCCGGTCGTCTGGACGGCGCACCGGATGGGCCGCGGTCGGGGTGAGGCCTAGGCGACGTAACCTAGGGACTATTCAGTAAAAAGTAAGCTGGCTTTTGTTATTCTGATCGCCGAAAGATGACGTATAGTGGCCGCGCGTTGCGGTCGTCGTCGTCGGAGCGAAGCAGGTGTAAGGGGACGCTGCGGGTGGTTCCTCACCTCGCCGGCGCCAAGGTGGCGATGTGCCCTTACTGCCACCGCTCCGTCGAAATCATGAGAGAAGTGCGGGGCGGTGAGGCGGCGATGCTCAAGAGTCACCCAAGCCGCCGATATTGATCCTCGGGGGGTGAGAATGACTCGGTTTCGAACTTGCGCATCGGCGTTTCATGCGTAGGGTTGTGCCGTCTCACTCAGGCACTGTCGTGATCTCCGAATCTCGCGAAAAAGGTCGTACGGTCTTCGCTCTGGTCACCGCATCGGTCATTTCACTGGTGGTCTGGGGCCTCGTGATCGCGCTCAACGTTCGATAGATTCGCCTTTTTGATTGCTGTAAGCTCCGTTTCTCGCTGCGGGAGGCTGAGCCGGCTGATGGACCGACAGGCGAACGCTACCGACTCGTTGATCCAAGATCGCGCCGTCCCGGCAGCTCGCCGGCAGGTCGTCGTCCGCCGGCGGCGCCAGCGAAAGGGCGTCCGGCATGACCGTTGGATCGCGGCTCGTTCGCGGTCGCGTACTCTGCGCACGGCCGCCTTGTGCACGGGTGTCCTTTTTCTGATGGCTCTCGGCCTGTACTTCGGGCTGTCTCGCCAGGAATCGGTCCCCAGCGGCGAAGGCGCGACCCGGGGCGGGGTCGTGGGCGTGCGCGAGATCGTGTAGCGACGCCGGCGGGCGCTCGTCGAGCGCCTCACCCGTCGTTCACGCCCTCCTCGTCCTGGCCGCGCGAGCCCTTGAGCAGGGGTTCGCCCGAGCCGCCGGGGATGCCCAGCGCCTCCGCGAGCCGGCGCACCATCTCACGGAACGTGGCCTCCAGCTCCGACGCGGTGGCCAGCGTGGCCTGTAGCCGGGCGCCTGCCATCGTCCCGTGCCCCCCGGCGGCGCCGTCGTGCGCGACGATGTGCCGCATGACCGCGCCCGCGCGCGCGTTGTCGACCTCCGTCCGCAGCGACAGATACGCGTTGTGCTGGTACTCCCCGATGCACAACACCATCTTGGCCCCCTCGTAGGAGAGCAGCAGGTCGGCGATCTCGGCCACGAGGTCGGGATACCCCAAGGTGCCCAGGTTGACGGCGACCAGGGTGCCGAAGATCTCGGCGGAGCGGAGCGCTCGATCCAGCGCCGCGAAGTGCGCGCGCGGCACCTTGGGGTGGGTCATCCGGTAGAGCAGGTTGTGGTCGACCAGCGGAACCAGCTCGAGGTAAGCGCTGCGTTCCGCGGCCGTCGCCTCCCGACCCAGGTCCCGCGTCTCGGTGCGCAGGGCGAAGAAGAAGGCGGTCGCCAGCTTGGCGTCGATCGGGACCCCGCGCGCCCGCAGATACTCGAACACGATCGTGCAGGTCGCCCCGAAGTTGGCGCGCACGTCGCACCACGGGGCGCGGGCGCTGGCGGGGCGGGGCGGGTGGTGGTCGATCACCACGTCGATCCGGTGGTCGCGGGGAAGCGAGTTGTTGCCCGTCTCGGGCTGGCTGTCGACCATCGCGATCAGGTCGAAGGCGTCGGGGTTCAGAGCGTCGACGGGCGTGAGGCGGATGCCCAGCGTCTCGACCATCGCGCGGTTCTGGGCGCGGCCCACGATGCCGCCGTGTCCCAGCGTGACCGTCGTCCCCAGCTCGCGCTCGAACAGCCGACCCAGCCCCAGCGCCGCCGCGAGGGCGTCCGGGTCGGGGTTGTCGTGCATGTAGATGAGGGCGTTTTGGCGGCCCGCCAGCGCGGCCAGCGACTGCCCCAGATCGAAACGCGCGGTTTGCGGCGGCTCTCCCATGCGCGACCTACGGCGCAGGCCGGATGTGGAGGTTGTCGAAGGCCACGTCGGCTTCCCAGTCGTCGACCGCGAAATAGGCGTGCGCCGGTCCGGACAGCGGCTCGGGATCCGTCCAGGCCAGGAACGGCCGGCCGTCGATCTGCCAGTCGATGGCGCCCCGCCGGCGCGTGATCCCGAAGTGATAGCGCCGGCCCGGCTCGACGCGCAGGTCGGCGCGCTGGGCCTTCCGGCCCGCGCCGTGTTCTTCCTGGCGGCAGATGACCGACAGCGAGTTGTGCCAGCCGCCGAAGATGAAAACGTACCCCGTCGAGTCGTAGGCCCCCTTGTCGGGGTCGAACGACTCGCCGTCGCCGAACACCTCGACCTTGATGTCGCCGTCGGGGCTGTTCGACGTCACGTCCAGGTCGATCGCGACGTCGTCCGGCAGGCGGCGGCGCAGCCCGGCCGGGTGGTTGTACGCCTGCGAGACCTCCAGCTGACCGCCCGTGAGCCGGTAGGCGGGGGACGTCGCGTTCCAGTCGGCGCCCAGCTCGGTACGGTCGAAGGCGTCCTGGAAGTCGGAGGAGATCGCAGCAGGCTTGCCTTTGCAGCCCGCCAGCGACGCGAACGCCAGGCCCGAGATCCAGGGCAGCCACGCGCGCATGCCCAGCAAAATACCGTCGACCCCCGGCGGGTTCAAGCGCGCCCCCCTACCGACGGTTGCGCGGCCAGCTCGTACAGCAATCCCCAGCGAATCCCGCGGTCGCTCACCCAGACGTCGGGCGCGCCCGCGGCGGCGGCGATCCCCTCCAGGATGACGGCGCCGGCCAGGATCACGTCGGCGCGCCGGGGATCCAGCCCCACGATGCGCTCGCGGTCGGCCTGGCGGCTGGCGGCCAGCCGTGCGATCTGGGCGTCCAGCGCGGGCCGGGACAGGCGGTACCCATGGACCCGCTCCGGGTCGTAGGTGGCCATCGATTCGGCCATGGCCGCCAGGGAGGTCACCGTCCCGGCAACCCCCACCAGGCGGGCGCCGGTCGCGAACGGAATGCCGCGGAGGGCGGTGGCAACCGCGGCGCGCAGGGCGGCGACCTCGCCGGAGGTCGGCGGGTCGTGGCGAACGTGCTGCTCGGTCAGGCGCACCGAGCCGAGCGGCAGGCTGCGCGCGCTGGTCGGGTTGCCGTCGTGGGCCGTCACGATCTCCGTCGAGCCGCCCCCGATGTCGACGACGACCACGTCCCCGCGCCGCGTTTCCGGGAACGACTCGACGACGGCCCGGAACGTCAGCGCCGCCTCGCGTTCGCCGTCGATCACCTCGATCGGGACGCCCAGGATCTCGGCGGCAGGCCCCAGGAATTCGGCGCCATTGGGCGCGCGGCGGAGCGCCTCGGTCCCGACCGCCGCGATGCGCGCGCCGGCTTGGCGGGCGATCTCCGCATACCCGCGCAGGGCGTCGAGGGTGGCGTCGATCCCGGCACGCCCCAGCGCGCCGCCGGCGCCGATCCCGCGGCCGAGGCGGGTGATCTCGGCCCGCTCGTCGAGGCGCTCGACGGCGCCGCCCGGACCCACGCGCGCCACGAGCAGCAGCGCGGTGTTCGTCCCGACGTCGATCGTTGCGAGCGTCGTCATCGCGGCCGAGCTTGCGCCCACTCGCCCCTCCGCGTCCAGCGCGGCCGGGTCAGGGCGACGCGCCGGCCCCCTGTTCAGCTTGCCCGGCATACTCGTCCGGGTGGGCCTCGAACTCGTCGTGGCAGGCGTCAGAGCAGAAGTAGTAGCGGGTCCCCTCGTGGTTGGCCCACGCCTTGGCGGAGGACTCCTCGACCGTCATGCCGCAAACCGGGTCGGTTGTCATGAGGACAACCTGCCTCCGGGCGGCAACCGGGCAAGCAGAGCAGGTTCCGCGGAGCGCGTTCAGTGACGCGGCGCCGGGCCCCACGACGGCGACGAGGCGCTCCCCTTCCAGACCTGGACCTCGTGGTGGGTCTCCGGATTCTGGACGAAGAGGCCGCCGCGACTGGACACGTACGCCAGCAGGCGTCCGTCCGGCGACCAGGTCGGGTCCAGGTTCGAGCCGTGCCCCTGTGTCAGGCGGTCGACCTTGCCCGTGCGCACGTCGAGCAGAAAGAGGTCGAACACGCCGCGCTCGTCGCGCCCCGTGAAGGCAATCTGGGGCTTGTCGGCGCGCGGGCTCCACCGCGGCGTCTGGTTGTACTTGCCCTGGAAGGTGACGCGCTTCGCCCCGCCGCCGTTGGCGGACATGACGAAGATCTGCGGTGACCCCTGGCGGTTCGACACGAACGCGATCTGCGAGCCGTCGGGCGAGAAGCAGGGCGAGCTGTCGATGGCCGGGTTGTTCGTCAGCCGCGCCTCGATGCGGCCGTCGGTGGGATCGATCCGATAGATCTCCGAGTTGCCTTCGTAGGACATCGTCAGGGCCAGCGCCCCCGCGCGCGACCAGGCCGCCCCCGTGTTCAGTCCCGGCTCTTTCGAGACGCGGCGGGCGCGCCCGCCGCCCGCCGAAACAATCCAGAGGTCCGGGTTGTTGCGCAGATACGACGTGAACGCGATCTCCGCGCCGGACGGCGAAAACGCCGGCAGCAGGCTGTCGGAGCCCATCTTGGTCACGACCGAGGTGCGCCCGCCGTCCATGTCGACCACGGCGATCTCGTGCGGGCCGTGCCCGGTCATCGCCAGCGCGATCCGCGATCCGAACACGCCGGGCTGGCCGGTGAACGCCTTGACGACGTCGTTCGCGAACTCGTGGACGGCGTCGCGCGGATCGCCGGCCCGATAGGACTTGGACAGGACGGCCGTGTCCCCGCGCGCGACGACGTACACCCGCCCGTCCAGCGCGCCGCCCGCGACCTTCATCTTGATGACGGCCTGGGCGCCGACCTGGGTCCAGAGCGCCGAGGAAAAGTTCAGCCCTTCCGACTGCAGCTGCGCCGGGAACGAGGCCGGATCCAGGATCTGAAACAGCCCCGTGATGTCCATGTCCTTCGACAGGAGCTCGGCGGCCGCGCCGTCCGTGTCGCCTTCGACGCGCGGAACGGCCAGCTTCAGCAGGGCCACGCCGGCGCCCGACAGCTGCACGGCCGGCAGATCCTCGTCGCCGCCGGCCTGCGCGCGCGCCGTCGAGGGCGCGGACAGCGCGATCGAGACCGCGACCACCAACGCAGCTCCCAAGGAACGACCTCCGACGGACCGGCTGGTCACTTTTCGCACTGGACTCTCATACCACGGACCGTCGGTGGCGGCGGCGGCACCTTGCCCGTCAGCTTGGCGGCGTCGACGCAGGCGTCATCCACGAAGCTGTTGCCGGACGACTTGACCAGCTTGATGCCCGTCAGCGTTCCGTCGCCCGCGATGTGAAAGACGATCTCGGGTGGGTTCTGGATCTGATCCAGCGTCAGCCCGGCCGGGAAGTTGTAGTTCTGGTGCAGCATCCCCACGACCTGCGCCTGGTACTGATCGCCCACCGCGGTGTTGGAGGTGCCGAGCTTGCTGCCGTTGAGCGCGCCCTGATCGGGTTCCTCGTCGGCGGCCAGCGCCTCCAGCTTGCGCGCTCGAGCGCGTTCTTGAGGTCCTTGGAGATCTTGGGGTCCTCGGGGCGGGGCGCCTCTTTCGGGGCCGGCTTCGCGTTGGGATCCTCGGCTACCTTCAGCGTTTGCGGCGGCGCCGTGGGGCGCGGTGGCTGCGTGATGCGCGGCAGCCAGAACTTGTCGCGCGGCTTGCCCAGCTTGACCATCTCGGCGCGCACGAAGTCGTGCGGGACGATGAGGGGGACCTCTTCTTTGTTGTGGGCGGCCGCCACGGCGGCCAGCACGCCCCCGTGGAGCGCCAGCGTGACGATCATACCGGCGAAGTTTCGGCGCGACCCGCGCCGCTGTTGCTCGTTGGGCATCGTTTATTCGAGCGGGTCGGTCACCATGCCCAGCTTGTCGACGCCCGCTTGCTTCACGGCCGCCATCACCTTGACCACGTCGCCGTAGCTGAGCGCGCGGTCGGCGTGCAGGTACAGCTCGTGGTCGGCGTTGAGCTTGGCGTTGTTCTTCAGCGTCTTCTCGATGTCGTCCCAGGGGATCTGCAGCTTG
>CAZJMY010000443.1:0-2012 GCA_964546845.1 uncultured Myxococcales bacterium | reverse complement strand
TTCGCGCTGGCATCCTCGCCGCGGACGGCGAGGAGCGCGCTCGTAGGTGCCCCCGGCACCATACCCGCCCCCCTCGCGCGCCCTTTCCCTGCTCTCGTATGCTGCGACCGAGGGGCAAGGCCCTCCCTGCTCTCGATTCCGCGGTTGCTAGGAGCTGCATTTTTCCGAATTTCGGTGACCGCGCCAGGCGGACGTCGCAAAGGAGAGCAGGGAGGGGCCGCTCATCTGGATCTCGAAAACCAGAGCAGGGAAAGGGCGCGCGAGGGGGTGGGGTATCGTGACGAGGGCACCTACGAGCGCGCTCCTCGCCGTCCGCGGCGAGGATGCCAGCGCGAAGTAGGAGCGCGCCATCTGACGGCGTCTTCGCCGTCAGTTAGGCAGCGCGGTGCCCTCGGCGCGATACCCCACCCCCGAAGCAGCCCTGACTCGGTCACGCCGCAATAGAGAGATCCCGACCCGACTCGCCCCGCAACCCCAGCGATCCCAACCGCACGACGATCTCCTACAAAACGACACATCGCCGACCTCCGCGTCCGACGGGAAACGCCCGGATGGGCGTAGCGGTTGGTGGGTTGGGCGTTGTACGCTGCGGGTCCATGAAGGTGGGAATCCCGAAGGAGATCTATCCCCACGAGCGCCGGGTGGCCGCCGTCCCCGATACGGTGCACAAGATCCGGAAGCTGGGGTACGACGTCGTCGTCGAAGCAGGGGCTGGCGACGCCTCGGCCTTCGCCGATGCCGTCTACATCGAAGCCGGCGCCACCATCGCGCCGAACGCCGCCGCGCTGTACGCGCAGGCCGACGTCGTCCTCAAAGTCCGGCAGCCGACCGCCACCGCGACCGGCCACGAAGCCGACCTGCTGAAAGAGGGCGCCACCGTCATCAGCTTCATCTGGCCGGCGCAAAACAAAGAGCTGCTCGAGCGCCTCGCCAAGCGGAAGGTGACCGTGCTGGCGATGGACGCCGTCCCGCGCATCACGCGCGCGCAGAAGATGGACGCGCTGTCGGCGACGGCCAACATCGCCGGCTACCGCGCCGTCATCGAGGCGGCCACTCACTTCGGCCGCTTCTTCCCCGGGCAGGTGACCGCCGCCGGCCGGGTCAAGCCGGCGCAGGTCTTCATCGTCGGCGCCGGCGTGGCCGGCCTGGCGGCCATCGCAGCCGCCAAGTCGCTGGGCGCGCAGGTCAAGGCGTTCGACACGCGCCCCGCCGTCCGCGAGCAGGTCGAGAGCCTCGGCGCGCAGTTCGTCGAGTTCAAGTTCGAGGAGTCCGGCGAGGGCACCGGCGGCTACGCCAAGGAGATGAGCGAGGCCTACCTCGCGGCCGAGCAGGCGATGATCGCCCAGCACGCCAAGCAGTCCGACATCGTGATCTCGACGGCGCTCATCCCGGGCAAGCCGGCGCCGCAGCTGATCACCTCGGGCGCGGTCGTGGCGATGGCCCACGGGTCGGTGGTCGTGGACATGGCGGCCGAGCAGGGCGGCAACTGCGCGCTGACCGAGCGGGACAAGGTCGTCGAGAAGTTCGGCGTCACGATCATCGGGCTCACCGACCTGCCCAGCCGCATGGCCCGTCAGTCGAGCGAGCTCTACGCGACGACCATCTTCAACCTGCTCAAAGAGGTCACCAGCGCCGAGGGGACGATCGCGCTGAAGCTGGACGACGAGATTCAGCGCGGCGTGCTGGTCCTGCAGAACGGCGAGCTGATGTGGCCGCCGCCCAAGCCGCCGCCGCCGCGCGCCGGCGGACCGACGGGCGCGCACAAGACCGTCGAGGCCAAGCCGGCCCACGCGCCGCACCCGGCGCCCTCCAGCGGCGGCCCGCGCATCCTGGCCGGGCTGGCCGTGCTCGCCCTGGGGGCGGCCGCGCTCTTCGGCCCGCCCGCGCTGATCCAGCACCTGACCGTGTTCCTGCTGGCCTGCGTGGTCGGCTGGCACATCATCTGGAACGTGACGCCGGCCCTGCACACGCCGCTCATGAGCGTCACCAACGCCATCAGCGGCATCATCATC
>CAZJMY010000442.1:0-3816 GCA_964546845.1 uncultured Myxococcales bacterium | reverse complement strand
TACGTGAGCCTCTCTGGCACGAACACGCGAGGCCCCCCACGCACACGCCAGCCCCCCACGAACACGAACTCGAACACGCCCACGCCCACGCCCACGCTCGCCCTCCGCCTCCGATCTTCCCGCCGCCACGTTGCACCAATTCAACAGGTGCCGCGCCCTATGTGGCCCGTGAGCCATTCGCACGCCCTGCGGATACTTCCTGGGTGGTTAGGCGCTAGAGTGCCTGGCCGGGATTCATGGCCGACAAATCGCTGATGACGGGCGCGGTGAACAGTCTCGAGGACGTTCGCGCGCTCTACGACTTCGGCGGCCGCACGGCGGTGGTGACCGGGGGGACGGGGGTGCTGGGGGCGGCGATGGCCCGGGCGCTGGCCGCCTGTCACGCCAGCGTCGTGCTCGTCGGGCGCAACGTGGCCCGGGCCGAGGCGGTGATCTCCACCTTCGCCGGCAAGGGGCGCCACCTGGCCATCGCCGCCGACGTGCTCGACCGCCCGGCGCTGGAAGAGGCCTGCCGGCGCGTCGTCGGCGAGCACGGGCAGGTCGACATCCTGGTGAACGGCGCCGGCGGCAACGACCCGCGCGCGACCACCACGCCCGACGCCCGCTTCTTCGACGTCCCCCTGGAAGCGTGGCAGGCGGTCACTCACCTGAACCTCCTGGGCACCATCCTCCCGTCGCAGGTGTTCGCCCGGCCGATGGCCGAGCGCAAGGAGGGCGTCGTCCTCAACGTCTCGTCGGTGAACGCCTCGCGCCCGCTGACCCGGATCGCGGCCTACTCGGCCAGCAAGGCCGGCATCAGCAACTTCACGCAGTGGCTGGCGGTGCACCTGGCGCAGGAGTACGCGCCGGCGATCCGCGTCAACGCCGTCATGCCCGGGTTCTTCCTGACGGAACAGAACCGCTTCCTGCTGACGGACCGCGCGACAGGCGCGCTGACGGCGCGCGGGCAGAAGATCCTGGACCACACGCCGATGGCGCGGTTCGGCGTCCCTGACGACCTGACCGGCGCGGTCCTGTGGCTGCTCTCGCCCGCCGCGCGGTTCGTGACCGGCATCGTCGTCCCCGTCGACGGCGGGTTCACCGCCTACTCGGGTGTCTGACGATGACCGGCCGCGGCGGCAAGGGGCTGAAGCTCGACGAGACGGCGGTGCGCGCGCTCTGCGCGGACGAGGTCGCGCGCTGGTCCCTGCGCGGCAAGCGCGTGCTGGCGATCGTCCCCGACAACACCCGCACGGCGCCCATCGACCTGATGTTCCGGGTCTTCCACGAAGAGGTCACGGGCGCCGGCGCCGCCGCCTTCGACGTGCTGATCGCGCTGGGGACGCACCCACCCATGAGCGACGAGGCGATCAACCAGCGGCTGGGTCTGACGCCCCAGGATCGCGCCGGCAAGTACGCGCGCACGCAGATCTTCAACCACCGCTGGAACGACCCGGCCGCGCTGGTGTCGATCGGCGCGATCTCCGAAGACGACGTCGCCGCCATCTCGGGCGGGCGGATGCGCGAGCGCGTCGACGTCACCATCAACCGCCTGGCGCTGACCTACGACCTGCTGCTGATCATCGGGCCGACGTTCCCGCACGAGGTGGTCGGCTATTCGGGCGGCAACAAGTACCTCTTCCCCGGGATCGCCGGCCAGGAAATCCTGGACATGTTCCACTGGCTCGGCGCGCTGATCACCAACCCGTCGATCATCGGCACCAAGGTCACGCCGGTGCGGGCGGTCGTGGACCGGGCGGCGGCGCTGGTCCCCGTCGAGCGCAAGTGCGCCAGCCTGGTCGTCGAGGGAACCTCGCTGGCCGGCCTGTACCTGGGCGCGCCCGAAGAGACCTGGGAGGCGGCCGCCACGCTCTCGAGCCAGATCCACGTCATCACAGCCGACCGCCCGTACCGCAGCGTGCTCTCCTGCGCGCCGCCCATGTACGACGAGCTCTGGGTGGGCGGCAAGTGCGCCTACAAGCTGGAGCCGGTGGTCGCCGACGGGGGCGAGATCGTCATCTACGCACCGCACATCCACGAGATCTCCGTCGTGCACGGCCAGCTGATTCGCGAGATCGGCTACCACGTGCGCGACTACTTCGTGAAGCAGCCGGGCCGGTTCGACCACGTGCCGCGCGGCGTGCTGGCGCACTCGACCCACGTCAAAGGGATCGGCACCTTCGACGGCGGCGTCGAGCGCCCGCGGATCGCGGTCACGCTGGCGACCGGCATCCCGGAGGCCGAGTGCCGCGCCGTCAACCTCGGTTACCGCGACCACCGGTCGATCGACGCCGTCGAGTGGAAGAACCGCGAGGCCGAGGGGTACCTTTACGTGCCCAAGGCCGGCGAGACGCTTTACCGCCTGAAGGACGACCCGTTCACGACGACGAGGAGACCATGACCGCTGCCAAACCTGGATTGACCATTCGCCCCGACGGCGCGCTCGACTTCCTGAGCCTGGGGGCGCTGGTGCACCGGCTGGACACCGGGATCCTGCCCTTTCGCAAGGCGACCCGTTGCGACATCCACGTCAGCGGCGGCGAGTACAACGTCGCCGCCAACCTGTCGGACTGCTTCGGCCTGAAGACCGGCATCGCCAGCGCGATGGTCGACTACCCCGTCGGTGACCTGATCGCCGAGCGCGTGCGCGCGATGGGCGTGCGCCCCTTCTACAAGCGGTTCGCCCACAACGGCGTCAACGGCCCGAACATGGCCACGGTCTACAGCGACCAGGGGGCCGGCGTGCGCGCGCCGGTCGTCTTTTACAACCGCTCGAACGAGGCGGCCGCCCAGCTGGCGCCCGGGGACTTCGACTGGCAGGCCATCTTCGGCGCCGGCGTGCGCTGGTTCCACAGCGGCGGCATCTTCGCCGCGCTGTCCAAGACGACCGGCGCGCTGATCGTCGAGGCGATGAAGGCGGCCAAGGCGGCCGGCGCCGTCACCAGCTTCGACCTCAATTTCCGCGAGAAGCTCTGGAACCTGTGGGGCGGCCAGAAGGTCGCCGTCGAGGTCGTCGAGCAGATCGTGGCCCACGTCGACGTCCTCATCGGCAATGAGGAAGACCTGCAAAAGGGGCTCGGCATCCCCGGGCCCGAGGTGGCGGCCAAGTCCAAGCTGGATCCCAGCACCTTCGTGGGGATGATCGACAAGGTGGTCGCCAGGCACCCCCACGTCAAAGCCGTCGCCACGACGCTGCGCGAGGTCCATTCCACGAACCGCCACAGCTGGAGCGCCGTGGCCTGGGTCGACGGGCAGACCCACCAGGCCCCGACCACCGAGCTGGACGTGGTCGACCGGGTGGGCGGCGGCGACGGCTTCGCGTCCGGGTTCGTCTACGGTTTGCTGTCCGGGGAACCCTCCGACGAGGCCGTAAAACTGGGGTGGGCGCATGGAGCCTTGCTCACGACCTTCCCAGGCGATACGACCATGGCCACCCTGGCCGAGGTGCGGGCCTTCGCCAGGGGCGGCTCCGCGCGAATCCAGCGCTGAGCCATTCCTCGCGCTCGCGACACCAAAAGGAAGACGATCGACATGGAAAAGGCGGACATCGGGCTCGTCGGGTTGGCGGTCATGGGGGAGAACCTCATCCTCAACATGGAGAGCCACGGCTACACGGTCGCGGTTTTCAACCGGACCATCGAGAAGGTCGACAAGTTCGTGGCCGGGCGCGCCAAGGGGAAGAAGATCGTCGGGGCCCACACGCTGCAGGAGTTCGTCGGGTCGCTGAAGTCGCCGCGCAAGATCATGCTGATGGTCAAGGCCGGCAAGCCGGTCGACGAGCTGATCGACGAGCTCACGCCGTTCCTGTCGAAGGGGGACATCCTGATCGACGGCGGC
>CAZJMY010000441.1:0-8505 GCA_964546845.1 uncultured Myxococcales bacterium | reverse complement strand
AGCGGCGGCGCGGCCGGGGCAGCCGGCGGCGCGGGCGCGGGCGGTAACGGCGGCGCGGCGGCGTCGCTGACGGACGCGCAGGCAGCGGGCGTCGCGTTCACGGCCAACCAGGGCGAAGTCCAGCAGGCCCAGCTCGCCCAGAGCAAGTCGACGAACACCGCGGTGCTCGATTTCGCGATGATGATGATCACGGACCACAACGCCGCCGTCATGCGGCTGAACCAGGTCCTGGACGCCAACAACCTCACGACGGCGGACAGCCCGACACGGATGACGCTTTCGAACAACGCCACGGCGACCTACAACCAGCTGTTCGGCCTGTCCGGGGCCGCCTTCGACAAGGCCTACGCCATGGCTCAGGTGACGGAGCACCAGATGGTGCTGAGCCTGTTCGACCAGACGCTGATCCCCAGCGCCACGAACGCCGCCCTCAAGTCCGAGCTGATGACGGAGCGCGCCGCGGTCAACATGCACCTGACGATGGCGACCACGCTGCTGTCCAGTTTGACGACGGACGGCGGCGCCGACCACTAACCGGCCGTTGCTACGCGACGGCGGCGGCCTGGGAGGCTTCGGGGCGGGTGGGCAGCTCGAACCAGAAACGCGCCCCCTGCCCCGGCTGGCTCTCGACGCCGATGCTGCCGCCGTGGGCGTCGACGATCCCCTTGGCGATCGTGAGCCCCAGCCCGGCGCCGCCGCTGTGCGCGTCGGTCTGGTAGAAGCGGTCGAAGACATGGGGCAGGCTGTCGGCGTCGATGCCGGGCCCCGAATCGGCGACCACGACCCGCGCGCCCAGCTCGCCGCGCCCGCAGCTGACGGTGATGGCGCCGCCCTCGGGCGTGAACTTGATCGCGTTGCCGATCAGGTTGGCCATGACCTGCATCAGGCGGTGTCGGTCGGCCTCGATCAGCAAATCGGCCGGCGCCGTCATCTGCAGCCTGATCCCCTTGTCGGCCGCCAGCGGACCGTGCTGCTCGACCGCCTCCCGCAGCAGCGTGGGCAGGTCGGTGGGGGTCTTGTCGACGACGAACGTGCCGGCGTCGATGCGCGCCACGTCCAGCAGGTCGTTGATCAGGCGCTCCATCCGCGCGATGGCCCGCGTCCCCTTGGCCAGCGTCTCCGCGGTCGGCGTCCGCCCCGTGTCCAGCGAGCGCCGGATCGATTGCAGCGTCAGCCCGAAGATCAGCAGCGGGTTGCGCAGATCGTGCGACACGATCGCCAGCATCTCGTCCCGGGCCCGCAGCGCGCGCTTCATCGCGCGGTAGAGCATGGCGTTGTCGACGGCCAGCGCCGTCCGCCGCGCCACCTCTTCGGCCAGCGCGCGCGCCGGAGCGTCGAGCTCCCGCCCGGCCTTCATCGCCAGCATCATCGCCCCCACGACCCGGTCGCGCGCCATCAGCGGCAGGACCAGCCCCGACCGCAGCCCCAGCGACAGGACCGCCTTGCGATGCTGCGATTCCGCGGGGAACTCGTCCAGCGCGGCGGGGATGTCCGGGACCTCGACGATTTTTCGCCCCTGCACGGCCTGGAACGACGGGAAGACCTCGGTGGGCGTCGAGGAAGCCAGCGCGTCCACCGCTGAACGCGACCCGTCGACCCGCACGGCCGCGCGACGCAAGCGCTGGTCCCCACCGACCAGGTCGATGCCGCAGTAGTCGCCCAGCTCGGGGACGGCGACCTTGATCAGGCTCTGGACGACGTCGTCGACGTCCAGGGCGATCGCGAACGCCGACGACAGGTCGGCCAGGAAGCGGGCCTGCCGCGCGCTGTGCTCGCTCTCGGCGCGCGACACCTCCAGCGCCATCAGCTGCCGCGCGCGCCGGCGCCGCTCGACGGCGTACAGGATCGTGCGCGCGATCAACGAGGGCGTGAGCTCCGACTTCAACAGGTAGTCGTCCGCGCCCTTCGCCACCGCCCGCAACGCCATGTCCTGGTCGGTATTGCCGGTCAACACGATGATGGGCGCCCCCTCGGCGGCCTCCGCCATCCGGCTGACCGTGTCGATGCCGTGCGCGTCGGGCAGCGAGAGATCCAGCAGCACCACGTGGTGGCCGCGCACGGCCGCCTCCGCCTCGCGCAGCGTGCCGGCTCCCGTCACGACGAACGGCTGGTCGGGAACCTCGGCCAGGTATTCCTGCAACAGGCGCGCGTCGCCGGCGTTGTCCTCGACCAGCAGGACGCGCGTCTTGTCACGGTTGTCATGCATGTTCGGGCGGCAATTTCACGACGGTCAGCCAGAACTCGTCGATCGACCGGACGACGCTGACGAACTGCTCGAGATCCACCGGCTTGGTGATGTAGCAGTTCGCGTGCAGCTGGTAGCTCTTGAGGATGTCGACCTCCGCGCTGGACGTCGTGAGGACGACCACCGGGATGTGCTTCAACGAGTCATCCGCCTTCAGCGTGGCCAGCACCTCGCGCCCGTCCTTGCGGGGCAGGTTCAGGTCCAGCAGGATCAGGTCCGGCCGGGCTGCCCCCGCGTGCGGGCCCCGGCGCTGCAGCACCTCCAGCGCCTCGACGCCGTCCCGCGCGACGGTCAGGTTGTTGCGGACCTTCCCTTCCTTCAGCGCCTCTTCGGTCAGGCGCACGTCGGCGGCGTTGTCCTCGACCAGCAGGATCTCGATGGGCAGGGCGTCGGTCATGGGGCGGATCTCCAGGTGCGGGGGGCGACGGGAATGCTGAAGGATATCGTCGACCCGACCCCCGGTGTCGAGTCCACCCAGATGCGTCCGCCGTGACGTTCCACGATCTTCTTGGTGATGGCGAGACCGATGCCCGTGCCCGGGTAGATCTCCCGCGGGTTCAGGCGCTGAAAGATGACGAAGATCCGATCGAAGTACTCGCGCTCGATGCCGATGCCGTTGTCGCGCACCGAGAAGACCCAGTCTCCACCCTCGCGGCGCGCGCCGACGTGCACCCGCGGGGCGTCCTCGCGCCGGAACTTGATGGCGTTGCCGATGAGGTTCTGGAACACCTGGGTCAGCTGCCCTTCGTCCGCCGGCAGATCCGCCGGCAGCGGATCCTTGGTGATCTCGGCCCTCGCCTCGGCGATGGCCTGCTCCAGGTTCTTCTCGGCGGTGGCGACCACCTTGCCGACGTCGACCGGGACCGGCGCGCGCCCGCGCGTGCCGACGCGCGAGTACGCCAGCAGGTCCTCGATCAGCCGTCGCATGCGCGTGACGCCCTCGACCGCGAAGCCGATGAACTCGCGGGCCGCGTCGTCGAGCTTGGCGTTGTAGCGTCGCTCGATCAGCTGCACGTAGCTGGCCACCATCCGCAGCGGCTCCTGCAGGTCGTGCGAGGCCACGTACGCGAACTGCTCGAGCTCCGCGTTCGAGCGCGCCAGATCGCGGGCCCGCTCTTCCAGCGCCAGCTCGGCTTTCCGGCGCTCGACCCCCTGGGCGATCGCGTCGCCCACGCTGCCCAGGGCGACCAGCGTGTCCTCCGGCAGCGCCTCCGTGGCGAACGTGGCCATGACGCCCACCAGCCGATCGTTGACGACCAGCGGGTATCCGGCGAAGGCCACCATCCCTTCCCGCTTCGCCCATTCCGGGTTCCCGACCCAGGGGTCGTTGAGGACGTCGTTGGTGAGGTGGGGCTTCCGCTCGGCCGCGATGCGCCCGATCTTCAGCGCCCCCACCGGCACGCGCGCGTGGCCGCCGTCGATGTGGGTGTACTTGCCCGCGCTGGCGTTCAGCTCCAGCGTCTTCCCCTCTTCGTCGACCAGCCAGATGCGCGCGAACGAGACGCGCAGCCGGTCGACGATCGCCTCGCAGCAGGACTGCAGCATCACGCGGATGTTCTGCTGCAGCGACAGCGCGCTGCCCACGTCGGCGCGCAGCTCGCCGTAGCGGACCAGGCGCGCCTGCAGCGCCTGCTCGTTGCGGCGGGCCGTGATGTCGCGCGTGTACACCGCGATCCCGATCTCCGGCACGGGGTAGGCGTGGATGTCGAACCAGCGGTCGAACGGCGCGTAGTAGTCCTCGAACGTCGCCGGCTGGCCGGTCTCCAGCACGCGCGTCAGCTCTTGATGAATCCGGGTGCCGACCGCCTCGGGCGCCAGCTCCCAGAGGTTCTTGCCGATGATGTCCGCCGGCTTCAACCCGCCCATCGCGGTGGCGGCTTGGTTGGCGAACAGCACCGTCCAGTTCCGGTCGTAGACCCCGAACGAGTCGCTGATCCCCTCCAGCATGCGCTGGATGCGCAGGGCGTTGCGGGCCTCCTCGCTCTCGATCCGCTCGGTGACGTCGCTGCACACGCCCATCAGCCGGATCGGCTTGCCGGCCGCGTCGTGCACGAAGGTGCCGAACGCCTCCAGCCAGCGCACGGCGCCGTCCGGCCGGACGATCCGGTAGAGCAACTGGTGCTCCTGGCCTCGCTCGATGTTCTGCTTGACGGTCGCCAGTACCCACTCGCGGTCGTCCGGGTGCAGGTCCGCCTGGTAGGCCTCGAAGGTGCCGGGGAAGCTGCCGGCCGGGATGCCGTGCATGCGCTCGATGGCCGGCGACCAGTGAACGCTCCCCGTGACCAGGTCGTACTCCCAGGTGCCCATGCGCCCGGCTTCCAGCGCCAGCCGCAGCCGGCGCTCGCTGTCGCGGGACGACGCCTCGGCCCGGACCCGGTCGCTGATGTCGAAGTTGAGGCCGATCCACTCCTCGATCTCGCCCGCCTCGGACAAGATGGGCGTCCCGCGCGCGAGCGTGTCGGCGTAGCTGCCGTCGGGCCGGCGCACGCGGTACTCGACCTCGTAGCGGCGCTTGGCGGCGACGGCGGCGCGCCAGGCCTCCTCGGCGCGCGGGCGGTCATCGGGGTGGACGGCGTCCAGCCAGCCGTATCCCTTCCACTCGTCGTAGCTCTGCCCGGTGAAGGCGCGCCAAGTGGGCGAGTCGTCGACCACCTCGCCCGCGGGCGTCGTGGTCCAGACCATCTGCGACGTCGCCTCGACCAGCGATCGGAAGCGGCGCTCGCTGCGGGCCAGCGCCTTGGCGGTCCCCTCGATCGCCCGGCGGGCCTCGATCTGCTCGGTGATGTCGATGGCCACGCACATGAGGCCGGCGATCAGGCCGCGCTCGCGGACCGGCGTGATCGTGAACGAGAACCACCCTTTCTTGATCCCGTCTCCGCCGCCGTCTCCGCGGCTGAACGAGACCGGCATCTCGTGCACGACGAACGGCTGCCCCGTCCGGTAGACGCGGTCGCAGGCCTCGAAGACCCCCTGCCCCTCGACTTCCGGGAAGACCTCGCGAATCGGGTTCCCGACCAGCCCCCCGCTGCGGCCGACCAGCGTGAGGTACCGCGAGTTCGCGATCTCGTAGACGTGAGTGGGGCCGCGGAACACGGCGATCGCGACCGGCGCCTGCTCGATCAGCTCGGCGATGCGCGACCGCTCCGCGGCCATGCTGGCCTCGTTCAGGCGAGCGGTCTCCAGCAGCCGCGCCTTCTCCAGCGCCACGGCCGCATGGGCGGCGATGGCCACGACCGCCCGCTCGTGCGCCTCCGTGAAGCGGTCGGCCTCCGCGTGGCCGAAGAACAGGCCGCCCAGGACCTCGCCGCCGCCGCCCACCACCGGGACGGCCAGGTAGCTGGTCACGGGCAGGTGGCCCGCCGGCATGCCGTGGTGCGGCGCCATCCGGCCGTACCGCGGGTCCTTCTTGATGTCACCCGACCGGACCGGGCCCTCGCCGCGGAACGTGGGGGCGAAGACCGGCGTCGGGCGCGGATGGCCGAAGCTGTCGAACGATTCGCGCGGCGCGCCCGACAGCGTGTAGAGCTGGTACCGGCCCCCGTCGGGCGTGACCATCGTGTGGAAGAAGGCGCCGAACTGCGCGCCGCAGATGGCGGTGGCTTCGTCCGTGATGCGCTGGACCAGCCGGGCGGCGTCGACCTCCGCGTTCACCGCCAGGGCGACCCGCTCCAGCGCGCGGCTGAGGCGCAGCTCCTCCGACAGCCGCCGCTCCGCCTCGATGACGCCGGTCGCTTCGCGG
Source organism: uncultured Myxococcales bacterium (assembly GCA_964546845.1). Classification (GTDB taxonomy): domain Bacteria; phylum Myxococcota_A; class Polyangia; order Fen-1088; family Fen-1088; genus JADGRB01. Next base: position 2,521 of record CAZJMY010000441.1, on the reverse strand, counting down.
AAGGCGTTGACGGCCAGCGGCGGATCCGAATCCGGGATCCGGCGCGCCGAGACCCACGCCCAGCGCTGGGTGCCGTCCCGCCGGAAGCGAATCAGCCGCTCGGGAGCGTCCAGGCCGGCCAGCACGCGCCGCCCCGGCAGCTCGGAGATGGGCAGCGGCTGCCCGGTCTCGTCATAGAGCTCGATCCGGCCGATCCAGTCCTTCAGATCGGCGGCGCGCAGGGCGGCGGCATCCGGGAACCCGCACAGGTGGGCGGCAGCCGCGTTCGCAAAGACGAGGTTGCCCTGCGCGTCATGAACCGTGATCGCCTCCGGCACCGATTCCAGCACCGCGAACCGGTCAGCAGGCGGAAAGCGGAGCAGATTCGAGCCATTGCTGGCGAGAAGGGAGTCTGCCATCTGAAGGGGGAAACACCACCGGCTGGGGCGCCCGGTCAGCCCACAATAAGCATCCTCGGCGCGGACGCCAGGTCCGAGGTCGAGGATGTCAGGAGTGGTACGTCGCGGCCAGCGCCAGCGCGGCGGCGAGAAGCGCCGCGGGCGTGACCAGACCGCCCGCGCGCAGCAGATCGCGGCCGCCGACCGACTCGCCGCGGGCACGGGCCACCGTCAACACCAGCACGGTCGCCAGCGACCCGACGATCGTGATGTTGGGGCCGACGTCGGCGCCGATGAGGGCCGCCAGGACCAGCGGCCCGGGGGCGTGGGCCTGCTGCAGGATCGACCGGGCCGCCAGGGCGGCAGGCAGGTTGTTGACCGCGTTCGAGGCGACGGCGGTCGCGCCGGCCGTGGCCGGCAGCGAGAGCCAGAGGGACCGGGATGCCAGCCGTTCGACGGCCGGGACCAGTAGCCGCGCCAGCCCGAGGTTCTCGACCCCGCGGACGACGACGAACAGACCGGCGGCCAGGCCGGCGGCGCCGAACGGCACGTCGCCCAGCCAGCGCCACGAAGCGGCCCGGGCCAGACCGGTGCGCGCGGCGGTGTAGACGGCCAGAGCCAGGGCGCCGGCGAAGGCCACGACGTAGACGGGAACCCCCAGCGGCGGGCCGACGAAGTAACCGAGGCTGACCAGCACCAGCACCAGGCAGCTGGCCCGAAAGAGCGGCGGGTCGGCGATCGCGCTGGCGGCGGCCGGAAGCTGCCCGGTGTCGAAGTCCCGCCGCAGCTCGGCCCGGAAGAGCCGCCGCAGGATCGCGTAGGTGACCAGCAGGACCACCGCCTGCGGCAGCAGCATCCGGGCGACGAAGGGGGCGAACGGCATCCGGAACGCGCTGACGAACAGCAGGTTCGTGAGGTTGCTCACGGGCAGCAGCAGCGACGCGCAGTTCGAGACGATGGCGCACAGCAGGACGTGCGGCCTGGCAGGCAGTCCCATCCGCCGCGCGCCGGCGATCACGATCGGCGTCAGGATGACCGCCGTCGTGTCCAGAGACAGCACGATCGTGACCAGCGCGCCCAGCACGAACGTGTTGCGGAAGAGGGCCGCGGCGTCGCCGCGGGCGCGGCGGGCCGAGACGATCGCCGCCCACTCGAAGAACCCGCTGCGGGCCACCACCGCCGACAGGCAGAGGAGCGCCAGCAGCATGAGCAGCGCGTCCTTGCCCCGGGACAGCGTGTCGGCGGCCTCGGGCGCGCGCACCAGGCCCAGCGCCATCATCAGGGCCGCGCCGCCCATTGCCCACCAGGCTTCGTTCCAGCCGCGCGGGCGGCGCAGGACCAGGGCCAGCGTGGCGGCGAAGAGGATCAGCGTGGCGGCGGCGCGGAGCGAAGGCGGCATGGCGGGCGGACGGCCCGCCCGCACCTTAGCAGGCCCGCGCGCGGTTCACGCGAGATCGAAGACGAGCACCTCCGCGTCGTCCCCCCGGTCCAGCCCGTGCACCTCCACGGTCTTTTCGCCCGAGAGCCCGACCGCGTCCCCGGCCGACAGCTCGTGGCCGGCCACCCAGGCGTGCCCGCGCGCCACGTGCACCCAGGCGTGGCGTCCTTCGGGCAGCGCCAGCGCCGCCGACTGCTCGTGCCCGAACCGCCCGGCGTAGACGCGCGCATCGGCGTGGATCGTGACGCTGCCGTCCTGGGCGTCGGGCGAGGCGATCAGCCGCAGGCGCCCCTGCTTCTCGACGTTCGTGAAGTGCTTCTGTTCGTAGCCGGGCGCGATCCCTTCCTTGTCGGGCAGGACCCAGATCTGCAGGAAGTGAACGACCTCGATCTTGGAGGCGTTGAACTCGCTGTGCCGGACGCCGCTGCCGGCGCTCATCCGTTGTACGTCGCCCGGCCTGATCACGGAGCCGGTGCCCATGCTGTCCTTGTGCGCGAGCTCGCCTTCCAGGACGTACGACAGGATCTCCATGTCCCGGTGGCCGTGCGTTCCGAAGCCCTGGCCCGGGGCGACGCGGTCCTCGTTGATGACCCGCAGGGCGCGAAAGCCCATGTGCTGCGGGTCGTAGTAGTCCGCGAACGAGAAGGTGTGCCGTGAGTCCAGCCACCCGTGGTCCGCGTGTCCCCGCTCGCTTGCCAGCCGCTTC
>CAZJMY010000440.1:0-8151 GCA_964546845.1 uncultured Myxococcales bacterium | reverse complement strand
CGCGGCCCGCTGCACCGCCGCGACGGCGTCCGCCTGGTGCGCCGACTGCGCCCAGGCCGGATCGCCCGCCACCAGCACGACCGCCGCGCCTGCCCGCGAGGCGCCGTCGACCAGCGCCGCCAGCGCCGCGAACCCGGGCGGCGTCTCGAAGGTAGGCGTGGCGTGCACGAACAGAAGGTCGACCCCCTTGCGCCGCGCGAACGCCAGCAGGTCTCGCCGCCCGTCGGCCGACACGACGGTCGCCTGGTCCCACACCCAGGTGGCCAGGTGCCCGGGCGCGCGCGCCGCCGCGGACCCGCCGGCGACCGCCCAGAGAAACGCCGCCAGCGCCAGCCGTCTCATCACGACATCTCGGCGCGCGGCCGCGCGGGCGGACGGCGCGGCCAGAACACGGGGGGCGGCACCTTGCCCGAGGTCCAGCCCTCGAACCCCGACGGCGTGAACGGCGTCCTCCGCCACCCCAGCCAGAACGATCCCAGCGGCACGTCGCCGTGCACGACGGAACGCACCGCCAGCAACAGCGCCCGCCGCAGCCGATAGGCGACCGCGAACCGCGTGAGGTTGCTGCGCAGCAGCGTCCGCTCCGGCGCGAAGGTGGTCGGCTCGCCAAGCCCGAACGCGTCGCGGTAGTAGCCGATCAGCAGCGTCAGCGTGTTGAAGACGACGTGGTAGGGAACGGCCAGCGGCAGCGCCAGCAGCTTGATCCACTCGCGCGGCGGGCTGTCCGAGATCAGCAACCCGACCACCGTTCCGACGACGCGGCTCACGTAGTAGCCGACCGTCGCCAGCACGGCGAAGGCGGCACCCGGCGGCGGTCCGTGCCGCCCGACCAGCCCCGCCCACACCAGCGGCGCGGCGGCGAACAGCGTGATCGCGGTGAAGACGGTGATCGTCCCGAACAGCAGCGGCACGCCCGCCTGCCAGTGATAAGCCAGCGAGGGCCCGTGCCGCAGCAGGTCCTGCATGCGCGAGCTGTTCCAGCGCAGGCGCTGCTTGAACAGAGCCCGCATGGTCGTGGGCGTCTTGCTGTAGACCTTGGCCAGCGGGTCGTACGTGACCGGCCGCGACAGGTACTGCAGCAGCAGCCGGCCGAACGCGTGCAGCGGGGTGCGCGGGAACTCCGCCGAGATCCGCCCGTTCCGCCACACGCAACAGCAGGCGAACCACCCCATCCAGGTGTCGTCCCCCGGACCGGTCATCGCCTCCGGCAGCGGCGGACCGTCGAAGGCCCCGAACCGCGGGGGCGCGCAGCCCAACCACCACTTCAGCCAATCCCGCAGCCGCAGCCCCTGGATGAACGCGGCGTAGCGCGGAGCCTGCAGGTAGATCTCCGACCAGGTGCAATAGAGCGCGCCCGAAACCTCCATCGTGGGCGACAGCTTCCAGTTCACCTTGCCCGCCGAGATGGAGCCCACGTACTCGCGCGCGACCGAAAGCGCGATCCAGCCCTTCAGCGAGAGCAGAGTCCGGACCCCCTGCCAGCACTGGTCGAACGGGACGATCACGTTCGACGTCACGATGTGGAACGGCCGCCCCGTCAGCAGGCGCCGGCGCGTCAGCCGATAGACCATCCGCTCCAGCGCGCGCGGAGCCAGCTCGCTGTCGGCGTCCATGTTGAAGAACACCTCTGGAAACCGATCGACGGCGCCGCGCGCGACCAGCGCCTTGATGTGCTCGACGCCCTCGTCCATGGCGACGGCCTTGCCGGCCCGCTCGCCGGTGGCGACCGCGTGCAGCGTCACCCCCGCCGGCACCCGCTCGGCCGCCACCCAGGCCGCCAGCTCGTCGAACAGCGGCCCCGCGTCCTGGCGGCCGTCGATGCAGGCGACCACGTGCAGCCGGCCCGGGTAGCCGTTCCAGGCGACGCTGCGCATCGCCCCCATCAGCCCCTCCAGCTCGCCGCGCTTGCGGAGCAGCGTCGGCAGCACGACCAGGGCGTCCCGGCGGTTGCGGGGCTCCAGCGCGATCTCCGTCGGCAAGAGCCCGATCTTGCGCAGCAGCCAGGCCGCCACCGTCGCGACCAGGTCCAGCTGGTAGAGGGCCAGACAGATGACCAGGCCCCGCAGCAAGGGCGCCGCCTCGACGAACGATCGGATGGACGCCAGGTACCAGAGAACCTGCTCGATCATGACGCGGGCTGCGCCGCGGTCGCCGAGCGGCGGCGCACGCGCAAGGTTCGCTCGCCCATCGCGGCGTGGGCGTTCATTTGCAACTCCACGTATCGACCGCGGGCCACGCTGCCCCACGGATCGTCGGTGACGACCTCGCCCGGGAAGATGCGCCGGATACGCCCCACCTCGCGGCATCCGAACAGGAACCAGCGACAGTGATAGACGGCGTCGCCCGCCCGGATCGCGTCGAGGTGGGCGTAAGGCACGAACGCCAGGTCGATCTCGCGACGGGCGGCCAGGAACAGCGGGGTCGCCGTCAGCTCGACCTGCAGCTCGTCCATCGCCTGGATGCCGGCCCGCGCGGCCCGCTCGCGCGACTCGGCGGCCCGGCGATCGGCGTCCAGCCGCGCGATCTGCAGCTCGACGTTGATGCGGACTTCGTCCATGCGGATCACGTCGGGCGAGGCCAGGTGCGCCCCCCGCCCCCCCGCCGACGGGGGCCGTCCCGCCGCGCCGGCCATCGCGTCAGCCTGGCGGGTGGCCTCGTCCAGCGCGGCCGTCACCCGCGCCACCTCCAGCTCCTTTTCCGCCTTGGTGAGCTGCGTGCGGGCCAGGTTGCTCTGCGCGGCCTGCAGCTCCCCGTTCGTGACGACGCCCGCCTCCAGCTCGCGCTGGGCCCGGGTCACGGCCGCCTCGTCACGCTCGATCGTCTCCAGCGTGAGCGCGCGCTGCCGCTCCAGCAGCGCCTTCTGCTCCAGCAACGCGGCCAGCTGGCCGCCCTGGTCGCTGCTGGACCAGCGCACGGCTTTCGCGTAACCGTCAGCCAGCGTCCGCAAGCGCGTCAGCCCCAGATCGATGGCCACCTTCTCGGCGGCGGCGCTGGTCAGCTCGCTCTCCAGGCGGGCCCGCTGCTCCTTCTCCTTCGAGGCCTGGATGCGCAGCGCGACCACGTCCCGGCTGTCGGGGGACAGCTGCAGGGGCGCCACCCACGCGTCGCGCGCCGCATAGTACGCGCCGCGGGCGACGGCCGCGGCGCCCAGGCCCAGCGCCGCCAGCGCCACCAGCGAGAACAGGCGGGTCGCGCGGTACGGCGGGGCCGCACGCGCCGCCGTCACGACGACCGGCGGCGAAGCCGGCGCAAGCAAAAGTGGAATCGCTTCGTCGCGCCCGGATCTCAGCTCGTTGATCGACTCCATGTTCGCCCGTTCGTGCGGGCGCACCTTACTCGCGGCACCTGAGTTTCATCGTGGCAGCACTGCGAAGTTTTGGTGACGAGCGGAAGGATTCGGGTGCTCGAAAATCGGGCAGCGCACCACGCGCGCACCCCGGCCGCCGCGATAGTATTCGCCCGGGATGGAGAGCTCGGTCGGGAGGTTGCCGCCCACGGCGCAGCTGCGGGCGCTGGAGTCGTGGCGGGCGGCGGTGCTGCGCGGCATGTTGACCGTGGGGGCGATCGCGGCGCCGCTGATCATCGTCGTCTCGCTCGCGCTGCGAACCGTGCCCTACCCCTGGCCGGAGGTCGCCATTCTGAGCGTCGCCGCCGCCGCATTTCCGCTGCTGCGCTTCGCGACCGGGCTGTCAGTCATGGCGCGGGCGCGGCTGACGGTCGCCTGCTGCTACCTCGCCGGCACGACCGCGCTGATCACCTTCGGGTTCACGTCGGGCTCCGGCATCGCGCTGGTCGGAACCAGCATCCTGGCGGTGGTCTTCCTCGGGCGCCGCGCCGGCCTGGTGATGACCGCGCTGTCCGTGGTCGCGTTCCTCGTCATCGGGGTCCTGAACGCGCGCGGGATCTTGTTCACGGACCGCGCCGGGCTGGACCCGACGTCCATGACGAACTGGGCGCGCATCGGGATCGCATTTTCCTGTCTGGCCGCGCTCCTGACGACCGCGATCGACTACGTCATCCGGCACGTCGAGCGCACCTCGCAGGCCGCGAGCGACGCGCTGGGCGATCTGCGCCTCGCCTACGAGCGGTTGGCCCTCCTGCACGAACGCCTGGACGCCGCCAAGGAGGAGGAGCGCCGCTTCATCTCCGGCGAGCTGCACGATGACCTCGGTCAGCTGCTGACCGTCGTCAAGCTGCGCCTTCAGATGGGCGCGCCGACCGCCGAGACCCTGGGGCTCGTCGACCAGGCCATCGACCGCATCCGAAAGATCTCGCGCGAATTGAGGCCGGCGCTGCTAGACGAGGTCGGCCTCATCCCGGCGCTGCGCGACCATGTCCTGTCGCAGGCGGCTCTGGCCGGCGTCCCCATCCACCTGGAGCTGCCGGACGACGATTCACCCCGCCTGTCGCCGGCCCTGGAGATCGCCTGCTTCCGCATCGTGCAGGAATCGCTGACGAACGCTCTTCGTCACGCGTCGGCGACGCAGATCCGGGTTCGCGTCGTGCGCAGCGCCGCGGCCATCTCGCTGACCATCTCCGACGACGGGCGCGGCTTCGACCCGGCCACGCTGGCCGCGCTGAGCGCCGGCCACCTGGGCATCGTCGCGATGCAAGAGCGCGTGCGCGCGCGCGGCGGATCGTTCGCGATCGCGTCCACCCCGGGCGCGGGGACCCGCGTCCAGGTGGACCTGCCGGTGGTCGGCTGAACCGCGCCGGCGGGCTGATTCAGCGGCTGTTCGGCCGGCCGCAGAAGACCACGATCGAGATGCAGTGAAATCCCGAATCGGACGACTGCATGACGACGGTCGACAGGATCGGCACGTCCGGGTTGCCGCGGATCCATGCCGTGACGCGCTCGCCCAGTGACTCGCGGTCCCGCGCCATCGTGGCCGAGAACACCTTCACCGCTCCGATCGCGCCCCTTTCCATCTCTCCCGATGCCGTTTCCCCTAATGCCATGATCACGCTCCCGATTCTTCGCCGGTCGGACGGGGCGTCTTCCCCACCGCTGGCAGGTCCAGCAGCGACCCCAGCCGGTCGCCAAGCTCGTTTTTTTCGATCAGGCCGTCCGCGCCCGAGTCTGCCAGCACCGCAGCCGGGATGGCCTCGGCATCGACGGACAGAAGGATGATTCGGCCGGCAATCCCGTCCGCGCGCAGCCGCCGGGCGGCCTCGAGGCCGTCCATGTTGGGCATTCGGACATCCATGAAGATCATCTCAGGCTGACACGCGCGGGCGGTCTCCAAGGCTTCTACCCCGTCTGACGCCTCCGCGACGATCTCGATTCCGGGGACGCTGCTCAAATACCAGGCCAGCAACCCGCGGAAGGGGCCGCAGTCGTCGACCACTAGGACCCGCCGGAACGCGGTCGGGCCGGTCGGCCGGGCGGGCATGCGCAGGGCTCGTTCGGGCATGACGAGACGGAAACATGGCAGCCGCAAGGGCCCCGCAACATCCGTGAGGTCCCTGAGGAAGGCCGGGATCAACCCCTAGATTGACGGGGGGTCAGCGGTCCGGCGACACGAGGCCGGTCCGGACGGCGTAGCGGACCAGGCCGGCCAGGTCGCGGATGCTCAGCCGGTCCATGATCTGCGACCGGTGGGTCTCGACGGTCTTCACGCTGACGCCCAGCACCTGCGCGACCTCCTTGGTCGACTTTCCCTCGGCCACCAGCTGCAGGATCTCTCGCTGGCGCGGCGTGAGGACGTCCAGCGGCTCGCCCTCTGCCGTGCCGTTCGTCGCGGCGGCGGCGCGACCCAGGTACCCGTCCACGACGTGCTTCGAGATCGACGCCGACAGATACGTCTCGTCCCGCGCGACCGCGCGCAGGAGCACCGGCAGCTCGTCGGCAGCGGCGTCCTTGAGCACGTAGCCGGAAACGCCCGCGCGCAACGCCTGCGCGACGTGTCCCGGCGTGCCGTGCATCGACAGGATGACGACCTTGGTCCCCGGAACCTCACGCGTGGCGCGGGCGGCGATCTCCAGCCCGTTCAGCCCGGGCATGGCGATGTCGACGAACGCGATCTGCGGCCGCTTCTCGCGGATCAGCGCCAGCGCTTCCTGACCGTCGCCCGTCTCGGCGACGATCTCGACGCCCGGCAAGTTCTCCAGCAGCGCCCGGATGCCGGCGCGGACGAGCGTATGATCATCGGCGAGCAAGACCCGCATCCCCAACTCCCTCAGTCCCACATCGTAGCACCGGTCAGATGAAGCGCGGCCAGCCGGTTCGGTGAGCCGCCTTGTAGCCGCGGTACCAGCGGCAGACCGGATACAGCAACGCCACCACGGACGCGGCGCCCAGGTACGTCGCGCCGAGGCCCAGCTTCTCGTTGACGCCCATCAGCCGCGATCCGCCGACCAGCAGCGGAAAGTGTAGCAGGTAGAAAAACATCGGCGTCTGGCCCAACACCATCAAGAGGCTGTTGGGGCTGACCGCGCGCCGCCGCTCGGCCAGACGAAACAGCGCCGCGAGGATCAGCGCCATCAACCCCAGCTCCAGCGCGTCGTAGGTGATCGACGGGGGGTACTTGCTGACGTGCAGCCACTGCACCAGCGACGACGACTGGCGCAGGAGCAGCATGTTGCCGTAGCCGTTCGCCGCCCGGAGCACCACGAAGAGCGCCAGGCCGAGCAGCCCCGCCCACGTCGCGTCGCGCGCCGCGGTCTCGCGCGAGGACGGGGCGGTCACCAGGCGGCGGCCCCACGACCAGCCGAGCAGCAGGATCGCCAGCCAGTGGAGGGTCGGGTACCCGACGATGACGCGGCCATGGAAGCCGCCGGTCAACAGCAGCGACACCGGCCACGCCGCGGCCACGTGCGCCGCAAAGGCCGCGCGCACCAGCAGCTCGCTGGTGGCGATGAACGCCAGCGCCAGGATCGGCGCCGCCCGGTCGGGCAACCGTCGCAGCGGCGCCATCAGCATGTAGCTGGTGCCGATGCCGTACAGGACCTGCAGGACGAAGCGGCCGTGCCCGATGACCGTGAGCGAGATCCAGAGCTCGAACAGCGCGATGACGAATCCGCGCACCAGCACGTAGCGATCGACGTCGCGCGGGCGATCCCCGGCGGCGACCTGGCGCGACACGGTGAAGGCCAGGCTGGTCCCGGCCAGGAACACGAAGGTCGGCGCGCAGAGGTGGGTGATCCACCGGGTCAGGAACTGGGCCGCCGGCAGGGGCGCGCCGGGCTGGTACATCTGCGCCGAGTCCGTGAACAGGCGGCCGGCGTTGAACGCGTCCGAGCTGTGGTCGATGGCCATCAAGACCATCACCAGCCCGCGCATCCAGTCCAGCGCCGGAAGGCGCGAGGCCGCGCGCGCCCGCGCCGCGTCGACCGAGGCGTCCTCCGTCACATGCAGCGCCCCGAGCTCTGACAGGTGTACGTCCCGGAGCAGGTATTTCCGGCGCAGCAGGGCTCGTAGAAGTCGCCGCACGCGACGCAAGAGGTGTCGGCGGCGCACAGCGCGCCCGACGCACAGGCGCTGGCGGCGCACATTCCGCCGGGCTGGCCGGGCGTGCCGGTGTAGCAGCGGTTCTGACCGCCCAGCGTCGCGCAGCTCGCCAGCGGGCCGCAATCGAGGGTGGCGCCGCAGCAGGCCTGGCCGGGGCCCCCACAGCGGACACAACCGACGTTCGCGACGCAGTTGGCGTTGCTGCCGCAGACGGAGCCTGCGCAGCAGGCCTGACCGGGGGCACCGCAGGGCCGGCAGGTGTTGCCGCTGCCGCAGATCAACGCGCTTCCCGTGCAGGCCCCGGCACAGCAGAGCTGGCCAGCCCCGCCGCACGCCACGCACATGTCTCCGCTGCCGCAGGTCAGTGTGTTCCCTGTGCAACTGCCCGCACAGCACGGCTGCCCGGAGCCGCCGCACGCCACGCACGTGTTCCCGCTGCCGCAGGTCAACGTGTTCCCGTTGCAGCTGCCGCCGCAGCACGGCTGCCCGGAACCGCCGCACGCCACGCACGTGTTCGACTGACAGGTCGTCGACGAAGCGGTGCAGAGCGAGCCGGAACAGCAGGTCTGGCTCAGCGCGCCGCACGGTGCGCCACCCGAACCGCCGGCCGCCCCGCCGTCGCCCGCTGCGCCGCCCGCGGAGGAGCCAGCCGCGCCGGCCGCCCCGCCCCCTGCCGTACCGCCGCCGGCTGCCGTTCCGCC
>CAZJMY010000439.1:0-2367 GCA_964546845.1 uncultured Myxococcales bacterium | reverse complement strand
GCGCGCGCTGGGCGCGGCGCCGGCCGTCAGCGCGCGCCGCCCGAACGGTCCGTCGCCCACGCCCGCCCAGCTGGAAGAGCTGCTGCGCCGCTACGACGGCAACGTGGCCGACGTCTCGCGCGAGCTGGGCAAGCACCGCGCCGCCGTGTGGCGCTGGATCAAGAAGTTCGGCCTGGGCCCGCAGAAGTTCCGCAAGAGCGACTGACCGCGGCGGCGGCGAATTGCGGCCGTCCGGTCGCGTGATTAGGAGACAGCCATGGTGTCCGGGCGCCCCTCCGTCCACGCGCAGCGGCGCCGCCGGGCGTGCGCGGTCGGGCTGGTGCTGCTGCTCGGGGCGGCCTGTCACCGGGCGCCGCGCGCGCAGCGCCACCCCGAGGCCGCCTGGGATCGGGTGGCGTTCGCGCTGCAGCTGGTGCGCCAGGAGTACCCCGAGCTCGTCGAGGCCGGCGACTTCGCGCGCGCCCCGGCACTGGTGCGCGTCCTCGACGGCGCCAGCGCGGCCCTACGCGGGATCGCGACCGATCGCGGGCGCACCGTGGCCCCGCAGCTGGCCGACGTCCGCGCCGATGTGCTGCGCCACGCCCCGCCGCGCGTCGTGGCCCAGAAGTGCCGCCGGACGGTGGCCGCGTTGGTCGCTTCCGGCGACGTCGCGCCGCGCCCGCCGCGCGCGCCGGATCTGCGGCGGGGCGAAGCCGCCTACCAGACCGGCTGCGCCCCCTGCCACGGGCCGCCGCGCGGACCGCCGCCGGCGACGGTCGCCAGCATGGTCCCGCAGCCGCCCAGCGCCACCCTCGGCGTGCCGACGCCCTACGAGCTCTTCAACCGCATCACCTTCGGCGGCGCCGAGACGCCCATGCCCGCGTTCGGCGACAACCTGCCCGCGGACGTGCGCTGGGACATCGCGTTCTGGCTGTTCGCCGCGCGCTGGCCGCCCTGCGAGGGGCAGTACCCGGCGCTCCGGTCCGCGGAGCTGGCGCTGCTGACCGATCGCGATCTCTGGGAGCGCGCCGGCTGGGGCGCCGCCGCCTGCCAGCGCCGCAGCTTCCGGCCCTAGGATCTTCGGCGCGCCGCCAGACGGGCATAGAGGTCTTCGAAGCGGCGCGCCGTCCAGTCGAGGTCGTGGGCGCGCGCGAAGGCCTGCGCGGCCGCACCCATGGCTTCGCGCGCGGACGTGTCGCGCAGCAGGTCGACGATCGCGTCGCCCAGCGCCGCCGCGTCGCCGACGGGAACGGCGCGCGCCGCCCCCGGCGCCAGCGTGTCCAGCAATCCCACGCGCGTCCCCACCGTCGGAACGCCGGCCGCGGCCGCCTCGAGGACGACAACCGCCTGGCTCTCGTGACGTGACGACAGGACGTTGAGGTGCGCCTCGCGCATCAGCGCGGCGAGGCGAGCCTGCGGCACGAAGCCGTGGAACGTGACGTGCTCGCCCAGCCCCAGCGCGCGCGCCCGGTCCTGGATCTCGCCGCCCAGCGTGTCCTCGCCGGCGCAGTCGAGGCGCACGTCACCCAGGCGATCGACGGTCCGGCGCAGCGCGGCCAGCAACGTCGGTTGATCCTTGACGCGATTGAGGTTGGCGACGTGAATCAACCGCCAGGGCGGACCCGCGCGCGGCGGCACCGGCGGCGGCGCGAAGCGGGCCACGTCGATCCCCAGCGGCACGATCTCGATGCGCGCCGGCAGCGCGGGCGGCAGCGGGCGCGCCGCGAACGAGGTGCCGGCGGTCACCACGCCCGCCAGGCGCAAGGCCGCGCGCATGACGGCGCGCGAGCGGATCGAGCCGGCGCCACCGTAGCGAAGGTCCGCCAGCCAGACCGCCTCGCCCCCGCCGATGCTGACCACCGAAGGAGCGCCGCCCGCCCGGGCGAACGCCGTCGCGAGCAGCGCCGTGCGGTCGGCCCAGAAGGCGTGCAGCACGTCGAACGGCCCGGCGTCCCGCGTCCAGCGCCAGAACGCGCGCGCCAGCGCCGCCGCCGGCTCGCCCCCCGGCCGCTGCGTCACCTCGACGCCCGCCACCCGATAGCGGGCCACGCCGCCCCGCCCGGCCGCCGCGAAGACCCGCACGTCGTAGCGGCGGGCCAGCGCCTCCGCGAGGCCCAGCAGCGCGGGGATCACGCCCTGCTGCCCGCCGGGATCGAAGCCGCCCGGGACCACCAGCCCCACCCTCACGCGGCCGTCCCCGCCGGGGCCGTGGAGTAGACTGCGGCCGCGGCATGATCGACATCAGCGTCGTCATCCCCACGTGCAACCGGCGGGCGCGGCTGCTGGCGCTGCTGGGCGACCTGCGCCAGTCGACGCTGCCGCCGCGCGAGGTGCTGGTCGTCGACGCCAGCGACGACCCTCTGCCGCGCGCCGACCTGGCGCCGCTCG
>CAZJMY010000438.1:0-1353 GCA_964546845.1 uncultured Myxococcales bacterium | reverse complement strand
GTGGCGGTGGCGGCCGCGGCGGCGCTGGCCGTCGCGCTCGCGCGCCGGGCAGGCCTGGGCGGATGGGAAGAGGCCGGCGCCGCCTGGGCGGACGCGGGGGCCACGCCCCGGCGCGGCGCCCCCCTCACGGCCGGCAACAAGGACCTGCGCCTCATCGTGCGCGACCGGACCCAGCTGATGGTGCTGCTGGCGATGCCCGCGATCTTCGTGGGGGTGCAGATCTTCGGCGCCGCCGGCTGGGCGTGGTCGACGGCCAGCCTGGCGCGCGTCTCGTGCCTGTCGTATTCGCTGGCCCTCTACATGACCACGATCGGCCCGCTGACCCACATGCAGGCCGAGCGGCGCGCCTTCTGGATCCTGCGCACGGTGCCCGTGCCGCTGGGACGACTGCTGGCCGCGAAGGCGCGCGCCTGGGCCGCGATCGTCGGCGCGACCGCGGCGTCCACCTTCACGGCGCTCTGCTTCCTGATGCCGCCTGCGCCCCTGCCGGCGGTGGTCGTCTCCGGTGTGCTGGTCACGGGCGGCGCGATCGCGATGACGTTCCTGGCGGTCGCCATGGCCAGTGGTGGCGCCGATCTGTCCGACGAGCAGAGTCCGGCGGTCGGTCCGAGCACCGTGTACGCATTCCTGCTGGTCGGTGGCCTCTACAACCTGGTGCTGACGGGCGACGCCGCCACCCGCGCGGCCGGGCTGCTGCTGTACCTGTTCACGGTGGCCGCCTACTGGGCGGACGGCGTGGCGCGCGCGGAGATCTGCTACGACGCTGAAACGATCCGCGCGCCGCGCCTGAGGGTCGCCGACGCCGCCACCCTGGCCTTGATCGCCGCGCTGGCCGGCCGCGCCGTGGCCTCGGTGACCGCGGGCGCGCGCGGAGCGGCGCTGGCCGCGGGTCTGGGTCTGGGCCTGGGTGTGCGGATCGTGCTGGCGCTCGCCGGGGCGCACCTGCTTCGCCGGGGAGGCGCGTCCGCGGTGGATCGCCGCGCGCGCCCGTGGCAGGTCGCCGCGCTGGCGCTGGCGGTGCCGGCCGCCGCGGCGTCCGGGTGGGGGCTGGCCGGGATTGTCGCCGACGAGGTCGTCTGGCGTGGGATGCTGCAGGCGTCGCTCGAGCGCCGCCTCGCTCAGCGGCGCACGGGAGACCAGACGTCGGGTGAAGGGGCAGGGCGCGGCCGTGTCACGCTGCTCGCGGCCGCGCTGACGCTGGCGCTCGATGCCGCCGCGCTGGTGCTGGCCGGCGGTGCCTCGGGGGCGGCCCTGACCGCGATCGCCGCGGCCACGGCCGCGCGCGCCGCCCGCGGGCGGCTGTCCGGCGCGCGGGGGGGGGGGGTCGGGGGCGGGGTGGGCCTGGGGGGTTTT
>CAZJMY010000437.1:0-3152 GCA_964546845.1 uncultured Myxococcales bacterium | reverse complement strand
GTGCCACCGCGTCCGCCCGACGCGCTGGCGCCGCCGGTGGCCGTGGTCCCGCCCGTGCTGCTGGCGCCCCCCGCGCCCGTCGCCGACGAGCCCCCGCGTCCTCCGGCGCCTACGGTCCCACCACCCGCGCCGATCGAGCCGCCGCTCGAGGCGGAAGAGCCGCCGGACCCCGTCTGGGTGGCCCCGCCGTCCTGCCCACAGCCAGCCAGAGAGGCTGCCAGTCCCAGAACGGCACAGCCCGTCGCGAGCATTCGGGGGCGGAAGACGCGGCGATTCATGGGGACCTCCGGGGGGCACGGGCTGACGGCCGAGGACCCAGGGGTCCGGCCCGTCGCCGCGAAAGGAAGTGTCGTCCCGCCGCCCCCACGGCTCAGGGCGTGGCGATGACGCCGGTCGGGCCGACGCGCGAGAGGCTCACCGCGCAGTCGTCGACGTCCAGCACCGTCGGCGCCGGGCTCAGGTTCTCGCCGACGCTGACGACGTCCCACTCGACCCAGTCGTTGGGGGCCATGGGGCCGCTGACGTCGTAGATCTGACGGAGCCCGCGCGCGTCGTCGAACAGCCAGACGGTGAGCCGGCCGGACGCGTCGGGCGCGTTGCGATAGTACGCCTCGACCTGGAACCAGTTGCTCACGGGGACGATCGGATCCTGCGCCGACAGCGGGAACGCCGCCGTCATCCGGTGGTCGTACAGCGAGACCGCCAGCTCGCCCGCCGGCGTGTTGACGAGGCCGATGTCGTAAAGCTCGGTGTCGGAGGCGCTGTCGTCGGCCGACGTTCGCTCGCGGAACTTGAAGATGACCCAGAAGGTCCCCACGGTGACCGTCTGCGGGGCGTCGTACCAGGCGCTGTAGTAGCCCGCGACGGGCAGCCCGCCGCGCCGATTGAGCCCCGCGTTCTGCTGCGCGCCCCCCGTGGTGTCGATCGTCAGCTGCGCCGCATAGCGCCCGCGGTGCGGATGGGCCGCCGACACCTGGATGGTGTTCGGCGGGCTCGGCGCGGCGTTGGCGCCGCCGCCCGGCTGCCCGGTCCATTCGGCGAAGGTGCCGCCTTCGAACCGGGCGGTCCACAGAACGTTCGAGCCGAGGTCCATGGCCGGCCCGCAGCCGGCGCAGAGCACCAGCAGCGCCGCCAGCGCCTTCACAGCCAGCCCCAGGAGATGCCGGCGGTCAGCCCGAGGCTGAACGACGGCGCGTGACCAAGGACGCCGTTCGGCAGCGCCGAGATCGACGGCGGCGCGGGGAACCAGGCGGCGGCGAGCAGGACGAACGGCGCCAGCCGCCCGCGCCCGAAAACCAGTCCCACCGCCAGGCGCGCGCCGAGGGCGTACGCCGTCTGCGTGTGCCCGACGGCGAGATTCAGCGGGCGGTCCGAGAGACGGACGCCGGCGACGCCCAGCTCGAGGTAAGGCGCGGCGCGCCCGCGCGCGCCCAGGGGCGCCCGCACGTCCAGGTCGGCCGCCGCCGACCACCGCCGCGTGTTCACGCCGTCCAGGGTGGCGTCGGCGGGAAGCTGCGCGCCGACCCCGACGACCGGAATCAGGCGCTGCCGTCCGAACGCGAACCGGAGCGTGGCAGCGGGGGACACCGTCGGGGATCCCGAGCCGAGATCCACCGCCCCGGTCGCGCCCAGATCCGCGCGCGCGCGTGGTGGCTCCGGCGCAGGCGGCGGTGGCGGGGCGGGCGGCGGTGGGGGCGGGGCGGCAGCGGCGGCCAGCTCCGGTCGCCGCCACATCAGCGCGATGAACACCGCCGCGAATTGCGCGCGACGCGCGCAGTCGCGCGTGGGGTCCTGATACTCGCGGCCGCGCTCGCCCACGGTCACCCGGAACGACGCGCCCAGGTCAGCCACCTGCGCCGGTGCGAGGGCCACACCCGCAGCTGGGGCGCCGGGTGGTTCGCCGGGACCGCGCGGGATCAGGTCAGCCAACCGCTGTGCCACGTCGCCCGGCGCGGGACAGGTGCTCGTGCCGTTCACCAGCGACGACGGTGTGGGCGCGTCGCCCCCCGTCTGCGCGCGGGCGCGCGACGCGATCCCGGCCAGCGTCGCGGCAAAGGCCAGCCCGATGCTCGTCCAGCGGGGCCGGCGCGCGCTCACCGGTCCACCATATCCGAACCGCCGCGAACTTTTTTGAAAGGAATGGACCCCGTCCTGCCATCTGCAGGGTGCCATGCGAGGGCCCCACCCACCGTTACTCGCGGCCGGCCGCCGGGTCGCCCTCGGCCGGCGGCACACGGCCGCGGAGCCTTCGGTCGATGCGGCGGCGGCCGATCGCGCGGCGCTGCTCCGGCGGGACTTTCGCGCCTTCTACGACCTGTGGTTCGACGACGTGCTTCGCTGGGTGCGCGCTCTCGGCGGCAACGAGGCGGACCGCGACGACATCGCGCAAGACGTTTTTCTGGTGGTCCGGCAGCGCTTCGAGGAATTCGACGGCGCGAACCCCGCCGGCTGGCTGTATCAGATCACCCGCCGGAAGGTGAGGGATTCCCGCCGGCGCGCCTGGATCCGGCGCGTGTTCACGCGCGACCACGTTCACGAGCCGGACCTGCTGACCTGCGATCGCGAGAGCCCGGCCGGCACGCTGGAGCGCAAGCAGAAGCAGCGCGTCCTGGACAGCATCCTCGGCAAGATGAATGCGAACCGACGGGCGGCGTTCGTGCTGTTCGAGATCGAGGGGCTGACCGGCGAGGAGATCGCCCGCATCCAGGGGATCCCGGTCAAGACCGTGTGGTGGCGCGTTCACATCGCACGCAAGGAATTCCTGGCGCTGGCGGAGAAGTACCGGCGCGCGCACGAGGAGGGCGGCGGCTGATGGCGAACCCAGAGACAGGTGAATTCGGTCCGGTGGCGCGGTGGCTGGATCCGGCGGCGGGCGCCAGCGGCGAGCCAGCGCCACCCTGGGCGGTCGATCTCGTCGCGAGCGCGGACCCGGTCTCGGTTCCGATCGCGCTCAAGCAGCGGATGCTGTTGACGCTGGGCAACGGCCGGCCACACCCGCGCCGGCGGTGGCTGCGCCCGATCGTCGTCTGCGCCGTCCTGCTCAGCGGGACAGCCGTCGCCAGCGCGGGGTTCACGGGGTGGCCTGCCGATCTGTTGCGCGCTTGCCGCGCGCTGGTCGCGTCGCCGCCACCCGCGCCCGTCGCCGCGCGCCC
>CAZJMY010000436.1:0-6097 GCA_964546845.1 uncultured Myxococcales bacterium | reverse complement strand
CGCGGAAACGGCAGGTCGACGTCCAGAATCAGCTTGGGACGCGCCGGACGCGACGACATCACCACCACGCGCGTCCCCAGGAAGATGGCCTCTTCCAGGTCGTGCGTGATGAAGAAGATCGTCACGCGGTTGCGCGCGTAGGTCTCCAGCAACGTCTCGTGCATGACCGACTTGGTCAGCGAGTCGAGGGCGCGGAACGGCTCGTCGAGCAGCAGGACAGCTGGATCGTTCATCAGGGCGCGCACGATCTCGACCCGGCGGCGCACGCCGGACGAGGTCTGTCCCGGGTAGGCGTCCTCGTGGCCGGCCAGCCCCGCCTCGGCCATCAGCTGGCGCGCCTTCTCGAACGCGGCGGCCGGGGTCATCGTCGCCTGCACGATCGGGCCGAACGCGACGTTGGCCAGGTTCGTCTTCCACGGGAAGAGCGCGCCGTTCTGAAATACGACGATGCGGTCGGGCCCGATGGTCGCCCGCGGCCGCCCTGGGCCGCACAGCATCTCGCCGTCGAGGGCGATGCTGCCGCCGTCGATGTCGTGAAAGCCGGCCACCGCGTTCAGCAAGGTCGTCTTGCCGCAGCCCGAGGGGCCGACGACGACGCAGATGCTGCCGGCGTCGACGTCGAAGGAGCAGCCGTCGACGGCCAGCAGGCCGGCCCTGGCGCCGCCGTACCGCTTGACGACTTTGTCGAAGCGCAGCGCGCCGCGCGCCGTCACCGGGCGCCCCCGGCGGTCACGTCGCGGCCGTGCCAGGCCAGCAGGCGGTCGCCGACCCGCCTGACCAGCGCGCTAGTGAGGTAGCCGACCGCGCCCAGCGTCAGCATCCCGATGACGATCGTCGGGTACTGCACCATTGTGTAAGACGTGTTGATGAGGTATCCCAGGCCGAATTGGCCGGAGACCATCTCGGCCGCCACCAGCGAGAACCACGCCACCCCGACGGAGATCTGCAGTCCCGTGAAGATGTGGGGCAGCGCGCCCGGGATGACCACGTGGCGGAAGATCCGCCAGCGGGTGGCGCCCAGGCAGCGCGCAGCCAGCACGTAGCTGGCGTCGATCGACCGCACGCCCAGCACGGTGTTCAACGCCGTCGCGAAGAACGACGCCAGGAACGTCAGGAACACCACCGGCGTCTCCGATCCGGCGAACATCACGATGGCCAGCGGGACCCAGGCCAGGATCGGGATCGGGCGCAGCACCTCGAAGATCGGCAGCAGGTACTCCTTGAACGTCTTCGACCAGCCGAGCAGCAGGCCGGTCGGCACGCCCAGCGCGGTCGCCAGCGCGAACGCCAGCCCGATGCGGCGCAGGCTGGTCAGGATGTGCTCGTAGTAGATGCCGGTGTGAATGGACACGCCGAAGGTGGGATCGCGGCTGGTCCATTCGCGCGCGATCTGTGCGACGCCGGGCATCTTCGCGAACCGCCACACCGCGCCCACGTCGACCAGCAACGCCCAGGCGCCCAGGACCAGCGCGTAGCCGAGCACCATCAGGTAGGGGCGCGGGCTCTTGAACCAGGCGGCCAGCCGCCACAGGGCCAGAGGCAGCCTGGAGGATCCGGTCGTCGCCGCCATCGGGAGCTCCCTCGCGCGCGCTACTTGGTGGCCCAGCTGGTGGGCAGCTCGCGCGTTTCCTTGATCTGGGCCACGGGCGGCTGCAGACCCCGCTCTTTCAGGATCTGCGCGGTCACGTCCGGGAGGATCGCGTCGGGGGCCAGCTTCGGGATGGCGATGCTCTTGACCTCGAACAGAAACGCCGTCGAGCGCTGGATCAGCTCCAGCGACTGCTCCGTGAAGCCGAACGGGATCGTCAACCGTACCGGGCCGCCGCCGGCCTCGGTCGGGTAGCTGCCGAACAGCGCCTGCCAGATGGTCTTTTCGTCGAAGCCGGTGGTCTGCTTCTTCAGCAGGGCGACGACCTCGTGTGAGCGCGCGGGGTCGGCCAGGATCTGCTCGGCCTCGAGCTCCGTCTCCAGCCAGGCCTTCAAAACGTCGGGGCGCTGCTGGATGAGGTCGGCGCGAACGTCGATCAGCGCGCCGTCGTTCTCGCCGAACTGGTTACCGGTGGCGACCCGGCGGGCCAGCTTCTCGCTGACGAGGCGCGAGGCGACCGGCTCCCACACGACGGCCGCGTCCAGCTTGTGCGCGCGGAAGCCGCTGGTGATGAGCTCGATGTTCTGGTTCAGGTACTCGGCCGGCGTGATGCCGTTCTTCTTGAAGACCGCGCGCGCGAACCGGTCGCTGCAGCTCCCCTTGGGGACGGCGACGGTCTTGCCGTTCAACCAGCGCAGCGCCTCCTGGGGCGAAGAGAAGGCCGGCGCGTCGGGGCGCGCGAAGAAGACGTTGCACTGGTCGTGGCCCAGACCGATGTTGGCCACGATGCGCAGGTCGGCGACCTCGCGCTTGGTCGCGCCGACGATGCCGGGCATGTCGCCGACGTAGCCGATCTGCTGCTTGCCGGCGAGCATGGCGTTGACGATCAGCGCGCCCTGCAGGCCGACGCTGAAGTCGACCGTCGAGCCGGGCGGCAGGTGCTTCTTCCACAGCGCGAGTCCGTTGACGACGGCGCCGGACCAGGCCTCGGCGTAGTAGGGCTGATATCCGACGGTGAGGTGAATCGGTTCACCGGGCTTCCCGTAGTCGACCGTGTTCGCCGCGGCCGTCGGGGGAGCGGACGCGCCGCCCGCTGGCGGGGTCGCGGGCGCCCGATGGCATCCGAGGAGAATCAGAGCGGCCGCTGCCGCATTCCAAGTCGCGTTCCAAGTCGCATTCGGGGGCCGCGTCGTCGTGGACATGGTAGACACATGTCTAGTAAAGTATCGGTTGTCGGGTTGTCAAACCAAAACCGCCCCGCGGCCGCCGCGGCGGCGACGAATTGGAGGTCTCGCTTGTCTCGCACCGCCGCCGAATGGGCCGCCCGGCCCAAGCTGCCGTCCACCCACTACGTCGACACGCGTCTCTACACGGACGAGGGGATCTTTCGCGAGGAGCAGGAGAAGATCTTCGATCGCAGCTGGATCATCGCCTGCCACGAGAGCGAGCTGCCGGGCGCTTACGACTACCGCACGTTCCGTCATCCGGGCGGCAAGGAGCTGCTCGTGATCCGCGGCGCCGACGGCGAGCCGCGCGCCTTCTACAACGTCTGCCCGCACCGCGGGAACGTGCTGCTGCGCGATCCCGCCGGGAACGCGCGCTCGATCACGTGCATCTTCCACGCCTGGACGTTCGACTGCGAAGGGCACTGCACGGGCATCGCCCGCCGCAAGGAGGGGTACCAGGATCGGCTCAGCGCGGCCGACCTGGGCCTACGGCGCGTGCGCACGGCCGTGGGCTACGGCGGCTTCGTGTGGGTCAACGTCGACGACGGCGCGCCCAGCCTGGGCGACTGGATCGGCCCCGCGCTGGAGACGCTCGATCCGCTCCTGCGCCAGCCGCTGGAGGTGTTCCACTACCAGAAGGTGATCGTGCAGACCAATTACAAGCTGTGGCACGACACCAACAGCGAATTTTATCACGACTACATGCACTACTTTAATCGGGTGACCGGCATGCAGCAGCCGGGCTACTTCCAGCGGCGATACACGCCGTACCCCAACGGGCACGCTGCCGTCGGGTCGATGGAGGTCCGCTACGATCGTTACGAAGGCAGCGCCGCGCGTGACGTCGGCTGGCCGGGCCTGGCGCCGGGCGGGTGGATCCTCGTCGACCTGTTCCCGGGGATCACCTACAACCTGCGCACGTCCGTCATCCGCCTCGACACGGCGATTCCGCTGTCGCCGAACCAGGTGATGATCGAGTTCCGCGGGTTGGGGTTGAAGGACGACTCGCCCGAGACGCGGGCGGCGCGCGTGCGCGACCACAACCAGATCTGGGGGCCCTTCGGCCGCAACCTGCACGAAGACCTGCTGGGCGTGCAGGGGCAGGGGACCGCCATGCGCGACGGGCGCACCGACAGCCGGTGGGTGTTGCACGCGCGCGAGGAGGACCAGACCATCCACGACGAGATCGGGATGCGGCACTTCTACGCGACCTGGAGCCGCTACATGGGCCGCTCGCCTGCGGACCCGTTCACCGAGGGCGGCAGCCGATGAGCGACGCGCGAGCCGCCGTCAGCGAGGCAGTCTGCGCGGCCAGCCTGTGTCTGGATGACGACGACTTCGAGGGCTTCCTGGCGCTGTGCGTCCCGGACTTTCGGTACAGTATCGAGGCGTACAGCCCCGAGATCCGGCGCGACATGACCTGGCTGGATCTCGGGCGCGCGGAGCTGGAGGTGCTCTTCCGGACGCTGCCGCGCCACAACAGCGACCACGCGCCGCTGACCCGCCACGTGTCGGTCTACACGGTCCGCGTGGACGAGGCAGGGCAGGAGGCGACGGCGGTGTCCGCGCTGCAGGTGTTCCGCACCGCGCTCGACGGAGGGGCGACGTCGCTGTTCGCCGTCGGCAAGATCTACGACGCGCTGGCCTGGGACGGCGCGCGGGCCCTGCTGCGGCGCCGGCGCGTGAGGCTGGCGACGCGGCTTCTGGGCATCG
Source organism: uncultured Myxococcales bacterium (assembly GCA_964546845.1). Classification (GTDB taxonomy): domain Bacteria; phylum Myxococcota_A; class Polyangia; order Fen-1088; family Fen-1088; genus JADGRB01. The sequence continues at coordinate 1,570 of CAZJMY010000436.1, read as the reverse complement.
GCAGCCACAAGCCTCTCTGAGAGGCGCACCGCGTCTGACGATTTGTCTCGTATACAAGACGGAAGTTGGATATACCGCCGGCCCGCCATGAGCCGGCTCTTCTCCTGTACGTGGCCTCGGCGCGATGAGCGCGTCCGAGGCGAAACGACGCGCGCGTCACGCGCGGTCGCGACCGTAAGGAGAAAAGCCGATGAGTCCCTCACTTCGCTTCAAGCTCGCCGTTGTCTCCGTGTCCGTGGCCCTGACCTCGATCGCCGCGCCGGCGCGGCTGCTGGCGCAGGACGCGCCCGCGGAGAGGGCCGTCCCGTCCGAGCCGGCCGTCGCGGTGCCGCCCGCCGGGACGCCTGCGCCGGCGGTTCCGTCGGGTGGACCGCAGGATCGCGGTTCGGCCGCGCCGCCCCCGCCACCGCCCCCCGTGGCGCCGACGGCCGTTCCCGCGGTGGCGCCCGCGCCCTGGCAAGGCCGGTATGACGAGATCGAGCAGCGTACCCGCGCGCTGGAGAAGAACGCGCTGGGTCCGATCTTCCAGACCGACGAGAACGGCTTCGCGATCATCAGCCGCGAGGGGCTGTACCAGATCCGCTGGAAGGGGCTCCTGCAGGTCGACGGACGGGCGTTCCTGAACGACGGGGCGCTGGCCAGCGCCGACACCTTCGTGGCTCGCAAGATCCGGCCCATTCTCGCCGGCACGGTGCTGGGGCTGACCGACTTCTACTTCGCGCCGGACTTCGGCAACAACGCGCAGATCGTCGCGGACGCTTTCCTGGACACCCACCCGCGACCCTGGCTGCGGCTGCGCGTCGGAAAGTTCAAGCAGCCGTACGGGCTGGAGCGGCTGCAGGCCGACCAGGACCTGGTGTTCATCGAGCGCGGGCTGGATCAGAACCTGACCCCGCAGCGCGAGGTCGGCGTGCAGCTGTGGGGCGACGTCGCGGGCGGGATCGTCCGCTACGAGGCGGGCATCTTCAACGGCAACCCCGATTACGGGCTGAACGACGTCGACGACAACAAGTACAAGACGTTCGGCGGGCGGATCTTCGTGCAGCCGTTCAACACGCCCGGCCTGCGGGCGCTGGGGCGTCTGGGCGTCGGCATCGCGGGCAGCACCGGGGTCGAGAACGGCTCGCCCGCGCTGACCAACGGCGCGGCCTCGAACACCTGGCTGCCGGCCTTCAAGTCCGCCGGCCAGCAGACAATCTTCAGCTACCTGTCGAGCACCACCGATCCGACGCTGACGATCGTCGCCAGCGGCCGTCACAGCCGGGTCAATCCGCAGCTCTACTACTACAAAGGCCCGTTCGGGCTGCTGGCCGAGTGGGTTCGCGAGCACCAGAACATCGCGCGCGGCGGCGCGTCCGGGGCGTTGAACAACTCGTCGGGGCACGTCACCGCCTCGTTCGCGATCGGGGGCGAGGTGACGTACGAAGGGGTGAAGCCGCGCCGCGCGCTGGACCTGGCCCGGGGCGGGTACGGCGCCCTGGAGATCGGCTTCCGCTACAACTGGCTGCGCCTCGATCAGGCGGCGTTCCCCACGGCGGCGGATCCGAACAAGTCCGTCGCGAAGGCGGAC
>CAZJMY010000435.1:0-5488 GCA_964546845.1 uncultured Myxococcales bacterium | reverse complement strand
GCCTCTCCAACGACGCGAAGGAGCAACCCTTATGGACACCGGCACGGGGGCCAAAGTGGCGCAGAACCAGCAGCAGCATGTTCGGGCCTCGGAGCGCTTTGACCTCGAGGTCAAGGTCGACCTCGAGAGCGATCACAATTTTTACACGGGACTCACGCAGAACATCAGCGCGGGCGGCCTGTTCATCGCGACGAACGCGATTCGGCGCATCGGCGACCGCATCACCCTGAAGTTCTTCCTGCCGGGGTCGACCGAGCCGCTCTCCGTCGAGACCGAGGTGCGCTGGATTCGCGAGAACAGCGCCCTCAACCGGGTCGACGGCGCGACCGGCATGGGTGTTCGCTTCGTGAACCTGTCGCCCGAGGCGGCGCAGGCCATCCAGCAGTTCATCGAGAGCCGCGACTCGCTCTACTACGACGACGAATGAGGGGGTAGGGGGGCTCGCCCCCCTACCAGACCCCCCGGTGACTGAGGTGAGCCGGCGCGGCGGAGCCGCGCCTCCCGGTGCTGGGACTCGCGCCTGACGGCGCTCTGGCGTCGCGGCGAAAAGAACCGCGGCGGCGGGGCCTCAGTGGGTTGACAGGGTGGATGTGGCGCGTCGTATAAGGCGGGCATGGAGGCGGGGTTGGGGGGCGCGGTTTGGTTGTCGGTGGTGTCGTTGGGCGTGGTTTGTCTGGTGGCTTGGGGCGCGTTGCGGGTGTTGGCGGGGCGCGGGGTCGGGAAGGTCGGCGGGGCGGTGAAGGTGCTCGCGCGGTGTCCGCTGGAGCCGCGGCGGGCGGTGTACGTGATCGAGGCGGGCGGGCGGTGCTTGCTGGTGGGTGTGGGCGACGGGCCGATGACGGTCCTCGCGGAGCTGGACGCCGAGACGGTGCGCGCGGAGAGCGCGGCCTCGGCGGGGAGCCCGCGGTTCGCGGAGGTGCTGGCCCGCGTGATGCGGCGGCAGGCCCCGCCGCCGGCCGAACCCGTGGAGCGGACGTGAAGCGGGCGGTGGCGCTCGCGGTCCTGGTGGCGCCGGGAATTGCGCACGCGGCATCCGCGCACGGCGGGACCGATTTGACCGCGCGGCCGCTGGTGCTGATCGTCGCGATGGCGGCGCTGTCGCTGATCCCGTTCGCGCTGCTGATGATGACGTCGTTCGTGCGCATCTCGGTGGTGCTGTCGAGCCTGCGCAGCGCGATCGGGACGCCGTCGGTGCCGCCCACCCAGGTGCTGACCGGGCTGGCGCTGGTGCTGACGATCGCCGTGATGGCGCCGACGGCGGAGCGAATCTACGCGGCCGCGGGGCCGTCCCTGGTCTCCGCGGCCAGCGCCGAGGCCACCGGCGCCGAGACGGTCGCCGCCCTGCAGGCGGCCGCCGACCGCGGCAAGGAGCCGCTGCGCGCGTTCATGTCGAAGCACGTCGCCGCCGCCGATCGCGCCTCGTTCACCGCGCTCGCGCGCAAGATGCGCGATCCCGGGGGCGGCGCCGTCGCGGACAGCGACTTCATCGTCCTGGTGCCGGCCTTCGTCACCTCCGAGCTGCGGCGCGCCTTCCAGATCGGGTTCTTGCTCTTCATTCCGTTCCTGATCGTGGACCTGGTCATCGCGAATCTGCTGCTCGCGCTGGGCATGCACATGCTGTCGCCGACGACGGTGTCGCTGCCGTTCAAGCTGCTGCTGTTCGTGCTGGCGGACGGCTGGCACCTGGTGGTGCGAGGCCTCCTCGAGGGGTTCACGTGAGCCTGTTCGGCAACGAGCTGGTGCTGCGCGCCGTCCGCGAGGGGCTGATCCTGGTCCTGCTGCTCTCCGGCCCGCCGCTGGCGGCCAGCCTGGTGACCGGGTTCGTCGTCGGTCTCCTGCAGGCCGCGACGCAGATCCAGGACGCGACGCTGGCGTTCGTCCCCAAGCTGGTGGTGGTGCTGCTGGTCCTGGCGGCGATGGGGCCGGTGCTGGGCGCCGCGCTGGTCCGCTTCAGCCAGTCCCTGTTCCTGGCCGTGGCCACCGTCCGGTGATCCCGCGCGCGCCGGGCTTGCTGGTGGCGGCGCTGGCCCTGGGCGCCGCGCGCGCCGCGCCCGTGGTCTGGCTGGTCGGGCCGCTGGGCGGCGTTCGCCTGCCGGCGCCGGCCCGCGTGGGTCTGGCGCTGCTGCTGGCGGGCCTGGCCGCGCCCGCGCTGCTCGCGCCCGTGGCGGCCGCCGGTCTCGACCAGGCGACGACCGCCCGCCTTGGGCTCCTCATCGGGCGCGAGCTGGTGGTGGGCGCGGTCCTGGGGCTGGTCGCGTCGGCGGCGTTCCGCGCCGCCGAGTCCGCCGGACATCTCGCCGACACGCTGCGCGGCGCGAACTTCGCCGAGGTCCTGGTCCCAACGACCGACGAGCGCGCGAGCCCGCTCGCGGCGCTGTACGTGCTGGTCGCGACGCTGGTCTTCTTCCAGATCGGTGGCGTCCCCCGGCTGCTCGACGCGCTCCTCGGCAGCTACCGCGCGCTGCCCGTCGGTGGGGGCCTCGGCGCGTCCGGCGCGCGCGGGGCCGCCGCGCTGGTCACGACCGCCTCGGCGCGCGTGATCGCGTCGGGCGTGGGGCTGGCTGCCCCGGTCATCGTGACCCTTTGGCTGACGGATCTGGCGCTGGGCCTGCTCGCGCGCGCGGTCCCCCAGGTGCCGGTGTACTTCCTGGGCCTGCCGCTCAAGGGGCTGCTGGCGATCGGGCTGCTGCTGGTCGGGCTCGGCGCGCTGGAAGCCGCGCTGGCGGGCGATCTGGCTGGTTGGATGAGCCTCTTCGCGGGCGCGGCGGCCACCTTTGCGAGATGATCACGGCAGCGCGCGCGTAGGCCCGCCTCCCCGGCCGTTGGCCGCGGGGGACGGTGATAGAGTCGGCCGGGCGTATGCCCCCCGCCGCGCCCACCCGCCGGTCTGTCTTCGCCGGGCTGACCTGGCAGGCGGCGGCGGCGCTGGCGGCCGTCTACGTGCTGATGCTGGCGCACGCGCACGTCTATCGAACGTTCCTCTCCGATGATGCGCTGATCTCGTTCCGTTACGCGCGCCGGCTGGTCCAGGGGTTCGGGCTCTCCTGGACGGGAAACGAGCGGGTCGAAGGCTACAGCGACCTGCTGTGGGTGCTCCTCGACGCCGCCGGCGGTTGGCTGCGGCTCGGTTACATCGCGACCGCGCTGGTGCTCGACAAGCTGGGCGTCCTCATGGCGCTGGCAGCCGTCGGGATCTCGCCGCGCGACGATCGCCTGTCGCCCGCGCGCCTGCTGTCCGGCAGCCTGCTCCTGGCCGCCAGCATCCCGATGGCGGTCTGGGCAGAGGGCGGTCTCGAGCACGGGTTCATGACCGGCGTGCTCGCGTGGGGGCTGCTCCTCCTGCGGCGGCAGATGGAGGACGATCGACTCCGCTTCACGCCCCGGCCGTGGCCATGGACGCTCGGGCTGCCGTTCGCGGCGCTGACGTTGCTGCGCGCCGACGGCCTTCTCCTGTCGGCGCTGGCCGTGCTGGGCTGTCTGGCGGTCGCCCTGCGGCGACAGGGGCGCGCGGCGATCGCGCGCCTGACCCCCGTCGCTCTTCCCTCGGTGCTCGCCTGGCTGGGGCAGCTCGTCTTTCGCCGCCTCTATTACGGCCAGTGGCAGCCCAACACCGCCGCTGCCAAGCTGGCGTTCAACGCGGACCGTCTGATGCTGGGCCTGCGCTATCTCGGGCACGGCTACGCCGCGATCACGGTGCTGGCGGTCCTGGCGGTGCTGGCCTCGATCTGGCTGGTCGTGCGCGGGCAGGCGGGGCCCGTGGTCCTCTCGTGGACCGTGGTCGCCGGGTGGAGCGTTTACCAGGCGCTGGTCGGGGGAGACATCTTCCCCGGCTGGCGCCAGCTCATCTTCGTGCTCGTGCCGCTGGCGTCTCTGGTGGCCGACGGCGTCGAAGAGGTGACCGCGACCGCGGGCGCGGCGAAGGCGCTGGTCGCCCTGGCCGCCATGCTGGGCGGCGCGGCGCTTCACCTGCGCGTCCAGCGGATGGACGGCGAGAACATTCGCGCCGCGCAGGAGGTCTGGGAGCGGGACGGGTTTTCGATCGGGACGTTGTTGCGGCGCGCGTTCGGCGCCCAGAGCCCGCTGCACGCCGTGGACGCTGCCGGCGCCTTGCCTTACTGGTCCGAGTTGCCCACGCTGGACATGCTGGGACTGAACGACGCGTACATCGCGCGCCACCCGCCGCCCAGCTTCGGACACGGCGGAATCGGTCACGAGCTGGGGGACGGCGCGTACGTGCTCGGCCGCCGCCCCGACCTGATCTCGTTCAACAACGCGGGCGGCGCGCGCGACCCCAACTTCCTGTCGGGGCGACAGATGCTGGGCATGCCGGCATTCCATCAGCTGTATCAGTGGATGCGCGTCCAGGGCGACGTCGGAAACCGGGCCACCGCCGAGATCTGGGTGCGGCGCGAGGACGGACCGCTGGGCATTCGCCGCGCCCCGGGCCGGATCGAGGTTCCGGGCTATCTCCTGACGGGGCAAGAGTCGGAGGCGACCGCGCGCCTAGACCCCGCCGGCAAGCTGGCGGCCCAGGTCACCTGGCGCGATCCCGGCGTGTTGCCGGCCATCACCGTTCCCGCCGGCCGCTGGCGCGTCACCCTGACGCCGCCGGGCGGCGACCTCACGCTCGGCTTCCGGTGCCATGGACGGACGATGCAGCGATCGGGCTTGCCCGGCCCGCGGCCCGCGGAGGTGCTGGAGCTCGACGAGCCGGCTTCGATCTCCGTCGCCGTGGCGCCGCCCGAGGCGGCCGCCGCGCCGGCCTGGGTCCAGGAGCTCGCCTTCGCCGAAGCGGCCGGCGGTCCGGGCACGCGGCGCTGCGCGCCGCCCGGCGCCCCTCTCACCGTTCGTCTGTCGGAGGTCGAGGGCCGAAAGCCCGAGAACTTCGCCTGGTCCCACCCGGGCAACGTCCTCGTCGACGGCGCCGGGCTGCGCGTGCTGGTGGATGGCGCGCGCGCCGGCGGCTGGCTGGAGATCAGCGCCGACAACAACGACATCTACGCCGTCGAGCTGCGGCGCGGCGGCCGCCTGCTGTGGAGCGACCGCGCCATGCCCCGATGGAACGGGGGCGGCCTCGCCGTCAGCCGGCTCCGGCTCCCGGCGGGGACCGCGATCGAAAAGGGCGACGAGCTGATCATCCACCCGTCGGGCGGGGACGGCGCCTACAGCGTCGGGCACGTCCGGATCCTCGACGACCGCCCACCTTCTTAGAGGCGGCGGCGACTGCGGCGCTGCCGCATGGACGCGGGCGGGGCCCTCGCTTATGCTGCCGCGCATGTCGCGCCTTTTCCGTCTGATCCCGACCTGCGCCGCCGCCCTGTTCGCGCTGGCGCTCCCGCTGTCCGCTTCCGCCCAGATCGCGCAGGGGCCGCCGACGCCGCTGGCCGTCGACCTGGCCAAGGTGCCGATCGGCAGCGCCGCGCAGTACACGGTGACGGTCGGGACGATGGGGCCGATGACGATGAAGCTGGGGCTGGTCGGCCGCGGC